>NZ_JBVIHM010000002.1:0-396815 GCF_055570295.1 Streptomyces sp. NPDC031265
CCCCCCCCCCCCCCCCCCCCCCCCCCCCCCCCCCCCCCCCCCCCCCCCCCCCCCCCCCCCCCCCCCCCCCCCCCCCCCCCCCCCCCCCCCCCACGCCCGCAAGCACCCGAGCCCCAACGCCGGTCCCGTCGAGGCGTCGTTCGCGGGCGCGCTTGGCGTACGGCTCGGCGGCACCCTCTCGTACGGCGGCCGTGTCGAGCACCGGCCCGTCCTGAACGGGGGCGGCCGGGCGGTGGAAGTCCCGGACATCGAGCGGGCGGTGCGGCTGTCGCGCCGGGTGGGCTGGCTGGCGCTGGCTGTGGCGATCGCGGTGAGGAAGGTACGTACATGAGCGGCGGACTGCTGGTCGCGGGCACCACATCGGACGCCGGGAAGAGCGTCGTCACCGCCGGGATCTGCCGGTGGCTGGTGCGCCAGGGCGTGAAGGTCGCGCCCTTCAAGGGGCAGAACATGTCCCTCAACTCGTTCGTCACGCGCGAGGGCGCCGAGATCGGGCGCGCGCAGGCGATGCAGGCGCAGGCGGCGCGCGTCGAGCCGTCCGCGCTGATGAACCCCGTGCTGCTCAAGCCGGGGAGCGACCGGTCGAGCCAGGTCGTACTGATGGGCAGGCCGGTGGGCGAGCTGAGCGCCAGCGGCTACCACGGCGGACGCCAGGAAGCGCTTCTCGGCACCGTCGTGGACTGTCTGGAGCGGCTGCGGGGCACGTATGACGCCGTGATCTGCGAGGGGGCGGGCAGTCCGGCCGAGATCAATCTGCGGCGCACGGACATCGTCAACATGGGCATCGCGCGCGCCGCGAAGCTTCCGGTGGTGGTGGTCGGCGACATCGACCGGGGCGGGGTGTTCGCCTCGTTCTTCGGTACGACGGCGCTGCTGAGCCCCGAGGACCAGGCGCTGGTCGCCGGGTACATCGTCAACAAGTTCCGGGGCGACGTCTCGCTCCTCGAACCCGGCATCGACATGCTGCGCGGGCTCACCGGACGCCACACGTACGGGATCCTGCCGTTCGCGCACGGGCTCGGCATCGACGAGGAGGACGGGATGGGGGTCCCCCCTGCTCGAGGGAGTTCGAGAGCTCGGGGGAGGGTCTCCTTGCGCGGCGCCGTGCGCGAGTCCGTGGTGGCGCCGCCGGTGGGCGACGACGTGCTGCGGGTCGCGGTCTGCGCGGTCCCTCTGATGTCCAACTTCACGGACGTGGACGCCCTCGCCGCCGAACCGGGCGTGATCGTACGGTTCGTGGACCGGCCCGAGGAACTGGCCGACGCGGATCTGGTCGTCGTGCCGGGAACCCGGGGCACGGTCCGGGCGTTGGAATGGCTGAGGGAACGGGGACTGGCGCGGGAGCTGGCGCGCAGGGCGGCCGAGGGGCGTCCGGTGCTGGGGATCTGCGGCGGGTTCCAGGTGCTCGGAGAGCACATCGAGGACGAGGTCGAGTCACGGGCGGGTTCCGTGGCGGGGCTCGGACTGCTGCCCGTACGGGTGCGGTTCGCGGCCGAGAAGACACTTGCACGGCCGACCGGCGAGGCGCTGGGCGAGCACGTGGAGGGATACGAGATCCACCACGGCGTCGCTCAAGTGCTGGGCGGGGAAGCCTTCTTGGACGGATGCCGGGTCGGTGCGGTCTGGGGCACGCACTGGCACGGGTCACTTGAGAGCGACGGATTCAGACGACGGTTCCTGGAGCGGGTGGCGAGCGCCGCCGGACGGCGTTTCGTGCCCGCCCCGGACACGTCGTTCGGCGCGCTGCGCGAAGAGCAGCTGGACCGCCTCGGCGACCTCATCGAAGAACACGCGGACACGGACGCGCTCATGCGGCTCATCGAGCAGGGCGCGCCCGCAGGACTTCCCTTCATCGCACCTGGAGCACCCGCATGAGCACTGTGCTGTTGTTGTCGACCGCCGACACGGATCTGCTGGCGGCCCGGGCCTCCGGGGCGCCCTTCCGGATCGGCAACCCGACCCGTATCGACGTGGCCGAGGAGCTGCCCACACTGATCGAGGGCGCGTCCGTGGCCGTCGTGCGCCTCCTGGGCGGCAAGCGCGCCTGGGAGGACGGGCTTGCGGCGCTGAAGGCGTCCGGCATCCCGACCGTGCTGCTCGGCGGCGAGTCCGTGCCGGACGCGGAGCTGATGGCCGAGTCGTCGGTCCCGGCCGGTGTGGTCGCCGAGGCCCTGCGCTATCTGGTCGAGGGCGGACCGGGCAACCTGGTGGAGCTCGCCCGCTTCCTCTCCGACACCGTACTCCTGACCGGCGTGGGCTTCGCCGAGCCGGAGAAGATGCCGGAGTGGGGCGTGCACGGCACGCGCGCGTACGTGGAGGGCCGCCCCACCGTGGGCGTGCTCTTCTACCGCGCCCACGAGCTCTCCGGCAACACCGCGTTCGTCGACGTCCTCTGCGACCGCATCGAGGCCCAGGGCGCCAACGCCCTTGCCGTGTACGTGGGTTCGCTGCGCGGCGCCGAGCCCGCGCTGTACGAGACGCTGAGCCGGGCGGACGCGCTGATCGCCACCGTCCTGGCGGCGGGCGGCACCACGGCCTCGCAGGCCAGCGCGGGCGGCGACGAGGAGGCGTGGGACATCGGCGCCCTGGCCGACCTGAACGTCCCGGTGCTGCAAGGGCTCTGCCTCACCTCGTCCAAGGCGGCATGGGAGGCCTCGGACGCGGCGCTCTCCCCCATGGACGCGGCGATGCAGGTCGCCATCCCCGAGTTCGACGGCCGGCTGATCACCGTCCCCTTCTCCTTCAAGGAGCAGGGCCCGGACGACGTGCCGGTCTACGTCGCCGACCCCGAGCGGGCCTCCCGGGTCGCCGGAATCGCGGTGCGCCACGCCCGGCTGAAGCACAAGCCGAACGCGGAGAAGAAGCTGGCCCTGGTCTTCACCGCGTACCCGACCAAGCACTCCCGCGTCGGCAACGCGGTGGGCCTGGACACGCCCGCCTCCGCCGTGCGCGTCCTGGACGCGCTGCGCGATGCCGGTTACGTGGTGGAGGGCCACCCGGACAACGGCGACGAGCTGATCCACCGCCTGATCAACGCGGGCGGCCACGACGTGGAGTGGCTCACCGAGGAGCAGCTGGCGGCCGCCCCCGCGCGCGTGCCGCTCGCCGACTACCGCGCCTGGTTCGAGAAGCTGGAGCCGGAGCTGCGCGACAGCATGCTGGAGCACTGGGGCGAGCCCCCGGGCCAGCTGTACGTGGACGGCGACGAGATCGTGCTCGCCTCCCTCCAGTTCGGCAACGTCGTCGTGATGATCCAGCCGCCGCGCGGCTTCGGCGAGAACCCCATCGCGATCTACCACGACCCCGACATGCCCCCGTCGCACCACTACATGGCTGCCTACCGCTGGCTGGAAAACAGCTTCGGCGCCGACGCGATCGTCCACATGGGCAAGCACGGCACCATGGAGTGGCTGCCCGGCAAGGGCCTCGGCCTGTCCTCCGGCTGCGGCCCGGACGCGGTCCTGGGCGAGCTGCCGCTGGTCTACCCGTTCATCGTCAACGACCCCGGCGAGGGCACCCAGGCCAAGCGGCGCGGCCACGCCACGGTCGTGGACCACCTGGTCCCGCCGATGGCCCGCGCCGACACGTATGGCGACCTTGCCAAACTGGAGCAACTCCTCGACGAGTACGCGCTGGTGAGCGACCTCGACCCGACGAAGGCCCCGGCCGTGCGCGCCCAGATCTGGACGCTGGTGAAGGCCGCCGAGCTCCACCACGACCTGCACATCGCCGAGCAGCCGGACGACGGCGACTTCGATGAGTTCGTCATGCACATCGACGGCTATCTCTGCGAGATCAAGGACGTCCAGATCCGCGACGGCCTCCACATCCTCGGCGGCGGCCCCGAGGCCGAGCCCCGGGTCAACCTGGTGCTCGCGGTGCTGCGCGCCTCTCAGGTGTGGGGCGGCCAGGCCAACGCGCTGCCCGGCCTGCGCGCGTCGCTGGCCGAGCACTTCGGCCTCGTGGAGAAGGAACTGCTCGCCGAGCCGGGCACACCGGTGAAGGTGCCGGTGGAGCTCACGGACCTGGTCGAGGGCCCCGCCCGTACGGCGGCCGACACGATCGACCTCCTGGAGCAGCTGTGCCGCCGCCTGGCGGAGGGCATGGAGGAGCGCGGCTGGGACGCGGCCGCGTGCGGCCCGCTGGTGACCGAGGTCCTGCGCGCCGAACTCGCCCCGGCCATCGCGGTCCTCGACTTCGCCTGCCGCGAAGTGGTGCCGCGCCTGGCCCGTACGACGGACGAGATCACCCACATCCTGCGGGCGCTGGACGGCGGCTACGTCCCGGCGGGCCCGTCCGGCTCACCCACCCGGGGCCTGGTCAACGTCCTGCCGACCGGCCGCAACTTCTACTCGGTCGACCCCAAGGCCATTCCGTCCAGGCTGAGTTGGGAGGTCGGCCAGTCGCTGGCGGACTCGCTGCTCCAGCGCTACCTCGCGGACAACGGCGAGTACCCCAAGTCCGTGGGCCTCACGGTCTGGGGCACCTCCGCGATGCGCACCCAGGGCGATGACATCGCGGAGATCCTGGCGCTGCTCGGCTGCCGCCCGGTGTGGGACGACGCGTCCCGGCGCGTCACCGGCTTCGAGGTGGTCCCGGCCGCGGAGCTGGGCCGTCCCCGCATCGATGTGACCGTCCGCATCTCCGGCTTCTTCCGGGACGCGTTCCCGCACGTGGTCGGCCTGATCGACGACGCGGTGCGGACGGTGGCGGAGCTGGACGAGCCTGCCGACGCCAACTACGTACGGGCGCACGCCGACGAGGACACCGCCGAGCACGGCGACCGCCGCCGCGCCACGGCCCGTATCTTCGGCTCCAAGCCGGGGGCGTACGGGGCGGGCCTGCTGCCGCTGATCGACGCGCGCAACTGGCGCTCGGACGCGGACCTGGCCGAGGTGTACGCGGTGTGGGGCGGCTATGCGTACGGGCGCGGGCTCGACGGGCGCGCGGCGCGGGGCGACATGGAGACGGCGTTCCGGCGGATCGCGGTGGCGGCGAAGAACGTGGATACCAGAGAACATGACATCCATGATGCCGACGACTACTTCCAGTACCACGGCGGCATGGTCGCCATGGTCCGCCATCTGACGGGTGAGTCCCCCGAGGCGTACGTGGGCGACTCGGCCACCCCCGACCAGATCAAGACCCGCACCCTCGGCGAGGAGACCCACCGCGTCTTCCGCGCGCGGGTGGTCAACCCGCGCTGGATGGCGGCGATGCGGCGCCACGGCTACAAGGGCGCGTTCGAGATGGCCGCGACCGTGGACTACCTGTTCGGGTACGACGCGACGGCGGGGGTGGTCGACGACTGGATGTACGAGAAGTTGTCGGCGGAGTACGTGTTCGACCCGGAGAACCAGGACTTCATGCGGAAGTCCAATCCGTGGGCGCTGAGGGGAATCACCGAGCGCCTCCTGGAGGCAGCCGACCGAGGGCTGTGGGCGGAGCCGGACCAGGAGACCCTGGACCGGCTCCGGGCGACCTACCTCGAACTTGAGGGAGATCTGGAGGGGGACGAATGAGCGCCCTCCGAACCCCCGCACCGGCGGGGACCGGTCGACCAGCTCGTGCTCCCGGGTGTCGACGTCTGGACCACCCCCGCACCGGCGGGGAGCTGTTTCCCCACCTGACATGCAGTTACCGCAAGTCGGCCCGCTTCCGGTGTCAGCCACTCGAAGGAGTGATCCAAGCGTGAGCACGCCTTTTCCCTTCACTGCTGTAGTCGGCCAGGACGACCTGCGGCTCGCGCTGCTGTTGAACGCGGTGTCACCCGCCGTCGGCGGCGTCCTGGTCCGCGGCGAGAAGGGCACCGCCAAGTCGACCGCCGTGCGGGCGCTCTCCGCGCTGCTGCCCGAGGTCGACGTCATCACGGGCTGCCGGTTCTCCTGCGACCCCGGGGCTCCCGACCCGGGGTGCCCCGACGGGCCGCACGAGGCCGGGACCGGGGCGGCCCGGGCCGCGCGGATGGTGGAGCTGCCGGTCGGCGCCTCCGAGGACCGTCTCGTGGGCGCACTCGACATCGAGCGGGCGCTCGCCGAGGGCGTGAAGGCCTTCGAGCCCGGTCTGCTGGCCCACGCCCATCGCGGGATCCTGTACGTCGACGAGGTCAACCTCCTCCACGACCACCTGGTCGACCTGCTGCTCGACGCCGCCGCCATGGGCGCCTCGTACGTGGAGCGCGAGGGCGTCTCCGTACGGCACGCCGCGCGTTTCCTGCTGGTGGGGACCATGAACCCCGAAGAGGGTGAGCTGCGGCCGCAGTTGCTGGACCGGTTCGGGCTGACCGTCGAGGTGAAGGCCTCCCGGGAGCCGGACCAGCGGGTCGAGGTGGTCCGCCGCAGGCTCGCCTACGACGACGAGCCCGCCGCGTTCGCGGCGCGCTGGGACGACGAGGAGAGCTCCGTACGGGCGCGGATCGTCGCGGCGCGTGCGCTGCTGCCCGAGGTGCGGCTCGGTGACGCCGCGCTCCGGCAGATCGCCGCGACCTGCGCCGCCTTCGAGGTCGACGGTATGCGGGCCGACATCGTGATGGCCCGCACCGCCACGGCGCTGGCCGCCTGGGCGGGGCGTACGGACGTGCTCGCCGAGGACGTCCGGCAGGCGGCGCTCCTCGCGCTGCCCCACCGGCGCCGGCGCAACCCGTTCGACGCCCCGGGCCTCGACGAGGACAAGCTCGACGACACCCTCCAGGAGTTCGGGGACCAGGGCGAGGACGACGACCCGGATCCGGACGGGCCGGGCGGCGGGGGCGGGCAGCCCCCGCAGGACGGCGGCCCGACGCCGGACGCGGGCGCCGGGGACACCCCCGCGCGCCCCGAGGCGGGCGAGGGCGGCGAGCCGCAGCCGTCCGGCGCGGGAGAGCAGCAGGCCGTACGGGCGGGCGAGCCGTTCCGTACGAAGATGCTGAGCGTGCCGGGGCTCGGCGAGGGCGCGGCCGGGCGCCGCTCACGGGCCCGCACGGCGCACGGGCGCACGACCGGGGCCCGCCGCCCCCAGGGCGCCCTCACCAAGCTGCACTTGGCGGCGACCGTCCAGGCGGCCGCGCCGCACCAGCGGGCGCGCGGGCGCTCGGGGCGCGGCCTGGTCGTCCGGCGCGACGATCTGCGCCAGGCGACCCGGGAGGGCCGCGAGGGCAACCTGGTGCTCTTCGTCGTCGACGCCTCCGGCTCGATGGCGGCCCGGCAGCGGATGGGCGCGGTCAAGGGCGCGGTGCTCTCGCTGCTGCTCGACGCGTATCAGCGGCGGGACAAGGTCGGCCTGATCACCTTCCGGGGCAAGGACGCGGAGGTGGCCCTGCCGCCGACATCGTCGGTGGACGCGGCTGCGGTCCGTCTGGAGACGCTGCCGACGGGCGGGCGTACCCCGCTCGCGGCCGGGCTGCTCAAGGCGCACGACGTGCTGCGCGTGGAGCGGATGCGGGATCCGTCGCGGCGGCCGCTGCTCGTGGTGGTGACGGACGGGCGGGCCACCGGTGGTGTGGACCCGGTGGCGCTCGCGGGCCGGTCGGCCCGGCTGTTCGCCGCCGAAGGGGTCGCGTCGGTGGTCGTGGACTGCGAGGCGGGCGCGGTGCGCCTCGGGCTCGCGGCCGAGCTTGCGCGGGAGCTGGGCGGCCCGGCGGTGACGCTCGACGAGCTGCGGGCCGACTCGATCGCCGGTCTGGTCAAGGACGTTCAAGGGACTTCGAGGAGGGCCGCCTGATGCCGCAGGGACAGCCGAGCGTGGTGCCCGAGGACGGGCTGACGACCCGCCAGAGGCGTAACCGGCCGCTGGTCGTGGTGCACACGGGCATCGGCAAGGGCAAGTCGACGGCCGCGTTCGGGCTCGCGCTGCGGGCCTGGAACCAGGGCTGGCCGATCGGGGTGTTCCAGTTCGTCAAGTCGGCGAAGTGGAAGGTCGGCGAGGAGAACGCGCTGAAGGTGCTCGGCGCCTCCGGCGAGGGCGGGAGCGTCGACTGGCACAAGATGGGCGAGGGGTGGTCCTGGGTCCAGCGCGACCTGCAGGGCGACAACTCGACCAACGAGGACAAGGCCCGCGAGGGCTGGGAGCAGGTCAAGCGGGACCTGGCGGCCGAGACGTACAAGCTGTACGTGCTCGACGAGTTCGCGTACCCCATGCACTGGGGATGGGTGGACACGGACGAGGTCATCGCGGTGCTGCGGGACCGCCCGGGCACCCAGCACGTGGTGATCACGGGGCGCAACGCACCCGAGAAGCTGGTGGACTTCGCGGATCTGGTGACCGACATGTCCAAGGTCAAGCACCCGATGGACGCCGGTCAGAAGGGGCAGCGGGGCATCGAGTGGTAGCACGTCTCGTCATCGCGGCCCCCTCGTCGGGCAGCGGGAAGACCACGGTCGCCACGGGCCTGATGGCCGCGCTCGCCGCGACCGGGCTCACCGTGTCCCCGCACAAGGTCGGCCCCGACTACATCGACCCCGGCTACCACGCCCTGGCCACGGGGCGCCCCGGGCGCAACCTCGACGCGTATCTGTGCGGCGAGGAGCTGATCGCTCCCCTGTTCGCGCACGGCGCGCGGGGGTGCGACGTCGCGGTGGTCGAGGGCGTGATGGGGCTGTACGACGGGGCGGCGGGGCTCGGTGAGCTCGCCTCCACCGCGCAGGTGGCGAAGCTGCTGCGGGCGCCGGTGGTACTGGTCGTCGACGCGTCCTCGCAGTCGCGGTCGGTGGCGGCGCTGGTTCACGGGTTCGCGTCCTGGGATCCCGGGGTGCGGATCGGCGGCGTGATCCTCAACAAGGTGGCGTCGGAGCGGCACGAGGAGCTGCTGCGGGAGGCGCTGGACGAGTCGGGGGTGCCGGTGCTCGGCGCGCTGCGCCGCGCTGCCCCCGTGTCGACGCCGTCTCGGCACCTCGGGCTCGTGCCGGTCGCCGAGCGGCGGGCCGACGCGGTGGCCGCTGTCGCGGCGATGGGGGAGCAGGTGCGGCGGGGGTGCGATCTGGTGGCTCTGCTGGCACTGGCTCGGTCTGCGCCGGGGGTCGGGTGCGAGCCGTGGGACCCGGCGGGGTTGTTCCCCCACCCCGCCCCTTCCCTTGACCCTCCGGGGGTGGGTGGGGATGAGCGTGGTTTCCCGGGGGCTACGCCCCCGGACCCCGAGCGGGGCCTGCGGCCCCTGCACCCCGCTTCGGGGCTCCGCCCCGGCCCCCGCTCCTCAAACTCCCCCAAGGACTTCGTCCAGGGGGGACCCCCAGGGGCTGGATTTGCCGCGCCCCCCGTTCCCCTGAGGGGCGCGGGGAACTGCGCGACCAGCCACACACAGCCCGCAGCCGAACACCGGGCCGAAAAGGGGCGCGGGGAACTGTGCGACCAGCCACAGACAGCCCGCAGCCGAACACGACACCCGGGGGCGCAGCCCGTCGTCGCCCTCGCCGGGGGCCCCGCCTTCACGTTCTCGTATGCCGAGCATGCGGAGCTGCTCTCCGCCGCCGGGGCGGACGTCGTGGTGTTCGACCCGCTCAGGGACGAGAGCCTGCCCGAAGGCACCGCCGGGTTGGTGATCGGCGGCGGGTTCCCCGAGGTGTACGCGGCGGAGCTCAGTGCCAATGAGCCGCTGCGGAAAGCCGTCGGCGAGCTGGCGCGGTCCGGCGCGGCCGTCGCCGCCGAGTGCGCCGGGCTGCTCTATCTGGCGCGGTCGCTCGACGGGCAGCCGATGTGCGGGGTCCTGGACGCCGACGCCCGGATGTCGGAGCGGCTCACACTCGGGTACCGGGAGGCCGTCGCGGTCGGGGACAGCTGTCTGGCGCCCGCCGGCGCGAGGCTGCGCGGCCACGAGTTCCACCGGACCGTCCTCGACCCGGGGGCGGGGCCCGCGCCCGCGTGGGGTCTGGTGCACCCGGAGCGCCGGGTCGAAGGTTTCGTACAGCAGGGCGTGCACGCGAGCTATCTGCACACGCACTGGGCCGCCCGGCCCGCCATCGCCCGTCGGTTCGTTGAGAGGTGCACTCCATGAGCAAGCTTGTCGGAGTCGGAGTGGGGCCCGGTGACCCGGAGCTGGTGACCGTGAAGGGCGTACGGGCCCTTCGGGAGGCCGACGTCGTCGTGGTGCCCGTGATGGCCGCAGCCGACGGACAGGACGGCGGCGAGCCCGGCCGCGCCGAGGCGACCGTCCTGCACTACGTGGACCGGGACAAGGTCGTCCGGGTCGTCTTCGCGCTCAACGAGCGCTCCGACCGGGGGCGGCGCGAGGCAGCCTGGGACGCGGCGGGCGAGGCGGTCGCCGAACTGCTGCGCGCCCACGGCTCGGTGGCCTTCGCGACCATCGGCGACCCCAATGTGTACTCGACGTTCACCTATCTCGCCCAGACCATCACCGAGCTGGTGCCGGGGACGGAGATCGTGACCGTGCCCGGGATCACCGCGATGCAGGACCTCGCCGCGCGTTCGGGCGCCGTGCTCACGGAGGGGACCGAGCCGCTCACCCTCGTCCCCGTCACCGCCGGGGCGACCGTGCTCAAGGACGCCCTTGAGGGGCCGGGCACGGTGGTGGCGTACAAGTTCGGGCGCCAGGCCGGTGAGGTGGCGGCGGCGCTGCGGGCGACCGGGCGGATCGACGACGCGGTGTGGGGCTCGGCGCTCGGCCTGGACGAGGAGTTCATCCGCCCGGCCGCGGAGCTCGACGGCGGCACGCTGCCGTACCTCTCGACGCTCATCGCGCCCGCGCGGCGCGAGGGCGGGCGCGGCGGCAAGCTGTGACAGCGCCCAAGGCTCCGTACGCGGTGGGCTCACCCCGCGATCCCCACCACCAGCCAGATGAAGGCCACCCCGCCGACCGTGAACAGCAGCGTGGAGAGCGCCGGGTGGTCGTGGTGGGCCTCGGGCAGGATCTCGGCGGCGGCCAGATACAGCAGCACCCCGCCGAAGAAGCCCAGATAGCCTCCGAGCAGCTCGGCCGGAAGGGTGAACAGCAGCGTCGAGGCGGCGCCCACCATCGGGGCGAGCGCGTCCGCGATCAGCATGGCGACGGCCTTGTGCTTCTCGTTCCCGTACAGACTGGTGATCGTGTATGTGTTGAAGCCGTCGGCGAAGTCGTGCGTGATCACGGCGACCGCCACGGCCGCGCCCATGCCGCCGCCCACCTGGAAGGCGGCGCCGATGGCGATGCCGTCCATCAGGCTGTGCCCGACCATCGCCGCGGCCGCCGTCAGACCCACCTGCGGCACCCTCTTCTCGCCTCCATGGGCCGCCCTGCGTACCGCGAGCAGGCGCTCCACCAGGTGGGCGAGGAGGAAGCCGCCGACGAACAGAAGCAGCGCGGCCGGTACGCCGAAGACGTCCTCGCCCGCCGCCTCCATCGCCTCCGGCAGCAGGTCGAGTCCGACCACGCCGAGCATCAGCCCGCCCGCGAGCCCCAGCACGAGATGGCGCCGGTCGGTGACGCGCTGGGCCGTCCAGCCGCCGACCAGAGTCATCAGGAACGCACCGAGCGCCACGAGCACTGCCATGCGCCCTTGCTAACCGACTGACCCACCCCCGCGCATTTCGCTTTACCGACTGTGTGACGTACGAGAGGACCCCTCCCATGGCCGATGCCCCCACCGGCAGGCTGACCGTCGTCGGCGCCGGCCCCGGCGCCGCCGATCTGCTGACGTTCCGCGCCGCCCGGGCGATCGCCGAGGCCGACGTGGTCATCTGGGCCGCGAGCCTGGTGCAGGCCGAGGTCCTGGACCACGCGCGCGAAGGCGCCGAGATCCTGGACTCGGCGGCGATGTCCCTGGAGGACGTCGTCGGGGTGTACGAGCGGGCCGCCCGGGAGGGGCTGAAGGTCGCCCGTATCCACTCCGGCGACCCGGCGCTGTGGGGCGGCACCCAGGAGCAGCTCGACCGGGTGGCGGGGCTCGGCCTGGAGGTCGAGGTCATCCCGGGCGTCTCGTCGTTCTCGGCGGTCGCGGCGATCGCCCAGCGCGAGCTGACCATCCCGGAGGTAGCGCAGTCCGTCATCCTCACCCGCCTGGGCGGCGGCAAGACGCCGATGCCGCCCGGCGAGGAGGTCCGCGAGTTCGCCCGGCACGGCACCACGATGGCGGTCTTCCTGTCCGCCGCCCGCTCGGGCCAGCTGGTGGAGGAGCTGCTGGAGGGCGGCTATCCGACCTCGACCCCGGTCGTCATCGCGTACCAGGCGACCTGGCCCGAGGAGCTGGTGCTGCGCTGCACGATCGACACGCTGGAGGAGACGGTGAAGGAGCACAAGCTCTGGAAGCACACGCTCTTCCTGGTCGGCCCGGCCCTCTCGGCTTCCGGCACCCGCTCGCACCTCTACCACCCGGGTCACTTCCACGGCTTCCGCCGGGCGGACCCGGCGGCCCGCCGCGCTCTGAAGGCCGAGAAGGCGGAGCGCACCCCGTCATGATCACCGTCATCGGTACGGGGACGGGGGCGCCGCTGGCACCGGACGCCCTGGCGGCGGTGGCCGAGGCCACGCTGGTCACCGGCGCCGCCCGCCATCTCGCGGCGGCCGAACTCCCGTCGGGGGCCAAGCAGGTGGTGCTCGGTCCGCTGGCGCCCGCCCTCGACGCGATCGCCGAGCACCACGAGCGCGGTGGCCGGGCCGTGGTGCTGGCCTCCGGGGATCCCGGGTTCTTCGGGATCGTGCGGGCGCTGGCCGAGCGGTTCGGGCCGCAGGAGCTGGACGTACGGCCGGGGACCGCGTCGGTGGCGGTCGCCTTCGCCCGGCTTGGGCTGCCCTGGGACGACGCGCTGGTGGTCAGCGCGCACGGCCGGGACCTGCGGACGGCCGCCAATGTGTGCCGGGCGCACCCCAAGACCGCCGTGCTGACCGGGCCCGGTGCCGGGCCCGCCGAACTGGGCGCCGAGCTCGCCCGCCGGGGGCCCGAGCGGCTCCTGGTGGTGGCGTCGGCGCTCGGCGACCCGGAGCGGGAGCGGCTGGTGCGGGTGAGCCCGGCCGAGGCCGCGGCCCGCGAGTGGGACGCGGTCAGCGTGATCGTCTGCCTGGACGAGGAGAAGGCGCTCTCGCCGGTGCGCACGGTCGCGGGCGGCCGCGCCACGCCTGACCGCTGGGCGCTGGACGAGAGCGCGTTCGCGCACCGCGACTCGATGATCACCAAGGCCGAGGTGCGGGCGCTGGCGCTGGCCCGGCTCGGTCCGCGCCTGGGCGATCTGGTCTGGGACGTAGGGGCCGGGTCGGGCTCGGTGGCCGTGGAGTGCGCCCGGTTCGGCGCGGCGGCGGTCGCGGTCGAGAAGACCGCCGAGGGCTGCGAGCACGTCCGGGCCAACGCGGCGGCGCACGGTGTGGACGTACGGGTGGTGCACGGCGCGGCGCCCACGGTCCTGTCGGATCTCGCGGATCCGGACGCGGTGTTCATCGGCGGGGGCGGCCGTGAGCTGCCCGCGATCGTGACCGCCTGCGCCCGGCGGGCCCGGCGCTCGGTCGTGGTGGCGCTGGCGGCGCTGGACCGCGTTCCCGCGGTGCGGGCGGCGCTGGCCGGGGCCGGTCTGGAGACCGACGGCGTCCTGCTGCAGTCGTCGCGGCTCGCACCGCTGCCCGGGGACGTGACCCGGCTCGCCGCCACCAACCCCGTCTTCCTGCTGTGGGGCGACCGCCCCGCAGCTGTATCGGTTGTCGAAGGAGCTGTTCAGTGATCGGCCTGATCTCCGCCACGGCGGCGGGCGCCACAGCCCGCGACCGGCTGGCCGCGGCCTGGCCCGGCCGGGTCCGGGTGTACGAAGGACCCGTGCGGGAGGCTATGGAGCGGGCCTTCGCGGAGTGCGACGCGCTGGTGTGCTTCCTCGCCACGGGCGCCACGGTCCGGCTGCTCGCCCCGCTCCTCGCGGACAAGGCGTCCGACCCGGGTGTGGTCTGCGTGGACGAGGCCGGGCGCTTCGCCGTCTCGCTGCTCGGGGGCCACGGGGGCGGCGCCAACGCGCTGGCCGCCGAGGCGGCCGAAGTCCTCGGCTGCACGCCGGTGGTGACCACGGCGACGGACGCGGTGGGCGTGCCGGGCCTGGACACCCTTGGCCTGCCGGTGGAGGGCGCGGTGGCGGCGGTGTCCCGGGCGGTCCTGGACGGCTCGCCGGTGGCGCTGCGGGCGGACGGCGTGTGGCCGCTGCCGGCGTTCCCGTCGAACGTGACCGCCGCCGCAGAGGGCCCCGCCGCCCTCCATCTCACCGACCGCCTCCTTGAACTCGGGCCCGACGAAGCCGTGCTGCGGCCGAAGTCCCTCGTCGTGGGTGTCGGCGCGTCCAAGGGCGCGCCCGTCGACGAGGTGCTCGGGCTCGTCGAGGACGCGGTACGGGACGCGGGGCTCAGCCTCCTCAGCGTGGCCGAACTCGCCACCGTGGACGCGAAGTCCGAGGAGCCGGGGATCGTCGAGGCGGCCTCCCGGCTCGGAGTGCCGCTCACCACGTACAGTGCGGAGGAGCTCTCCCGTATCGAGGTGCCGAACCCTTCCGACGCGCCCCTGGACGCCGTCGGGACGCCCTCCGTCGCGGAGGCCGCCGCGCTCGCGGGCGGTGGTGAACTCCTCGTGCCGAAGCGGAAGTCGAGCCCCGAGGGGCGGGCCGCGATGGCCACCTGCGCGGTCGTGCGGCGCGCCCCGCGCGGGCGGCTCGCGGTCGTCGGGCTCGGGCCCGGGGCCCGGGACCTGCTCACCCCGCGCGCCAAGGACGAGCTGCGCCGGGCCTCGGTGCTCGTCGGGCTCGACCAGTACGTGGACCAGATCCGCGATCTGCTGCGGCCCGGCACCACGGTCCTGGAGTCGGGGCTCGGCGCCGAGGAGGAGCGGGCCCGTACCGCCGTCGCCCGGGCGCGCGAGGGGCACGCGGTCGCGCTGATCGGATCGGGCGACGCGGGGGTGTACGCGATGGCGTCGCCCGCGCTCGCCGAGGCCGCCGACGACATCGAGGTGGTCGGCGTCCCTGGCGTGACGGCCGCGCTGGCCGCCGCCGCGATCCTGGGCGCGCCGCTGGGGCACGACCACGTCTCCATCTCGCTCTCGGACCTGCACACGCCGTGGGAGGTGATCGAGCGCCGGGTGCGCGCGGCCGCCGAGGCGGACATCGTGGTCACCTTCTACAACCCGCGCAGCCGGGGCCGCGACTGGCAGCTGCCCAAGGCGCTCGGCATCCTCGCCGAGCACCGAGCCCCGCACACCCCGGTCGGCGTGGTGCGCAACGCCTCGCGCCCCGACGAGAGCAGCCGGCTGACCACGCTCGGCGCGCTGGACCCGGCGACCGTGGACATGATGACGGTCGTGACGGTGGGCAACACGGCCACCCGTGAGATCGCCGGCCGCATGGTGACCCCGCGCGGCTACCGGTGGCAGGCCGCGACCGCCGAGGGGGCCGAGTGAGCAGGCCCTGGGAGCGTACGGTCCACCCGATCGAGGTGGAGTCGTACCGGCGGATGCGCGCCCGCCTCGACACCTCGCACTTCGCGCCGCTCACCAGGGCCGTGGTGGAGCGGGTCGTCCACTCCGCCGCCGACCTCGGCTATGCCACGGACCTCGTCTGCGCCGAGGAGTCGCTGGTGAAGGCGCACGCGGCGCTGCACGCCGGGGCGCCGGTCGTCACCGATGTCGAGATGGTCGCGGCCGGGATCACCCGGCGCGAGACCGTCTGCCGTCTGCGGGACGCCGAGTCCGGACCCGGACTCACGCGTTCGGCACACGCCATCCGGCTCGCGTACGAGGAGGTGGGACCCGGCGCGCTCTGGGTGATCGGCAACGCGCCCACCGCGCTCGAAGAACTCCTCACCCTCGACACCGCTCCCGCGCTGGTGATCGGCCTTCCGGTCGGTTTCGTCGGAGCCGTCGAGTCCAAGCAGGCGCTGCGCGAGAGCGGCCTGCCCGCCGTCAGCAACGTTTCCGAGAAGGGCGGCTCGGCGGTGGCCTCCGCCGCGCTCAACGCCCTTCTGTACCACCCCCTCTCCAAGGAGAACCAGTGACCACCCCCCAGACCAAGCCCGCACTGCTCGTCGCCGGGCACGGCACCCGGGACGACGCCGGGGCCGAGGCGTTCCGCGCGTTCGTCGAGGAGCTCGGCCGCCGCAACCCCGAGCTGCCCGTCGCGGGTGGCTTCATCGAGCTGTCGCCGCCGCCGCTGGGCGAGGCCGTGACCTCGCTGGTGGAGCAGGGCGTCAAGCGGTTCGCCGCCGTGCCCCTGATGCTGGTGTCGGCCGGGCACGCCAAGGGCGACATCCCGGCCGCGCTCACCCGCGAGAAGGAGCGCCACCCCGGCATCTCCTACACGTACGGCCGCCCGCTCGGCCCGCACCCGTCGCTGCTCGCGGTCCTGGAGCGCCGGGTCGACGAGGTCATCGGCGACCTCGACCGCTCGGAGGTGACGGTCCTCCTGGTCGGCCGGGGCTCGACCGACCCGGACGCCAACTCCGAGGTGTACAAGGCGGCCCGGCTGTTCTGGGAGGGGCGCGGTTACGCGGGCGTGGAGACGGCGTTCGTGTCGCTGGCGGCGCCGGACGTGCCGGCGGGCCTGGACCGCTGCGAGAAGCTGGGGGCCCGGCGGATCGTGGTCCTTCCGTACTTCCTGTTCACCGGCATCCTGCCGGACCGGGTGCGGCAGCAGACCGAGGAGTGGGCGGCGGCGCACCCCGGCCTCGACGTCCGTTCCGCCGACGTCATCGGGGCGGCCGAGGAGCTGCACGCGCTCGTCATGGAGCGGTACGAGGAGGCGGTGAAGGGGGATCTGCGGATGAACTGCGACTCCTGCGTCTACCGGATCGCGCTGCCCGGTTTCGAGGACAAGGTGGGACTGCCCCAGCAGCCGCACTTCCACCCGGACGACGACGGCCACCATCATCACCACCATGGCAGCCATGCGCACGCACATCACTGAGCACGATCTGCGCCACCACGGGGACGCCGAGGTCCGTGACGGCGGCGAAGGTCTGACCGACCTGGCGGTCAACGTACGGGCGGGTACTCCCCCGGACTGGCTGCGGGAGCGGATCGCCGCGTCCCTGACCGGGCTCGCCGCCTACCCCGACGGGCGGGCGGCGCGGGCGGCGGTCGCGGGGCGGCACGGGCTGCCCGTGGAGCGGGTGCTGCTCACGGCGGGGGCGGCGGAGGCGTTCGTACTGCTGGCGCGGGCGCTTTCGTTCCGGCACCCCGTGGTGGTGCACCCGCAGTTCACCGAGCCGGAAGCCGCCCTGCGGGACGCGGGGCACGAGGTCCACCGGGTCCTGCTGCGCCCGCAGGACGGGTTCCGGCTCGACCCGGCGGCGGTGCCGTCGGAGGCGGACCTCGTGGTGGTCGGCAACCCCACGAACCCCACGTCGGTGCTGCACCCCCGTGGGGTGCTGGCCGCGCTGGCCCGGCCCGGGCGGACGCTGGTCGTGGACGAGGCGTTCATGGACGCGGTGCCCGGCGAGCGGGAGGGGCTGGCGGGGCGGACGGATGTGCCGGGCCTGGTGGTCCTGCGCAGCCTCACCAAAACGTGGGGTCTCGCGGGGCTGCGGATCGGCTATGTGCTGGCCGAGCCCCCGGTCGTGGCCGCGCTGTCGCGGGCCCAGCCTCTGTGGCCCGTCTCCACGCCCGCGCTGGTGGCGGCGGAGGCGTGCGTGTCGCCCCGGGCGCTGGCGGAGGCGGAGGAGGCGGCGCACCGCCTCGCCGCGGACCGGGCGCATCTGGTGGCGGGGCTGGGGGAGTTCGAGGAGGTACGGGTGGTGGGAGCGGCGGAGGGGCCGTTCGTACTGGTCCGCATGGCGGGGGCGGGGGCGGTGCGTGCGCGGCTTCGTGGGCTGGGGTTTCTTGCCCGGCGCGGCGACACGTTCCCGGGCCTTGGGCCGGAGTGGCTGCGGCTTGCGGTGCGGGACCGTTCGACGACGAATCGATTCCTCCAGGCGCTGGACCAGGCGCTGACGCTGACGTCGGGGTGACCGGGGGTTGGTCGCCCCCCGGCCCGTTCCCTTGACCCTCCGGGGGTGGGTGGGGGGTGAGGTGGTCTCCCGGGGGCTGCGCCCCCGGACCCCTTCGCGGGGCCTGCGGCCCCTGCACCCCGCCCACGGGGACTCGTGGGGCTCGGGTGAGCCAGGGGCACGCCGGTGACTTGAGACACCGGAATCTCTACGCACAGAGAGTGAACTCGCGTACACCTGGCGTCAGTTCACCCCAAGGGGGGTTGTTGCGGCCTTCCGTTCGAGTTGGCTCGTGTATGCGTTCCCCCCGTGGCGACCGATCCGCCTCCCCGCGGCGTACGCCGGTGGTCCGCGCCGGCGGTCGCGTCATCGCGCCGAACGACTACAACGAGCCACTCCCCCGGACCGTCACCCTCCGCGTCAACTCCCCGCCCTCATCCCACGATCCGCCCGTTCAGCACGATCCGGCTCGGTGACGCCAGTACGCGTACGTCCGCCCGGGGGTCCTGCTCGTACACCACGAGGTCCGCCGGGGCGCCCTCCTCCAGGACCGGGCGGCCCAGCCAGCCGCGGGCGCCCCAGGCCGTGGCGGAGAGGGCCTCCACCGGCGGGATGCCCGCCTTGACCAGTTCCGCCACCTCCGCCGCGACCAGGCCGTGGGCCATCGAGCCGCCCGCGTCGGTGCCGACGAAGACCGGGATTCCGGCGTCGTACGCCGCGCGGACCGTGTCGTAGCGGCGGGCGTGCAGTCGGCGCATATGCGCCGACCAGACCGGGAACTTGGCCTCCCCGCCGTCCGCGAGGTGCGGGAACGTGGCGATGTTGACCAGGGTCGGGACGATGGCGACGCCACGTTCCGCGAACAGCGGGATCGTGTCCTCGGTCAGGCCCGTGGCGTGCTCGACGCAGTCGATGCCGGCCTCGACCAGGTCGCGCAGCGAGTCCTCCGCGAAGCAGTGGGCCGTGACCCGCGCGCCCAGCCGGTGCGCCTCGGCGATCGCCGCCTCGACCTCGCCGCGCGGCCAGCACGGCGACAGGTCGCCCACCTCGCGGTCGATCCAGTCCCCGACCAGCTTGACCCAGCCGTCACCGCGCCGCGCCTCGCGGGCCACGTACGCGACGAGGTCGCCGGGCTCGATCTCATGGGCGTAGTTGCGGATGTAGCGGCGGGTGCGCGCGATGTGGC
Source organism: Streptomyces sp. NPDC031265 (assembly GCF_055570295.1). Taxonomy (NCBI): domain Bacteria; kingdom Bacillati; phylum Actinomycetota; class Actinomycetes; order Kitasatosporales; family Streptomycetaceae; genus Streptomyces; species Streptomyces sp. NPDC031265. The sequence goes on from NZ_JBVIHM010000002.1 coordinate 19,029, forward strand.
GGCCCGCGCGGATGATCTTCGGCAGGTCGTCGCGGCCGTCGATCCAGCGGGTGTCGGAAGGGGAGCCCGCGTCCCGTACCAGCAGGGTGCCCGCCTCCCGGTCCTGGAGGGCCTGCTTCTCGCTGGTCTCGTCGTCGACCGGGCCGTGCTGGTCGAGCCCGACGTGGCAGTGCGCGTCGACCAGGCCGGGCAGCGCCCAGCCGGTGACCGTCACGGCGTCCACGGCACCCGGCGGGCGCTCGTAGGTGATCCGGCCGTCCACCGCCCACAGTTCGTCCCGCACCTCCTCGGGACCGACGAGCACCCGCCCCTTCACATGCAGCACCACGTGATCGCTCATGGTCAGCACTGTACGAGGCGCTGGGTACCCTCGACCGGGTACACCCACCGAAGTACCGGCACACCCGCTCAAGTACCGAGCGCACCCGCTGAAGTACCGAGCACCGAAGTACCGAGCACACCCGCTGATGTGAAGAAGGCACCGCTGTGACGCACCCGTTCCTCGACCTGGCTCCGCTGACCGCCGACCGCTTCGCGGCCATCGAGCGGCGGGTGGCCGCGCTGCTCGCCACCGAGCAGGACGTGGTGATCATGCAGGGCGAGGCGCTGCTGCCGTTGGAAGGCTGCATCCGGGGCGCCGCGCACCCCGGCTCCACCGCCCTGAACGTGGTGACGGGCCCGTACGGCCAGACCTTCGGCAACTGGCTGCGGGACTGCGGCGCCGAGGTCGTGGACCTGGAGGTGCCGTTCCACACGGCGGTGTCCGCCGAGCAGATCGACCGGGCACTCACCGAGCGCCCGGAGATCGACTTCGTCTCCCTGGTGCACGCGGAGGCGGCGACCGGGAACACCAACCCGGTGGCGGAGATCGGCGAGGTGGTCCGCCGGCACGGCGCGCTGTTCATGCTGGACGCGGTCGCCTCGGTGGCCGCCGAGCCGCTGCTGCCGGACGCGTGGGGGGTGGACCTGTGCGTGATCGGCGCGCAGAAGGCGATGGGCGGCCCGGCGGGCGTCTCGGCGGTGTCGGTGAGCGAGCGCGCCTGGGCCCGGATCGCCGCCAACCCGGGCGCCCCGCGCCGCTCCTACCTGTCGCTCCTCGACTGGAAGGAGCGCTGGATCGACGGCGGCCGCAAGGCGCTGCTGCACGCCCCGGCGCAGCTGGAGATGCTGGCCCTGGAGGCGTGTGTGGAGCGGATCGAGGCTGAGGGCCTTGACACGGTGACGGCCCGGCACGCGTCGGCCGCGGCCGCGACCCGGGCGGGCGCCTCGGCGCTCGGCGGCGGTCTGGAGCCGTATGTGTACGAGGCGCGGGACGCGGCCCCGGTGGCCACGACGCTGCGCACCCCCGAGGGCGTCGACGCCTCCGAGCTGGTCGCCAAGGCGCTGGCGGCCGATCCCGCGCTGCCGCTGATCGCGGGCGGCGGGGCGCTGGCGAAGGAGATGATCCGGGTCAATCACTACGGGGCCGATGCCACTCGGGGTGCGGTCCAGGGCTCGCTCGCGGCGCTGGGGGCGGCGCTGGGCGAGACGGGCCGGAAGGTCGATACGGAAGCTGCCCGCAAGGCCGTGTCACAAACCTGGTAGCACCTTTATCGCATATGGATAGCCGATTAATTCCAGTAAACGGGAAGCTGCTTTATCCAGAGCAGCTTCCCGTTTTCTTCTGCCCCGGCTTGTTGATCTCAAACGCAAGATCTCAACAAGGTTTTCGCGGCCCTCGGGCGGGTGTGATCGACCCCACAAAGGCGCCTTTTTGTCCCGGAATTACCGGACAAAACGCCTTGCGCGCATGCCCGCGTGATAACACAGACCCGCGCCGCGCACACCCCCTCCCGGGAATGCGATTTCGATTTCCGCTGGGTAAATTCCCTCCGCATGACCGCCGCACAGACCGTTGTCCATATCGACACCCCACGCGTCGAGGACGGCGCCGCGATCTGGCGTATCGCCCGCGATTCGCAAGTCCTGGACCTCAACTCCTCGTACAGCTATCTGCTCTGGTGCCGCGACTTCGCCGCGACCTCCGTGGTGGCGCGCGACGCCACCGGTGAGCCGATCGCCTTCGTCACCGGATACGTCAGGCCCGCCCGGCCCGAGACGCTCGTCGTCTGGCAGGTCGCCGTCGACCGCGAGCACCGGGGGCGGGGCCTCGCCGGCACTCTGCTCGAAGCGCTGACCGGGAAGGTCACCGACTCGCACGGGGTCAGCTCCGTCGAGACCACCGTGACCCCCGACAACACCGCCTCCGACCGGCTGTTCACCGCCTTCGCCGAGCGGCGCGGCACCGCGCCCCACCGCGAAGTCCTCTTCGACAGCGGCCTGTTCCCCGACGAGGGGCACCAGGCGGAAGTCCTCTACCGGATCGACCTGGGAGTACGACTGTGACCATCACCCCGCCCGCACTGAGCGTCTTCGAGACCGTCGAGTCGGAGGTGCGCAGCTACTGCCGCGGCTGGCCGGCCGTCTTCGACCGCGCCCAGGGCGCCCGGCTCACCGACGAGGACGGCCACGAGTACCTCGACTTCTTCGCCGGGGCCGGCTCGCTCAACTACGGCCACAACAACCCGGTGTTGAAACGGGCCCTGCTCGACTATCTGGAACGCGACGGCATCACCCATGGCCTGGACATGGCGACCACCGCGAAACGCACGTTCCTTGAGACCTTCCAGAACGTGGTCCTGCGCCCGCGCGACCTGCCGTACAAGGTGATGTTCCCCGGCCCGACCGGCACCAACGCCGTCGAGGCGGCGCTGAAGCTGGCGCGGAAGGTGAAGGGCCGCGAGTCGATCGTCTCCTTCACCAACGCCTTCCACGGCATGTCGCTCGGCTCGCTCGCCGTCACCGGCAACGCGTTCAAGCGGGCCGGGGCCGGAATCCCGCTGGTGCACGGCACGCCGATGCCGTTCGACAACTACCTGGACGGGCAGACCCCCGACTTCCTGTGGTTCGAGCGGCTTCTAGAGGACCAGGGCTCCGGGCTCAACAAGCCCGCCGCCGTCATCGTGGAGACCGTGCAGGGCGAGGGCGGCATCAACGTGGCCCGCCCGGAGTGGCTGCGCGCGCTCGCGGACCTGTGCCGGCGCCAGGACATGCTCCTGATCGTCGACGACATCCAGATGGGGTGCGGGCGCACCGGCGCGTTCTTCTCGTTCGAGGAGGCGGGCATCACCCCGGACATCGTCACCCTGTCCAAGTCGATCAGCGGCTACGGACTGCCCATGTCGCTCTGCCTGTTCCGGCCGGAGCTGGACGTGTGGGAGCCGGGCGAGCACAACGGCACCTTCCGCGGCAACAACCCGGCCTTCGTCACCGCGACCGCGGCACTGGAGGCCTACTGGGCCGACGGCGGCGCCCTGGAGAAGCAGACCCGGGCCCGCGGCGAGCAGGTCGAGCAGGCGCTGATCTCGATCACCGAGGAGAACCTGGTCGACATCAAGGAGTACCGGGGCCACGGCCTGGTCTGGGGCATCGAGTTCCACGACAAGGCGCGGGCGGGCGCGGTGGCGCGGCGCGCCTTCGAGCTCGGGCTTCTGGTCGAGACGTCGGGCCCGCAGAGCGAGGTCACCAAGCTGCTCCCGCCGCTGACGATCACGCAGGACGAGCTCGACGAGGGGCTGCGCACCCTTGCCCGCGCGGTCCGCGAGATGGCCGTCTGACCCGTACGTACGAGGAAAGAGAGCAACCCGCTGTGATCGTCCGCTCGTTGAAGGACATCGAGAACACCGAACGCCATGTCCGCGCCGCCTCCGGCACCTGGGAGAGCAAGCGGATCGTGCTCGCCAAGGAGAAGGTCGGCTTCTCCCTGCACGAGACGATTCTGTACGCGGGCACCGAGACGTCGATGTGGTACGCCAACCACATCGAGGCGGTGCTGTGCGTGGAGGGCGAGGCCGAGCTCACCGACCACGAGACCGGCGAGACCCACTGGATCGCGCCCGGCACGATGTACCTGCTGAACGGCCATGAGCGCCACACCCTGCGCCCCAAGACCGACTTCCGCTGTGTCTGCGTCTTCAACCCGCCCGTCACCGGACGGGAGGACCACGACGAGAACGGCGTCTACCCGCTGCTGACCGAACCCGAGGAGGGCTGATCGACATGCAGGACCTGTACCCCACCCGTGGCGCCACCGAAGTGGTGACCCCCCGTCAGGACCCCGTCGTCTGGGGGCCGTCCGACGGGCTCGAATCGTACGAGAAGGACGGATTCCTCACCGTCGACCAGCTGCTGGCCGACGACGAAGTGGCCTTCTACCGGCGCGAGCTGGAGCGGATGATCGCCGATCCGGCGGTCCGCGCCGACGAACGGTCGATCATCGAGCCGCAGTCCCAGTCGGTGCGCTCGGTCTTCGAGGTGCACCGGATGAGCGAGATCTTCGCGGGTCTGGTGCGCGACGAGCGCGTGGTCGGCACCGCCCGGCGGATCCTGGGCTCGGACGTGTACGTCCACCAGTCGCGCATCAACGTGAAGCCGGGGTTCGGGGCGTCGGGCTTCTACTGGCACTCGGACTTCGAGACCTGGCACGCCGAGGACGGCCTGCCCAACATGCGGACCGTGTCCGTGTCGATCGCGCTCACCGAGAACCACGACACCAACGGCGGCCTGATGATCATGCCGGGTTCGCACCGGGACTTCCTGGGGTGCGCCGGGGCCACGCCGAAGGACAACTACAAGAAGTCGCTCCAGATGCAGGACGCGGGCACGCCGTCCGACGAGGCGCTGACGAAGATGGCGGACCGGCACGGGATCCGGCTGTTCACCGGGCGCGCCGGCTCGGCGACCTGGTTCGACTGCAACTGCATGCACGGCTCCGGGGACAACATCACCCCGTATCCGCGCAGCAACGTCTTCATCGTCTTCAACAGCGTGGAGAACGCGGCGGCCGAGCCGTTCGCGGCCCCGATCCGCCGCCCGGAGTTCATCGGCGCCAGAGACTTCACGCCGGTGGGGTGACCCGGCCCGGCCAGGGGGTCCGGGGGTCGCCCCTGGAGTCACAGCCCGCCGGTGCGTTGATCGTTGGTACGGTCGGCGCATGGCTGATGAATCTTCACGGACTCCCGTCACCGCGGCCGATGTCGAACACGTCGTACGGCTCTCCGTCACCGCGCTGCGGGCGGGGCTGGCCGCGGACTGGAGCGTGAAGGCCGGCTCCCTGGAGTGGGACTGCTGGGAGACCGTCGAGCACCTCTCGGACGACCTCTTCGCGTACGCCGTGCAGCTCGGCCCGCAGCAGCCGCCGCTCGACGGCGAGGTGCCGTACCTGTGGGAGGCGAAACGTCCCGGCGGGCCGCGCAACGCGGTGCACGCGGACCGCGCGGCCGGGCCCGCCGGGCTCCTCCAGACCCTGGAGGCCAGCGGCGCCCTGCTGACCGCGATGGTCCGCACGGCGTCCCCGGACGTCCGCGCCCACCACGGCTTCGGCATCTCGGACCCGGAGGGCTTCGCGGCGATGGGTGTCGTGGAGACGCTGCTGCACACCCACGACGTGGCGGAGGGCCTCGGGGTCACCTGGGCGCCGCCGGGCGGGCTTTGCGACCGGGTGCTCGCGCGGCTGTTCCGCGAGGTTCCGGCGGATCCCGACCGGTGGCGCGTGCTGCTGTGGGCCACCGGCCGGGCGGAGCTGCCGGACCTGCCGCGCCAGGAGTCCTGGCGCTGGTACGGCGAACCACTCAGTGGCGCAGCCAGATCCTGAGCCCGCCGACCGGGGTGAACCCGGCGCGGACGGCGGCCGCGAGGTCGTCGCCGCTCTCGTAGCCGACCACGTCGAGGCCGGGCCGGTGCCGGGCGAGCGTGCCCAGGCAGCCGGCCCAGGCCGCGTCGAGGTCGCCGTCGGCCGCGAACAGGTTGGAGACGCCCACCACCGAGGCACCCTCACTGGCGACCGCGCCCGCGACGATCCGGCCCGTCGCGTCCCGCGCCGCGAGGAAGGAGTGGGAGCCGTCGTCGAGGAGCGCGGCCGGGAAGAGACCGCTGCTGTCCCCGTCCGACCACGCCTGCTCCCACTGCGCCAACTCGGCCTCCGTACGCACCGGTTCCCACCCTCCCGCGCCCGTCCCCTGCGCGGGGCGGTGGATCCACTGGGCGTCGAAGAGGACCTCGAAGCCGTCGGCCGTCAGGTCGAGAGCGGCGAAGCTGTCCTTGACCGAGGCGCCCGGTGAGTCGTCGATCCGCTCCACGATCCCGCGCGGCCCGGCGCCCGGGTCGAGGGTCACCGCGTCGGGGTAGAGCGGCGGGGTGCGCTGTGCGCTGGTCCAGGCGCGGGGGCCCCACGCGCCCGTGATGCCATGTGCGCGGCAGAGCGCCGCACACCACTCGGCGTTGTTGCGGGCGGCGGCGCGCACCCGTACGTCCTGCTCGATGTCCCTGGTCACGGCCCGATCCTCCCCCGCAGGACCGGGCCGCGACCAGGGGTTTTCGCCCCGGTCAGACAACGACGGCGGCGCCCAGCGCCGGGTAGTCGAGGTAGCCCTTGTCGTCGCCGCCGAAGAAGGTGGCCGGGTCGGGGGCGTTGAACGGGCCGCCCGTCTCAAGGCGCTGCGGCAGGTCCGGGTTGGCGAGGAAGAGCGCCCCGTACGAGAGCAGGTCGGCGGTGCCGTCCTCGATGAGCGCGAGCGCGTCCGGGCCGGTGGGGCCGTCGGTGGCCGCGTTGAGCACGACCGTGCCGTTGAACAGCTTGCGCAGCGTTCGGGTGAGCTCGCGGAGCCCGGGACCGCCCTCCAGGATGTGCAGATAGGCGAGCCCGACGGTCTCAAGCTCGCGCACCAGCGCGGTGTACGTGGCCTCCGGCGCGGGCTCGCTCATGTCGTTGTAGCTGTTTCCGGGCGAGATGCGCAGGGCGGTGCGGCCCGCGCCGATCTCGGCGGCGACGGCCTTGACGGCCTCGACGGCGAACCGGGTGCGGGCCTCGTCGGAGCCGCCCCAGCGGTCGGTGCGCAGGTTGGTGGTGGGCGACAGGAACTGGTGGATGAGATAGCCGTTGGCGCCGTGCAGCTCGACCCCGTCGAAGCCGGCCGCGATGGCGTTGCGCGCCGCCGCCGCGTACTGGCCGATGGTCTCGACGACCTCGGCGTCCGTCAGCTCGCGCGGGGTGACGAAGTCCTGCGGGCCGTTGTGCGTGTAGACCTTCCCCGCGGCGGCGACCGGGGACGGGGCGACGTTGACCAGGTCGCCGGGCAGCAGGTCGGGGTGGCCGATGCGGCCGGCGTGCATCAGCTGGGCGAAGATGCGGCCGCCCTGGGCGTGCACGGCGTCGGTGACCTCGCGCCAGGCGGCGACCTGCTCCTCGCTGTGCAGGCCGGGGGTGTCGGGGTAGCCCTGGCCGACGGCGGCCGGCTGGATGCCCTCGCTGATGATCAGCCCGGCACCGGCTCGCTGGGCGTAGTACGCGGCCGTGGACGCGGTGGGCGAGTTGCCCGGGCCGTAGGCGCGGCTGCGGGTCATCGGCGCCATGGCGATGCGGTTGGGGAGGCGGAGGCCGGACAGGTCGATCGGGTCGAAGGCGGTGCTCATGACAGCTCCAAGGGAGATTTATGTGGTCGGCCAAGTAATCCGACGCGGCCCACTGTAACCCATTGATTGGCCGACCAAGGTAAAGTTGTGGCATGACCACGGACGCGCGCAGCCAAGACCCCCTCTGTACGGAGTTGTCCCGCACCCCGGGTGCGGCGCGCGGGGGCCCGATCAGCCACGCCGTCTCCCGGGTGGCCCGGCTGCACCGCGTCGCCGCGGGCCGGCTGCTGCGCGCGACCGGGCTCTACGCGGGCCAGGAGATCTTGATGATGCATCTGTGGGACGCGGGCGCGGTGCGCCAGTCCGAGCTGATCAAGGCGCTGGAGCTGGACCCGTCGACGGTGACGAAGATGCTCCAGCGCCTGGAGCAGGCGGGCCAGGTCCGCCGCCGCCCCGACCCCGCCGACCGCCGCGCCTCCCTGGTCGAGGCGACGGAGGCCAGCTGCGCCCTGCACGACGCGGTGGAGGCGGCGTGGAACAGCCTGGAGGAGAAGACCCTGGCGGGCCTGACCACAGCGGAACGCGCCGAACTGGCCCGCCTGTTGAACAAGGTGGAGACGAACCTGTGCCCGATGGCGGCGACGGAGGACTGCCCGCCTCCGGACTGCTGAGCACACCCGTCAGAGCCCCGCGCAGCACGGCGCCGAAGGGACGCGGGGACCTGCGCGACCAGCCCGCCTCGGTCCGCAGCGAACAGACGGCCCGACAAGGGACGCGGGGACCTGCGCGACCAGCCCAGCACGACCCGCAGCAAACAGACGGCCCGCGGCAAAAGGACGGTCTTACAGGGCCGCGCCCAGCACCTCCAACGCCCGGTCCACGTCGGCAGACGAGTTGTACAGGTGGACAGCGAACCGCAGGTTCCCACCCCGCGCGGACGCGTGAACGCCACCCCGCAACAACTCCGGCTGCACGCCGCCAAGCCCCGGCACGGCAACGATCGCCGAGGACTCGGCGACGGCCCGGTGCCCCAGGGCGGCGAGCCCCGCCCGGAACCGCCCCGCCAGCGCCAAGTCGTGCGCGTACACCGCCTCGATCCCCACGGCCTCAAGGACCGCGAGCGACTCGGCGGCCGCGTGGTACGACAGGAACGAGCCCGGCTCGTCGTAGCGCCGCGCGGACCCCGCGAGCTCCCGGACCGGCCCGTAGTTGTCGGCCAGGTCCGCCGCCGCGAACCACCCCGAGTGCAGCGGCGCCAGCCGCTCCTGTGCCTCCTCCGTCACGGTGAGGAACGACGTACCGCGCGGACAGGCCAGAAACTTGAAACCGGCCGTGACCGTGTAGTCGTACGCGCCCGCGTCCAGCGGCAGCCAGCCCGCCGACTGACTGGCGTCGAGGAGCGTACGGGCCCCGTGCGCGGCCGCCGCGGCCCGTACGGCGTCAAGGTCCGCGACCCGCCCGTCGACGGACTGGACGGACGAGAAGGCGACCAGGGCCGTGCCCGGCCGTACCGCCTCGGCCAGCGACTCCAGCGGCACGTACCGCATCTTGAGGTCGCCGCGCACCGCGAAGGGCTGCACCACGGAGCTGAACTCGCCCTCGGGGGCGAGGACTTCGGCCCCGGCGGGCAGTGAGTGGGCGACGAGGGCGACGTGCACCGAGACCGAGGAGCCGAGGGCGACCCGGTCGGCGCCGACCCCGGTGAGCCGGGCGAACGAGTCGCGGACGGCGGCGAGCGCGTCGAAGCTGCCCGCGCCCTCGCGGGTGCCCGTCAGGTTCTCCCCGGCGAGCCGCGCGATGGCGTCCACGGCACGCCGGGGCAGCAGGCCGCAGCCGGAGGTGTTCAGATACGTCGTCTCGGGCGCGAACGCGTCGCCCGACAGGGGCTCCAGGATCTCCATGATCCCACCCTGAGGTCCCCCCGCCCCGGGGTCAATCGACAAAGGCCAAGGGGAACCGTCAACGTCTGCTTACGGGTTGGGCCGAAAGTATGCAGCCCAACAACCCCACGACCGTACGTGCACCACTCACATCACACGCGTCACGCGCGCGGGACCTCGCACCCGTCCGGGCCGCACGCGTCGCCCTCGGCCGCGGCGGGGGCGCCGAGCGTGGCGAGGACGGGCGTGCGCTCCTGCCAGGCCTGCTCAAGCGCCTGAGTGAAGACCTCGGCGGGCTGGCCGCCGGAGATCCCGTACTTGCGGTCGACCACGAAGAACGGCACCGCGCCGGCGCCGAGCGCGGCGGCCTCGGCCTCGTCCGCGCGCACCTCGTCGGCGTACGCGCTCTCGTCGGCGAGCACGGCCTTCGCCTCGTCGGCGTCCAGGCCCGCCTCGACGGCCAGCTCCAGCAGGACGGCGGCGTCGAAGACCGAGCGCTCCTCGGCGAAGTTCGCCCGGTAGGCGAGGTCGAGCAGCGCCTCCTGGCGGCCCCGGGCCTTGGCGAGGTGGAGCAGCCGGTGGATGTCGAAGGTGTTGCCGTGGTCCCGGCCCTCGGTGAGGTAGCCCAGGCCCTCGGCGTGCGCGTTGGAGGCGACGTGCTCCTCCATGCCCCGGGCCTCGTCCAGGGTGCGCCCGTACTTCTCCGCCAGCATCGGGATCACCGGGCCGACGGCGTCCTTGGCGCGGTTCGGGTCGAGCTCGAAGGAGCGGTGCACGACCTCGATGTCGTCGCGGTGGGCGAACTCCGCCAGGCCCTTCTCGAAACGGGCCTTGCCTATGTAGCACCACGGGCAGGCGATGTCGCTCCAGATCTCGACGCGCATGTCACTTCTCTCCGAGTAGTTTGTGTCACTTTCAAGTATTACAACGTACGGGACGGCCGACGCATTCCCCCGGTCGGTCCACCACCGATCAGCCCGCCATCGGTCAGCCCGCCCTCGCTGAACCCACCGTCTCCAGCCTGCTGAAGGTGGCCCGGTACGAGCTCGGGGTCAGACCCGTGCGCCGGACCAGATGGGCGCGGAGCGAGTCGGCGCTGCCCAGGCCGCTGGCCTCGGCGATCTGGTCCATGGCGAGCGTGGTGGTCTCCAGGAGCTCCTTGGCCCGCTCGATGCGCTGGTGCAGCAGCCACTGCAGCGGGCTGACCCCGCTCTCGGCGTGGAAGCGGCGGGTCAGGGTGCGCACGCTCACCCCCGCGTGCCGGGCCAGGTCGGTGAGGGTGAGCGGCTTGTCCAGGTTGCGCATCGCCCAGCCCCGGGTGTCGGCGCAGGCCACGCCCCGCTCGGCGGGCAGCGGGGTCTGGGTGAACTGGGTCTGCCCGCCGGGCCGCACGGGGGCGACCAGCGCGGCCCTGGCCACCTGGTTGGCGACGGCGGCGCCGTAGTCGGTACGGATGATGTGCAGGCACATGTCGATCCCGGCCGCGTATCCGGACGAGGTCATGACGTCCCCGTCCTCGACGTAGAGGACGTCGCCCTTGAGGTCGAGGGTCGGGTAGCGCCGGCCCAGCTCCTCGGCGAGCTCCCAGTACGTGGTGGCGCTGCGCCCGTCGAGCAGTCCGGCCTCGGCGAGGACGAAGGCGCCACTGCAGATGGAGGTGATCCGGGTTCCGTCGGCGGCGGCCGCGCGGACGGCCTCCACCGTGCGCGGATCGGGCACATAGCGCTGCCCCGTCCCCGCGACCAGGACCGTGTCGGCGTCCGCCACGGCGTCCAGGCCCCGGCCCACGTACAGGTCCAGCCCGCCGGTGGTGGCGACCGGGCCCGGCTCCGGGGTGCAGACGGTCAGCTCGTACCCGGGGGAACCGTCGATCTCCACCTTGGCGAAGAGCAGCTCGGGGATGGCGAGGTTGAACATCGCCACGGGAGAGGGCGCGATGACGACGACGCGGTGGGGGGCGGATGGCCGGTTCGTGGACCGCCGGTCGGACTTCATGGCCAGAACCTCCGGATGCATGACGTTCAGGCCACTACTGTAACCGGCGGCGGATCGTCAGGCTGAGGGCATGTCACCCGACGCCGTACGCCAATCCGTCTCCGCCGCCGACCAGTTGAGCACCGACGGGTCCCTACGGCACAGGCCGTCCCGTTCCCCCTCCCCCGGCCTCACCCTCGCCGCCGCGCTCCTCGGCTTCGCCCTGATCACGCTGGACGCGTCCGTGGTGAACGTGGCGCTGCCCGCGATCGGCTCCGACCTGGGCGGCGGGATGTCCGGGCTGCAGTGGGTGGTCGACGCGTACACGCTCGCGTTCGCGGCGCTGATGCTGTCGACCGGCGCCTTCGCGGACCGGATCGGCTCGGCGAGGGCGTACGCGCTGGGCACTTTCGTCTTCGTCCTCGCCTCCGCCGCCTGCGGCTTCGCCCCGGACCTCGGGGTGCTGATCGGGGCCCGGGTGGTGCAGGGCGCGGCCGCCGCCGTGGTGCTGCCCGCCTCGCTCGCCCTGGTGCGCCAGGCGTACGCGGATCCGGCGCGGCGGGCCCGCGCGGTGGCGCTGTGGGCGGCGGGCGGCTCGGTCGCGGTGGCGCTCGGCCCCGTCGCGGGCGGGGCGCTCACCACGGCCTGGGACTGGCGCGGCATCTTCTTCATCAACCTCCCGCTGGGCTTGGCGGCGCTGGCCCTGACGACCCGCGCCCCGCGCTCGGAGCGCCGCCCCGCGCCGCTGGACCTTCCCGGCCAGCTGACGGCGGTGGTGGCCCTGGCCGCGCTCGCCTTCGCGGTGATCGAGTCCGGACCGGTACGGGTGGTGGCGGGCGCGGTGGCGCTCGTCTCCGGATCGGCCTTCCTGCTGATCGAGTCGCGCGCGGCCCATCCGGTCGTGCCGCTCGGCCTGTTCCGTACGCCGACGGTCGCGGTGGCGGTCGCGGTCGGTGCGGCGGCGAGTGTGGCGTTCTACGGCGTGATCTTCGTCTTCTCCCTCTACTTCCAGCGGGTGCGGGGGGAGTCGGCGCTGGTGGCGGGCCTGATGTTCCTGCCGATGACGGCCCTGATCCCGGCGACGAACGTCCTCTCGGGCAAACTCGCCAACCGCTACGGCCCGCGCCGCCCGATGATGATCGGCCAACTGGTGGCCCTGGCGGGCCTGCTCCTGCTCCTCGTCCCCGACGAACAGACACCCACCCTGCTGGTGGCGTTCCTCCTGATCCCCCTGGCCCTCGGCTGCGCCCTCTCCATCCCGGCCCTGACCGCCGCGATGATGGAGGCCCTGCCGCAGGAGCGGGCGGGCCTGGCGGCGGGCGTACTGAACGCGGCGCGGCAGGTGGCGGGGGCGCTGAGTGTGGCGATGTCGGGGGCGCTGGTGGCGGGGGGATTCGTACCCGGGATGAGGGTGTGGCTGGTGGTGGCGGCGGCCCTGTTCGCGGGGACTGCGGTGGCTACGCGGCGGCTGCGGTAGCCCTCCGGGGTGCGGGATTCGTCTACGGGCCCGGTGGGAGCCGGTCGCGCAATTCCCCGCGGAACCCTCCGGGGGTGCGGGATTCGTCTGCGGGCCCGGTGGGGGCCTGTCGCGCAGTTCCCCGCGCCCCTGAGGGGGATGGGGATGTCCAGCGCGGACAGGTCAGGTTTACGGGGCACGGCCAAATTCAGCCCCTGGGGGTCCCCCCTGGACGAAGTCCAGGGGGAGTTTGAGGAGCGGGGTCCGGGGCGGAGCCCCGAAGCGGGGTGCAGGGGCCGCAGGCCCCGCTCGGGGTCCGGGGGCGTAGCCCCGAGGGGGTGCGGGGGCGCAGTCTCGGTCTCCCACCCACCCCCGGTACGGGGTCCGGGGCAGAGCACCGGCGGGTGCAGGGGGCGGAGCCGCCTGCCCGGGGGTCCGGGGGCGGAGCCCCCGGGAGACCAGCTCCACCCCCACCCACCCCCGGAGGGTCTAGGGAAGGGGCGGGGCGGGGAGTTCCAACCGGCCGTCCACCCACCGCATCACCCCCGCCCCACCCCCCTCCCGCAGCTCCACCGGAAGCAGCGCCTCCGGCGTGCTCTGGTACGTCACCGGCCGCAGCCACCGCTCGACCGCCGTCGCCCCCACCGACGTGGACGTCGACGTCGTGGCCGGGTACGGCCCCCCGTGGTGCTGGGCCGGCGCCACCGCCACCCCCGTCGGCCACCCGTCCACCAGGACCCGCCCCGCGAGAGCCGTCAGCTCAGCGAGGAGCAGCTGCGCCGCCGCCCCGCCCTCGGCCCCCGCCGCCTCCCCCGCCGACAGCTGAAGCGTCGCCGTCAGGTTCCCCGGCAACCGCGAGAGCACCGCTCCGATTTCGGACGGGTGCTCATACCGCGCGACCACCGTCACCGGCCCGAAGCACTCCTCCAGCAACAAGTCGTGCGGCCCGGGCGACAACAGCGCCGAAGCCCCCACCGTCAGGAACCCCGCGCTCACCGTGTGCGCCCCGCCGGAACCCGGCGTCACCGGCGCCCCGACCCCGTCGAGCGCGGCCCGCTCGGCGACCCCGGCCACGAACGCGTCCCGCATCCGGTGGTCGAGCATCACCCCCGCCTCCGCGTCGCTCACCGCCGCCGTCAGCGCCTTGACCATCGCATCACCCCCGGCACCGACGGGCGCCAGCACGAAGCCCGGCTTGGTGCAGAACTGGCCGACGCCCAGCGTCATCGACGCCCCGAGGCCCGCCCCGATCTGCTCGCCGCGCTCCTCGGCCGCCGCCTCGGTGACCACGACCGGGTTCAGCGAGCCCAGTTCGCCGTGGAAGGGGATCGGCACCGGCCGGGCCGCCGCCGCGTCGAAGAGGGCGCGCCCGCCCCGTACCGAACCGGTGAAGCCCGCCGCCGAGACCAGCGGGTGGCGCACCAGCGCGACGCCCGCGTCGAAGCCGTGGACCAGCGCCACCACGTCCTGCGGCAGCCCGACCCGTACCGCCGCCCGCCTCAGCAGCGAGACGCACAGCTCGGAGGTGGCCGGGTGGGCCGGGTGGGCCTTGACCACGACCGGGCAGCCCGCCGCCAGCGCGCTCGCCGTGTCCCCGCCGGGGACGGAGAAGGCGAGCGGGAAGTTGGACGCCGAGTACACCGCGACCACCCCAAGCGGCACCTTCATCCGGCGCAGGTCCGGCCACGGCGGGGTGCGGCCCGCGTCGGCGTGGTCGATGCGCACGTCGAGGAAGGCGCCTTCGTCCACGACGTCCGCGAACGCCCGCAACTGGGCGGTGGTCCGGGCGAGTTCGCCGGTGAGCCGGACCGGCCCGAGGGCCGTCTCGGCGTCGGCGGCCTCCACCACGTGTTCGGCGGCCCCGTCGAGCAGCTCGGCGGCGGTCCGCAGCAGCGCGGCCCGTACGGTCCGGTCGGCGAGCGCGCCGCGCACCGCCCACGCGGCCCGTACCGCTTCGTCGACCTCGTGCTCGGTCGCCTCCGAAGCGACTTCCTCGCGCGGCTTCCCGGTACGGGGGTCGACACTCCAGACTGGTGCTGTGCTCACCGCGATGTCCTTCCGGCTTCCGGCCCTGCCCGTGCTCCGGGAACGACCTTGCTCGTCATCCTTGCCCGTCCTGCTCCACCACCAGGGTTTGTTCGGTATTCTGAACAGTGTTCCTGTTGGTGAATATGCTGGACTCTATTGACGGGCGTTCTGCGTTGGCAAGACGCGCAGACGAAGAAGGGGCGAGGGCGAATGTCGGCTGCCGAGACAGGTGGGGCCCAGGTCAAGTCCGCCGTGCGTACGGTGGAGTTGCTGGAGTACTTCGCGGGGCGCCCCGGAATGCACTCCCTCGCCGCGGTCCAGGAGGCGGTCGGATACCCGAAGTCCAGCCTCTACATGCTCCTTCGCACCCTGGTCGAGCTCGGCTGGGTGGAGACCGACGCCACCGGCACACGGTACGGGATCGGCGTCCGGGCCCTGCTGGTGGGCACCTCGTACATCGACGGCGACGAGGTTGTCGCGGCCGCCCGGCCCACCCTGGACCGGCTCTCCGACGACACCACGGAGACCATCCACCTCGCCCGCCTCGACGGCACCAACGTGGTCTACCTCGCCACCCGCCAGTCCCAGCACTATCTGCGCCCCTTCACCCGCGTCGGCCGCCGGCTGCCCGCGCACTCGACCTCGCTGGGCAAGGCGCTGCTCGCCACCCACAGCGACGAGCAGGTGCGCAAGCTGCTCCCGGAGACCCTCCAGGAGCTGACCGAGCACACCATCACCGACCGCGAGAAGCTCATCGAGGAGCTCCACCAGATCCGCGAGCAGGGGTACGCGGTGGACCGCGAGGAGAACACGCTGGGGCTGCGCTGCTTCGGCGTCGCGATCCCGTACCGGACCCCCGCGCGCGACGCGATCAGCTGCTCGGTGCCGGTCGCGCGGCTGACCCCGGCGCACGAACAGATGGTCAAGGACGCCCTGTTCGACGCCCGCGACCGGCTCACCCTGGCCACGCGTAGGCTCTGACCCATGACGCTCGCCTCCTCCTCGCACGCCCGGCCGGCCGTCGTCCTGCGGGAGGTGTGCGACGACGATCTGCCGGTGTTCTTCGCGCACATGAGCGACCCCGAGTCGGTGCGGGTCGCGGCCTTCGCCGCCGAGGACCCCAGCGACCGGGCCCGCTTCGACACCCACTGGGCCCGTCTCCGCGCCTCGGACGACCTGATACGCACGGTGCTCGCCGACGGCGAAGTGGCGGGCCACGCGGCGGTCTACGGCCCGCCGGACCATCGCGAGGTGACGTACTGGGTGGACCGCGCGCACTGGGGCCGAGGCATCGCCACCGCCGCCCTGTCGGCCCTGGTCGGGCTCGTTCCTCAGCGCCCGCTGCACGCCCGCGCCGCCGCCGACAACACCGGCTCGATCCGGGTGCTCCAGAAGTGCGGCTTCGAGATCGTCGGACACGACCGCGGCTTCGCCAACGCCCGGGGCGCCGAGATCGACGAGGTCGTCCTCACGCTGGCGCGCTGAACCCCTGCGGACCGGACCTCCACCGGACCGGGCTCCCGCCGCCGTCCTCGCCTACGCTGTACGGATGATCATCGCCACGCGGCTGCTCGGCCGGACGGCCCGGCTGCGCTGGGTCCATCTGGTGCTCGGCGGCGCGGCGTTGATGCCGTACTTCCTGCTCGGCGCGGTGATCGTGGGTGCGGTCACCGGCGGCGCGGACGTCTACACCAACCTTCGCTTCCAACTCGCCGCGTTCGCCTGCGCGTTGCCGATCGCCGCCGTCTCCGCGCTGTTCCCGATCGCCCGCCCGCTGTCGGTGGCGGCGGCCCGCGCGCTGTGCGGGGTCGACCCGGCCGCGCTCGCGGACGGGCCCGCCGGCTCACGGGCGGCCCGGGTGCGCACCGCCGGATGGTTCACGCTCCACATCGGCCTCGGCGGGATCATCAGCGGGATGACGCTCGCGCTGCCGCCGTTCGCGCTGACCCTGATCGTGCTGCCGCTCTTCGCGGCGCTGCGGCACTCCCGCCTCGAACTGCCCCTCTTCGACGGCTGGACGGTGCTGCTCGCCCCACCGCTCGGCCTGGCCGGACTGCTGGCGCTGAACTGCTGCGCGGCCGGTTCCGGCGCGTTGCTGGCCCGCTGGGCGCCGAGACTGCTCGGCCCGACGCCCGCGGACCGGCTGGCGGCGGCCGAGCAGCGGGCGGCGGAGCTCGCCGTGCGCAACCGGCTGGCGCGCGAGCTGCACGACTCGGTGGGCCACGCGCTGAGCGCGGTGACGCTCCAGGCGGGCGCGGCCCGCCGGGTGTTCGACAGCGACCCCGCCTTCGTACGGGAGGCGCTGGCGGCGATCGAGGAGACGACCCGGCGCACGGTCGGTGAACTCGACTCCGTGCTCGGCCTGTTGCGGCAGGGGGACGACGAGGCGGCCGGGGGCGCCGGGCCCGGCCTCTCCGGTCTCGACGGGCTGCTGTCGCGTACCGGCGTGAAGGTGTCGTACACGGCGGACGGCGACCTCGCCGCCGTGCCGGAACTGGTCTCGCGCGAGGCGTACCGGATCGTGCAGGAGGGCCTGAGCAACGCCCTGCGGCACGGCGGCGCCGCGCCCGTGGCCCTGCGGATCGCCGTCGACGGCGAGGAAGTGGAGATCGTGATGGAGAACCCCCTGCCCGAGACGGCTCAAGTGGTACGTCCGGGGGGCGGCCGGGGCCTGCGCGGGATAGCCGAACGGGCCGCCCTGCTCGGCGGCCGCGCGCAGGCGGGCCCCGAGGGCGGCCGGTGGCGGCTCGCCGTCCGCTTCCCGGTCGCGGGCGAGCCCGGGGGTGCGCGATGAGCGCGGTCCGGGTGGTGCTCGCGGACGACGAGCGGATGGTGCGCACCGCGCTGCGGGCCATCCTGGAGGCGGAGGCGGACCTGGAGGTCGTGGGCGAGGCCGCGACCGGCGCGCAGGCGGTCTCGGTGGTGCGCGAACTGCGCCCCGACGTGGTCCTGATGGACGTGCGCATGCCCGAGATCGACGGCATCCGCGCCACCGAGCAGATCCTGGCGACGCTCCCCTCGCCGCCGCGGATCGTGGTGGTGACGACCTTCGAGAACGACTCGTACGTGTACGACGCGCTGCGCGCCGGGGCCGCCGGGTTCCTGCTGAAGCGGGCGGCGGCCGAGGAGCTGGTGCAGGCGGTGCGCCTGGTGGCCCGCAGCGACTCGCTGCTCTATCCGTCGGCGGTGCGGGAGCTGGCGGCGCTGCACTCCTCGGCCCGGCCCGCGCCCCCGCCCTGGGCGGCCCGGCTCACCGAGCGCGAGGCGGACGTACTGCGGCTGATGGCGACCGGCCTCTCCAACGCGGAGATCGCGGACCGGATGGGCGTCGGCGCGGCGACGGCGAAGACGCATGTGGCGTCGGTGCTCGCCAAGACGGGCGCGCGGGACCGCACCCAGGCGGTGATCGCGGCGTACGAGTCGGGGTTCATCACACCGCGCTGAGGCCTCTGCGATCTCTGAGCCCTCTGAGCCCTCTGCGACAGATGAGAGCTTCCTGAGAAAACCGGCCAAATGGAACGATTCGCTTCAGCCGCCTCGTCCTTTCCCTGGGATGAACAAGACGATCAGGCGCGCCTCGGTCTTCTGTCTGCTCATGGTGCTCGCCCTCCTGGGACGGGCCACCTATGTGCAGTTCTACAAAGGCCAGGCCCTCGCGGACGACAAGCTGAACCGGCGGAACACCATCGCGCAGTACGCGAACCCGCTCGGGGACATCATCGTGGCCGGCTCCCCGGTCACCGGATCGGAGAGGACGGCGAGCGGCGACCTCGCGTACAAACGCACGTACGAGAACGGTGAAATGTACGCGGCGGTGACCGGCTTCAGCTCGCAGGTGTACGGGGCGACCCAGCTGGAGGGGATCTACGGCAAGGTGCTCGACGGCACCGACACCCGTATGAAAGACCCGCTCTCGGTACTCACCGGCGAGCGGGCCCGCGGCGGCAACGTGCTGACCACCATCGACCCGGCGGTGCAGAAGGCCGCCTACCAGGCGCTCGGGAGCAAGAAGGGCGCGGCCGTCGCCATCGACCCGAAGACCGGCCGCATCCTCGGCATGGTCTCGACGCCGTCGTACGACCCGTCGAAGATCGCCGGTTCGACGGACGGCGACGCCTGGAAGGCACTCTCCGAGGACCCGGACAAGCCGATGGTCAACCGGGCGCTGCGGCAGCCGCTGCCGCCGGGTTCGACGTTCAAGCTGGTGGTGGCGGCAGCGGCACTGGAGAACGGCCTCTACCCGTCGGTGGACACGAGGACCGACAGCCCCAACCCGTACACCCTGCCCGGCACCCGGACCGTGCTGACCAACGAGAACCCGTCCGCGCCGTGCGAGAACGCCACCATCCGCACGGCGCTCCAGTACTCGTGCAACAACGTCTTCGCGAAGATGGCGGACCGGCTGGGCCAGGACAAGGTCCGGGCCATGGCGGAGAAGTTCGGCTTCAACGACGCGAAGCAGGACGTGCCGGTACGAGCCTCGGCGAGTGTGTACCCGAAGGGCATGGACAAGGCGCAGACCGCACTGACCGGCATCGGCCAGTTCGATGTGACGGCGACGCCGCTCCAGATGGCCATGGTGTCCGCCGCCATAGCCAACGATGGAGTCATGGCATCGCCCCATATGGTCTCCCAGGTGACGGACGCGGACGGTGCCACCCTGCTGTCCTACCAGGACGGCGACGGCAAGCGGATCATGTCGGCGGAGACCGCGCGCCAGTTGCGCGCCGCGATGGTGACGGTCGTCGAGGACGGCACCGGCTCCAACGCCAAGGTGAGCGGCGCCGAGGTCGGCGGCAAGACGGGCACGGCCCAGCACGGCGTGGGCAACTCCAAGACGCCGTACGCCTGGTTCACGTCGTACGCGAAGGACTCCGCCACCGGCAAGGAGGTGGCGGTGGCCGTGCTCATTGAGGACTCGGGAGCGGCGCGCTCGGAAGTGAGCGGCAACGGCCTGGCGGCGCCGGTGGCGCAGAAGATGATGCGGGCGGCGCTGGGTTCGTCGTAGGGCATCGGCGGGCGCGGGCGGGGCCGGCGGGGCCGCGGGTGCTGCTGCCGGTGGTGGGGGCGGGAGCGCTGCTGGCTGCGCTGACGCTGCGGGGCCCCACCCCGCCCCTTCCCTGGACCCTCCGGGGGTGGGGGGCGGGTCGAGGTGATTCTCCCGGGGGCTGCGCTCCCAGCCCCCACCGAACCCGCAGACGAATGGGGGGGCTGGGGCAGAGCCCCCAGCAGCCCACCCCGACCCGCCACCCGGCCGCCCGCCCAGGCCGCGCGGCGGAGCCGCACAATGCCACAGCAGGGAACGGGCGGGGTGGGGGGTCAACCGGGGTCAACCCACCACCCCCGACCGCCGCACCGCCACCACGTCCTCCCCCGACGCCAACCCCCCGTGGTACAGCCTCAACTCCGTCGCCCCCGCCCCCTCCGCCCGCACCGCATCCTCCCCCAGCGCCCCGGGCCGACCCCCCATCCCCGCCACCACCGTGAAGTTCGCCGCGACCACCGCCCCCGCCCCCGCGTGCGCCGCGAACGGCCGCAGGAGGTCCGGGCGGCCGGCGGGGCAAGGGACGACCACGCCGTCCGCCAGACCGAACACCCCCGCCGCATCCACCCCCACGTTCGCCCCGCACCGGTGCACACCGGGGTCCGCGTGCAGCAGCACCTGGAAACCGGGCCCCGCCGCATCCCGCACAGCGCCGACCACCTCCTCCTGAAGGCTCCGCGCCACCGCGGCGCGGTAGCCTTCCGTCGCCTCCAGCAGTTCCCCGCCCGCACACGGGCCCCCGCGCCACACCGGCTCCAGCGCCGCCCGCACCTCCCCCGCCAGCCGTTCCGCGTCCAGGCCCCACTCCCCGTACCCCTGCCGGCATGAATCGCAGAAGCACAGCGACATCAGGTACTGGGCCGTGTCGTCCAGCGCCACTCCCGCGATCTTGTCGTGGGCATGCAGGTGCGCGAGGCCGTACCAGCCGCAGGATTCGAGTTCCGTCCCGCGCGCCCCGGGCCGTACCGCCGCCTCCGCCGCGAGGGCGACCAGGTAGGCGCGGACCTCCGGGCGCGCTATGCAGGGCGCCCAGGGGTAGCGGTCGCCGTACGCGTTGACCACCGAGGTCTCGGGGTGCTCCGCGCCGAGGCGGGAGTTGTGGGCGAGGACGACCCAGGAGTGGACGTCGAGGCCGACCGCCACGAGCTCCTCGGCGGCCTCGCCGTACGCGTCCCCGGGCGCCCACCGCCCGGCGGCGTACGGCCGCAGCGTACGGCCGGACCAGCGGCGTTCGTCGACGGGGTAGAGGACCGCCGCGTGCTCGGCCGTGACCACCCGGTGGCGCGGGTGGTGCGGGGTGAGGGCCCGGGTCGAGTGGTACGCGGCGGCGAGCGTCACCTGCCCGACCCCGAGGCCGGCGATCCGCGCGGGCGCGTCCGGGTCGCCGATGACGTCCCAGGGGTAGAGGAACGCGGACGCCTTCACGCGCCCGCCCCGCCCCGCCCGACCGGCTCCCCTTCGCCCTCCGCCAACAGCGAGCGACCCCGCTCGATCAGCGCGGCCAGCTGCTTGATGTGGGCCGCGTCGGGCTCGTTCAGCGGCGGCCGCACCTCGCCGACCTCCAGACCCGCCAGCCGTACGCCCGCTTTGACGAGGGATACGGCGTAGCCGCGGCCTTGGTTGCGCAGTTCGACGAGCGGCACGTAGAAGCCGTCCAGGAGGCGGTTCACGGTGGCGTCGTCGCCGGTGTCGAGCGCCCGGTGGAAGGCGAGCGCGATGTCCGGGGCGAAGCAGAAGACCGCCGACGAGTAGAGCGTGACGCCGATGCCCCGGTAGGCGAGACCGGTGAGCTCGGCCGTGGGCAGGCCGTTGAAGTAGAGGAACTCGCGGTCGGGCTCCTCGCGGCGGACCGTGCTGACGATCCGCTGCATCAGGTCGAGGTCCCCGATGCCGTCCTTGAGGCCGATGATGCCGTCGGCCCGGGCGAGTTCGACGGCGGTGGCGGGAGTGAGGACCGCGTTGTCGCGCTGGTAGACGATGACGTCGAGGGAGGTGGCGGCGGCGAGCGCGGTGTAGTGGCGCAGCAGCCCTTCCTGGTCGGCGACGACGAGGTACGGCGGCATGGCGAGCAGCCCGTCGGCGCCCGCGTCCTCGGCAAGCTCGGCGTACTGGATCGCGAGGGCCGTCCCGTATCCCGCGCCTGCCACCACCGGGACGTGGCCCGCGGCCTCCTCGACGGCGGCGGCCACGCAGGCGTGGAACTCCTCCGGGGTGAGCGCGTGGAACTCTCCCGTACCGCAGCAGGCGAACACCGCGCCCGCGCCCGCGTCGATGCCGCTCCTCACATGCGCGCGGAAGGCGGCGAGGTCGAGGCCGCCGTCCGGCCCGAAGGGGGTGACCGGGAAGAAGAGGAGACCGTCCAGGCGGGCGGCGAGCGGGGATGGGTTATCGGGCGTCACAGGCGCTCCCAGGGCAAAGGCCGTTGTGCACAATTCTGACCGACGTCTACATTTCTGAACGCCACCACGCTATGGCAGCCCTACGACGACGGTCAAGACGCGAAACCCCGGCGTGCGGGTGTTTTCCGCACGGGTGACACCTCTGCCGCCATGGCGTCGCCAGGCGCTCCGCGCCACACTTGACGGGGCCGGAGCCTGCTCCCTAGCTTGTCCATGGATATGAATGACGTCCATGGGGGTGTCCGTCCGGCCCGCACGGCCGCCGCCCCGCCCGCGCACCGAGGAGATCCCCATGCCCGCTCCCCGCACCGTCCTGCTCACCGGCGCCGCCGGCGGACTCGGCACCCTGATGCGGGGGCTGCTTCCGGCGTACGGCTACGACCTGCGCCTTCTCGACGCACGGACCATCCCGGGTGAGCCGGACGCGATCACCGCCGACCTCGGCGACCGGGGCGCGCTGCGGGAGGCGGTCCGGGGCGTCGACGCGGTCCTGCACCTGGCGGGCATCTCCCTGGAGTCCACGTTCGACAAGATCCTGCGGGCCAACATCGAGGGCACGTACAACCTCTACGAGGCCGCACGCGAGGAGGGCGTCGCGCGCGTGGTCTTCGCCTCCTCCAACCACGCGGTCGGCTTCACCCCGCGCCCGCGCGGCGAGGTGCCGCTGGAGCGGGACGCCCTGATCCCGGTCGACACCCCGCGCCGCCCCGACACCTTCTACGGTCTCTCCAAGTCGTTCGGCGAGGACCTGGCCCAGTTCTACTGGGACAAGTACGGCCTGGAGAGCGTCTCGGTGCGGATCGGCTCCTGCTTCATGGAACCCACCTCCGTACGGATGCTCTCGATCTGGATGAGCCCCGGCGACGGCGCCCGCCTCTTCCACGCGGCCCTCACCGCCGAAGGCGTCGGCCACACGGTGGTCTACGGCTCCTCCGCCAACACCCGGCTGTGGTGGGACCTCTCGTCGGCACGGGAGCTCGGGTACGAGCCGCAGGACGACTCCGAGCAGTATGCCGAGAAGCTGGTCGCCGAGCAGGGCGAGCTCGACCCCGACAGCCCGGACCACGCGTACCTCGGCGGCCACTTCACCACCGACCCGCCGGTGTGGCCGTACTGAAACCGGCAGGGACGGGTGACGGGCGGATCCGTGATCGTTCACGCATCGGCGGGACGCTCACCGAATTGGCGGGACGTTCAAGGAACCGTAAAGCCGTGCCGCTCGTTCCCGGAGCATGACCGCAATGACACCTGGCTCGAACCTTCCGCTCCCGACCGCCCGCGTGGCGGTGGACGTCGCCGCCCCGGTGCGGCTCGACGTGTCGGGCCTGTTGCTCACCGCCGACGGCAAGGTGCGCTCGGACGACGACTTCATCTTCTACAACCAGCCCTCGGGCCCCGGTGTCACCTACCGGTCCGGCGGCGGCACCGCCCCGGACGCGATCGTGGTGGACACGTCGGCGGTGCCGCCCGGCATCGAGAAGATCGTCGTCACCGCCAGCCCCGACGCCGCGGGCCAGACCTTCCAGGGCATCGAGCCCACCGCCACCCTGCGCAACGCCGACGACGGCAGTGTGATCGCCACCTTCACCCCGCCGCAGCTCGGCGGCGAGACCGCGCTGGTCGTCATGGAGGTCTATCTGCGCAGCGGCGCCTGGAAGGCCCGCGCGGTGGGCCAGGGGTACGCGAACGGGCTGGCGGGCATCGCCACCGACTTCGGCGTCTCGGTCGAGGAGCCCCAGGCCCCCGCGCCCGCCCCCGCCGCACCGGCCCCGGTCGCCCCCGTGACCGCGCCGCCGATGCCCGCCGCTCCCCCGGCCCCGGCTCCGGCCGCGCCGGCCGCCGCGCCGAGCGGGAAGATCAACCTGGACAAGGGTCGCGTCAGCCTCCAGAAGAACCAGACGGTGTCGCTGGTCAAGGGCGGCCGCCCACTGCTCTCGCAGGTCAAGATGGGCCTCGGCTGGGAGCCCGCGTTCCGCGGCAAGGACATCGACCTGGACGCCTCGGTGATCGCGTACGGGCCGCAGCGCAACCACCTGGACAGCTGCTACTTCGGCAAGCTCTCGATCCTGGGCGGCGCGGTCAAGCACTCCGGCGACAACCTCACGGGCGAGGGCGCGGGCGACGACGAGGTGATCGTCGTCGACCTGGGCCGCATCCCGGCGGAGGCCACGGGCCTGGTCTTCACGGTGAACTCGTTCTCCGGCCAGAAGTTCACCGAGGTCGCCAAGGCGTACTGCCGGCTGATGGACGCGGCGACCGGCGAGGAGCTGGTCCGCTTCGACCTGACCACCGCCGAGCCGCAGACGGGCGTGATGATGGCCAAGCTGATCAAGCAGTTCTCCGGCGAGTGGGAGATGACGGCGCTGGGGAACTTCGTGAAGTCCCGGACAGTGCGCG
The DNA here is from genome assembly GCF_055570295.1 of Streptomyces sp. NPDC031265. Classification (NCBI taxonomy): domain Bacteria; kingdom Bacillati; phylum Actinomycetota; class Actinomycetes; order Kitasatosporales; family Streptomycetaceae; genus Streptomyces; species Streptomyces sp. NPDC031265. The sequence goes on from NZ_JBVIHM010000002.1 coordinate 43,656, forward strand.
GGATGGTGAAGCCGTCGGCCGAGGCGCTCTGACCCGCCGGAAGACCGCGACGACGGCCCGAGACGACCGGGGCCCGTCACCCGCCGCACGCGGGCGACGGGCCCCGCGCGTTTCCGTGACGCGAGGCGACACGGAACACCTGTTGTCCGGAGCCCACAACCCTCCTGGGACAAATCGATCCGTTCGGCCCCTCCCCCGCACCCGCCCGCGACTGGCAGGGTCGAGGGCATGAACGATCATGAAGAGGTAGTGGTGACCGGTCTCGGCGCGATCACCCCGCTCGGCGCGGACGCCGTATCCACCTGGTCCGGTCTGCTCACCGGCAAGTCCGGGGTGTCCCTGCTCACCGAGGAGTGGGCGGCGGACCTACCGGTCCGGGTCGCGGCGGCCCTGCCCGTCGACCCGGTCTCGCTGCTCGACCGGGTCGAGGCGCGGCGCCTTGACCGATGTGAACAACTGGCCCTGATCAGCTCCCGCGAGGCCTGGCGGGACGCGGGCACCCCCCAGGTGGAGCCCGAGCGGCTGGCGGTGGTGATCGGCACCGGCACCGGTGGCGTGCTGACCACGCTGGGCCAGGACGACACGTACGAGAAGAGCGGCGCGCGCAGGCTCTCGCCGTACGCCGTGCCGATGCTGATGCCCAACGGCCCGGCGGCCTGGGTCTCCATGGACCTGGGCGCGCGGGCCGGGGCGCGCACGCCCGTGAGCGCCTGCGCGTCCGGGGCGGAGGCCATCGCGATGGGGCTCGACCTCATCCGCGCGGGCCGGGCCGACGTGGTGGTCGCGGGCGGCACGGAAGCCTGTCTGCACCCGTTCACGCTCGCCGCGTTCGCGCAGATGAAGGCGCTGTCGCCACAGGAGCACGACCCCGAGACGGTGTCCCGGCCGTTCGACGCGGACCGCAGCGGGTTCGTGATGGGCGAGGGCGCGGGCGTACTCGTCCTGGAGCGGGCCTCCTTCGCGCGGGCCCGGCGGGCGCGGGTGTACGGGGCGGTGGCGGGGGCGGCCGTGACCTCCAGCGCCGACCACATCACCGCGTCGGACGTGGCGGGCCAGGTCCGGGCGATCGAAACGGCGCTGCGGGACGCCGACTTGGGCCCCGCCGACATCGGCGTGGTGCACGCGCACGCCACGTCGACGCCGTCGGGGGACCTGGCCGAGGCGGACGCGGTGGCACGGGCGATCGGCACCCACCCGGTGGTCACCGCGACCAAGTCGATGACCGGCCATATGCTCGGCGCCTCCGGGGCCGTGGGGGCGATGGCGGCCCTGCTCGCCCTCCACGACGGCACGGTCCCGGCCACGCGCAACCTGGACCGGCTGGATCCGGCGGTGCAGCTCGACGTGGTGGCGGGCACGAACCGCACCGGCGAGTGGGACGCGGCGCTCTCCAACTCCTTCGGCTTCGGGGGCCACAACGTGAGCCTGGTCCTGAAGCGGACGGCTGGCTGAAGCGGCGGCGGGCCGGGGCGGGCTGCCGGGGGGGCTCCGCCCGTGGGACCCGTTTGTCTGCGGGCCGGTGGGGGCTGGCCGCGCAGTTCCCCGCGCCCCTTCTTGGCCCGGGGTTCGTCTGCGGGTGCGCTGTGGTTGCTCGCGCAGTTCCCCGCGCCCCTGAAGGCAGAACGGGGCCCGGCCACACATCAGCCCCTCCGGCGCTTGAGGAGTGGGGTGCCCCCTAGAGGCGCGGGGAACTGCGCGACCAGCCACACACAGCCCGCAGACGAACGGGACCCGGGGCGGAGCCCCGAAGCGGGGTGCAGGGGCCGCAGGCCCCGCAAAGGGGTCCGGGGGCGCAGCCCCCGGGAAACCACCTCAACCACCCACCCACCCCCGGAGGGTTCAGGCGAAGGGGCGGGGTGGGGCGCAACCAGGGGTGGGGCAGGCCGCGTCGCACATGCTGATGGCCGTAAGGTCGAGGCGAGCGGATCGGGAGGTGCGGTGCGGGAGATCGGCGGGTACCGCCTCGTCGCGCTGCTCGGCGACGGCGGCATGGGCCAGGTGCACCTGGCCCGCGCCGCCTCCGGGCGGCTGGTCGCGCTGAAGACCGTTCACCCCCACCTCGCCGCCGACCCCCGCTTCCGGGAGCGCTTCCGCCGCGAGGTGGCGGCCGCCAGGGCGGTGGACGGCCCGTACACCGCAGGCGTACTCGCGGCCGACCCGGACGCCGAACCCCCGTGGCTGGCCACGGCGTACGCCGCCGGCCCCGCCCTCTCCGAGGCCGTCTCCGCGCTCGGCCCCCTCGGCCCCCGGCAACTCGCCGCGCTCGGCGCCCTGCTGGCGGAGGCGCTGGCCGCCGTGCACGCCGCGCACCTCGTGCACCGCGACCTCAAGCCCGCCAATGTGATCGTGACCCGGGACGGGCCGAAGATCATCGACTTCGGGATCGCCAAGGGGACCGTAGAAGGGGTGGAAGGAGAGGCGCTCACCCACTCCGGCGAGACCCTGGGCTCCCCCGGCTTCATCGCCCCCGAACAGCTCGCCCGCGACGGCGAACCCGGCCCGGCCGCCGACGTGTTCGCGCTCGGCGGGCTGCTCGCGCTCTGCGCCACCGGCCGCAACCCGTTCGGCGCGGGCAGCGCCCCGCAGGTCCTCTACCGCACGCTCCACGAGGAGCCGGACCTCGACGGCGTACCGGGGGACGACTGGCGGGAGTTCCTCGGGCGGTGTCTGGCCCGCGAGCCCGCCGACCGGCCCACCGTCGCCGAGGTCCTGGCGTGGTGCGCCGGGCGCAGCGCCCCCGAGCCGTGGTGGGAGCAGGAGCCGGTCACCGGTCTGATACGCCAGCACGAGGAAGCCACCGCCGAGTTGATCGAGGCGGCTCCCTCTCCGCCGGACACAGCGCTGCCCGACTCCAGCCGCGCCTCCCGCCGCCGCTTCCTCCTCTGGTCCGCCTCCGGCGCCGTCGCCGCCGCCGGAATCTCCACCGCGGTCGCACTCGGCGAGAACGAAAGCGGAAGTGGGAGTGTCGGCGAGCAGGCCGCCGACCCCGCCCCCACCTCCTGGCCCCGCGGCCGCGCCCTGTGGACCCGTACGCTCGGCCCCACCCAGTACGGCGGCGCCCTGATCCGCCACGGCGACGCCCTCTACGTCCTCGACAACGCCTTGCTCACCCGCCTCGACCCCGCCACCGGCGCCGTCCGCTGGCAGCGGGACGCCAAGGGCGTCGGCCAGGTCGTGCCACACGGCACGGACCTCGTCTACCTCGTACGCACGGAGCTCGCCGGCGCTCCGACCCTCGCCGCGCTCGACTCCGCCACCGGCGACACCCGCTGGGAGACCCGCGATCCGCAGCTCGAAGGGCTGCGGCCGCGCAGTTCGCTCCTGCCCGACGACGTCGAACTTGAGGGCTCCCGGGGCATGTTCGCGCTCGGCGACGCGGTCGTGTGCCTCGTCACGTACGAGCCGTACGACACCGCCTGGTCGCGGCGGGCCGGGCAGAAGCGGCCCTGGCGGGCGTACGGCTACGACCCGGCGACCGGCGAGGGGCTCTGGTACCACGAGGGAACGGCCGCCGGGGTGACGGCGGTGCGGCACGCGGGCGGGCGGTTCGCGGTCGCCGCGTCCGTCTACGCACAGTCGGACGAGCCCGAGCAGCTCAAGGTCCGCGCGCAGGAGCCGCTCCATGTGCTGCGGGCCTCCGACGGCCGCCCGGAGACGACCGTCGCGGGCGGGGCGCTGCGGCCGGACGCCCATCCGGGGGCCACCGGCACGGGCTACTTCGCGCTCGGCGAGGCGGTCAGCGCCGTCGATCTGGCGACCCGGACCACGCTGTGGTCCCGGGGCGTCACCGGCTCGGTGTCCGTGACGCCGACGGCCACCGGTGGCCTGGTGCACGCCGCTTCGCACTCGGAGGTGAGCGCGCTGGACGCGGCCACCGGCCGGACCCACTGGCTGCGTACGGACGTACGGCGGCTCACCGAGGCACCCCACGCATCGCCGCCGCCACTGCTCTCCGAGGGGCGGCTGTACGTCACCGGGCCGGAGCCGGGCAGTGACCGGCTCGCGCTGGGCGGGCCGAAGTGGGGGCTGCACGCGCTGGACCCGGCGACGGGGAAGCTGGTGTGGGCCGTGCCGTTCGAGGGACGCGACGAACTGCTCGGGAGCGCCGGGGGCGGTCTGGTGCACGTGTGCGCCGGGTCGGTCCTCACCACCTTCCACGGCCCGGACGGCGCCGCATGACGGATCCGTTACTCGCCTCGGATCCGCGCCGGCTGGGCGGGATCCGCCTGCTCGGCCGGCTCGGCGCGGGCGGGATGGGGCAGGTGTACCTCGGGCGCACGACGGGCGGGCGGCTGGTCGCCGTGAAGACCGTCCACGAGCACCTCGCGGACGACCCGCACTACCGGGAGCGGTTCCGGCGCGAGGCGGCCGCCGCGCGGGCCGTGGCGGGCGCGCACACGGCCCCGGTCCTGGACGCCGATCCCGACTCGCCGGTGCCGTGGCTGGCCACGGCGTTCCTGCCGGGCGTGACGCTGAGCCGGGCCGTGGCGGCGGGCGGTGCGCTGCGGCCGGACGCGGTGCGGGCGCTGGGCGCGGCCCTCGCCGAGGCGCTCACCGCGATCCACGCGGCGGGTCTGGTGCACCGCGATCTGAAGCCGTCGAACGTGCTGGTGACGGCGGACGGGCCGCGCGTCATCGACTTCGGCATCGCCCGGACGGTGGACAGACAGGCGCTGACGGAGGCCGGCGCGATCATCGGGACGCCGGGCTATCTGGCCCCCGAGCTGATCGCCGGGGACGGCCCGCCCGCGACGGCCGCCGCCGATGTGTTCGCGCTGGGCGCGGTGCTCGCGTTCGCGGCGACCGGCCGTACCCCGTTCGGTACCGGCACGGTGGCGATCCTGCTGTTCCGCACGGTCCACGAGGAGCCCGAACTGTCCGGCGTCACGCGCTCGTCGGGGCTGCGGGAGCTGGTGGAGCGCTGTCTGGGCAAGGATCCCGGGGCCCGTCCGACCGTACGGACCGTGCTGCGGGCGCTGCGCGATCCGCGGCCCCCGCTGTGGTGGCGCGAGGAGCCCGTGCGGTCACTGGTCCTCGCCGACGACCCGGTGCCGGAGCCGCAGGACGCGCCGCCGCCGACCGTACGGAAGACCGTACGGGAGCCGGTGGCCGGTCCCGTACGCCCGTGGCGCGGCCGGGCGGTGGCCCGGCGGGGCCTGCTGCTCGCCGGCGGGGGCGGACTCGCCGGGCTCTTCGGATACGCGCTGCTGCGGCCCACCCCGGACGGCCGCGGATCCGGGTCTTCGTGGGACCCGGTGGTGCACACCGGTGCGGCGGCGGGCGGGGCGCGCTGGAGCCTGGAGCCGAGGAGCGGCGAGGTGGACGCGCTGCTGGTGGCCGGGGCGTCCGTACTGGTGCACGGCACCGACGCGGCGGGCTCGTCCTCCGGTGTGGTCGAGGCGCGCGCGGGCGCCGACGGGGCGCCGGTCTGGCAGCGGAAGGCGGACGGGACGGCGAGCGGGTGGTGGGGCGCGTCGGACGGGCTGCTCCTCGCGCCGGACCTGGGACTCCCGGCCGTCGTCCTCGCGTCGGGCACCGTCCGGGTGCAGGCGCCCCGCCTGGCGCCCGCCCTGGGCTGGTTCACCGCGACGGGCGGGCTGCTCGTCGACTCGCGCGGAGAGACGAGCTCCGAGTGGCGCACCCGGGCCACCGACCCGGCCGGCGGCGCCGTGCGCTGGACCACGCCGCCGGGCCCGGCGACCCTGCCGCCCGCCGTGCTCGGCGACGCGCTCCTGATCGCCCCCGTGCCCGGCGCGTCGACGCGGCTGCGGTGCGTGGCAGCGAAGGACGGCGCCGAGCGGTGGACGTATCCGCTCGCGGCGGGCGACGGGGGCGCGCTGGGGGTGTGCGCGCTGCCCGCCGGGTTCGCGGTGCTCACCGCGACGGGCAGGGTGCATCTCGTCGACGCGGACGGCCGGGCGGTCCGTCCCGTACAGACGCTCACGGACGTGAGCCTCCCGGCGGGGTCGACCGCGCTGGGCCAGTCGGCCGGGAGGCTGCTGGTCGCCGCCGGAAACAGGCTGTACGGCTGCGATGCCCACGACGTACGCGACCGCTGGTCCCGGGCCACCCTGGGGCTCGACGCGAGCTGGCCCAAGCGGCTGGGCGGGGCCCGCGCACCGGTGACGGGCGGCGGCCTGCTGCTGCACTGGCGGGACGCGGGCACCCTGGAGGCGGTGGCCCCGGCGACCGGGCGGGTCCGCTGGAACGCGCGTGTGAGCGGCGGGGTCGCCCAGGTCCCGCCGGTGGTGGCGGACCCGGTGGTCTACGCGGCGGCGGGCAGCGCCTGCACCGCACTGCGCCTCACCGACGGCCGGGCGCTGCGGAGCTGGCCGATGCCGGACCGGGTGAGCGAGCTCGCGGCGGACGGCGCGGGCTGGTACGCCCGTATCGGCAAGGCGTCGATACGGGCGTACGACAAGCCCTCGGCCTGAGCGGCAGGGTCGGCTGCGCCACGGCGCCCCTTCAGGGGCGCGGGGAACTGCGCGACCAGCCACGGACGGCCCGCAGCCGCATCACGACACTTCCCCGCGCTCAGCGCGGCTGACGGCGCCACGGTCCGGTGATGGCGAGCATGATGCCCGGCTCCTGGATGTTGGCGAACAGGGTCCGCCCGTCGGGCGAGAAGGTCACCCCGGTGAACTCGCTGTACTCCGGGGCCTGTTCGGTGCCCTGGTTGAGCTCGTTGCGGGCGATGGGGTACGTACGCCCGGAGTCGGTGGCGCCGAAGAGGTGCTGGATGCCCGCGCCGTCCTCGGCGATGACCAGACCGCCGTACGGCGAGACCGTGATGTTGTCCGGGCCGTCGAAGGCGCCGTCCTGGCCGGGCGCGGCGTTGACGCCGAGCAGCACCTTGAGGGTGAGGGTGCGGCGGCGCGGGTCGTAGAACCACACCTGGCCGTCGTGCTGGACCGGGGACTCCTCACGGGCGTACGAGGAGACGATGTACACACCGCCGTCGCCCCACCACATGCCCTCCAGCTTGCGGGCGCGGGTGACGTCCTGGCCGGTGAACTGCTTGCGTACGGAGGTGGTGCGGGCGTCGCGGTCGGGCACGTCGACCCAGTCGACCCCGTACACCGTGCCGATCTTCGTGGCCCGCGAGAGGTCGTCGACGAACCGGCCGCCCGCGTCGAAGCACTTGGTGGCCTGGAGGGCTCCGGCGTCGTCGGCCAGCGTGCGCAGCTTCCCGCGGCCGTGCTTGAAGCCGTGCGGCGGGGTCCAGCGGTAGAGCAGGCCGTTGGGCCCGGCGGCGTCCTCGGTCAGGAAGAGGTGGCCGCGCCGGGGGTCGACGACGACGGCCTCGTGGGCGTACCGGCCGAGCGCCTTGAGGGGCTTGGGGGCGCGGTTGGCGCGCCGGTCGTAGGGGTCGACCTCGAAGACATAGCCGTGGTCCTTGGTCATCCCGTTGGAGCCGGCCTTGTCCTCGGTCTCCTCGCAGGTCAGCCAGGTGCCCCAGGGGGTGGCGCCGCCCGCGCAGTTGGTGGAGGTACCGGCGATGCCGACCCACTCGGCGACCGGGCCGCCGTGCGGGTGCACCTCGACGACGGTGCAGCCGCCGGAGGCGGCCGGGTCGTACACCAGGCCCTCGGTGAGCGGCACCGGGTGCGGCCAGCTCTTGCGCGGGCCCTTCAGCTCGTGGTTGTTGACGAGCAGGGTGACGCCGCGCGGCCCTTCGAAGGCGGCGGTGCCGTCGTGGTTGGACGGGGTGATCTCGCCGGACTCCAGCTTGGTGACGCCGCTGTGGGTGACGATCCGGTACGAGAAGCCCTTCGGCAGCGCGAGTATGCCCTCGGGGTCGGGCAGCAGCGGGCCGTAGCCCGGCTCGTGGTGCCCGTGTCCGGCGGCGCCGTACGCGTCCTCGGCGGCCAGCGCGCCCGGCGCCGTGGCCAGCGCCCCGACGGATCCGGTGAGGGCGACTCCGGCACCGGTGAGGGCGGAATTCCTGGCGAACTCCCTGCGGCTGAGCGACATCGGGGGTCTCCTGACGGGGGTTGCGGGAGGCGGGGGGGGCGGGGCCAGCGTCCCGGTGGCGGGCGAACACCGCGACAACACGGGGTGTCGCCCACCCCAACTCCCGCGCCCGGGGGGCCGTCGTTCCCCTGCGGACCGTGCTGGGCTGGTCGCGCAGTTCCCCGCGCCCCTCAGGCAGTCCGCCGTCCCCACCCCGAGGACTCACCCGGGTCCGGGGTCACCTACAGGGGCGCGGGGAACCACGCGACCAGCCGAGCACGGTCGGCAGACGAAGCACCGCATCCCGCGAGGGACTACGCCCGCGACCGCGCCTTGAACGCCGCCTTGCGGGCCTCCTTGGCCACCTTCTTGTCCGGGTGCAGACGGCCCATCGCCTCCAGCACGTCCGCCGTAGCCGGGTGCTCCACCCGCCACGCCGCGTCGAAGAAGCCGCTGTGCTGGCCGACCAGGCCCTCCACCAGGCCCTGGAGCTCCTCCAGGTCCCCGTCCACCGCCAGCTGCGCGGCGATCGTGTCCACCGCGAGCCAGAACACCATCGCCTCCGGCGGCGCGGGGACGTCCGCCGCGCCCCGCTCGGCGAGCCACACCCGGGCGAGGCCGCCCAGCTCCGCGTCGTCCAGGACCTCGCGCAGCGCGGGCTCGGCCTCGGCGCCGGTGAGGGCGAGCGCCTGCTGGCAGTGGAGGCGGCGCAGCGGGCCGCGCTCGTCCGAGCCGCGGGACGCGGCCAGCAACTCCCGCACTGCGGCCGGGAGTTCGTGCCGCGCCAGCCACTGCTCGGTCTCGGCGCGGGCGGCCGCCTCCGGGTAGTACGCGATGCCGTCGAGCAGCACGTCCGCGCCCTTGTCCGCGAGGTCGCCGACGGCCGGCGCCTCGACGCCCGCCTCCAGCATCCGGGCGCGTACGCCGTAGAGGCCGAGCGGGGTGAGGCGGACCATGCCGTACCGGGCGACGTCCTCGTCGTCGACGGGCGGGGCGGGCTCCTCGCCCTCCTCGGCCATCAGCGCCTCGTCCACCGGCCGGTACTCCACCAGGCCGATCGGTTCGAGCAGCCGGAACTGGTCGTCGAGGCGCATCATCGCGTCCGACACCTGCTCCAGGATGTCGTCGGTGGGCTCCCCCATGTCGTCGGGGATGATCATCGACGCGGCGAGCGCGGGCAGCGGCACCGGGCCCTCGCCCGCGCCGCCCTCGGTCACGGTGAGCAGATACAGGTTGCCGAGCACGCCCTCCAGGAAGTCGGCCTCCGCCTGCGGGTCCCAGTCGAGCCGGTCGAAGTCGAGCTCGCCGTCGTCCCCGATGAGGTCGGCGAAGTCGTCGAGCACGGGGGCGGTCGCGTCCGCGAAGACCGCGTCGAAGGCGTCCAGCCAGGTGGTGAGGACGTCCTGCGGGGAGCCGGAGGTGAGCAGGGCGAGGCTCTCGCCCGTCGCGGCCGTCCCCTCGCCGTCCTCGTCCTCCGCGTCGGTGACGTCGACGAGGCCCGCGTCGACGGCGATCCGCCACGCCTCGCTCGCGTCCGCCGCGCCGTCGTCGTCGGCGGTGAGGCCCAGCGCCTCGGCCGCCGCGGGCAGTTGCTCCTCGACGAGCTCGCCGCCGGCGCCGACCCGGGTCCCGGGCCCGGCCCAGCGGGCGAGCCGGGCCGCGCGGGCCAGCAGCGGGGCGGCGAGCGCCGCCCGCGCGAGTTCGGCCTCGGAGTGCAGCCGCACCGGCGGCAGGGTGGGGCGGTCTCCGGACATCTGTGGCGTACTCCTCGGGCGAAGCGATGTGATTCGAGAGGCACCCAGCGTAGACGCATTTCACCGGGTATCGCCGCGCCCGCCGAGAGCCCGGGCCGGGCCGCACGGCGGGTTCCGGCCGGGGCGGCGACGGTTGCGTACGGGAATCGCCGGGAGATGTCCGGCCTCCCACGCCGGCCGGTTCATCCAGCCGTCAGATTCCGGCCACCCGGCGACCCTTGACAACTGCACCGCTCAGCCAAGAGATTGACGCGCGTAGAACTTGCTGCACACCTGAGCAGCACCGCACCCGCACGTGCACCGATCCCTCATCTTCCGGAGTTTCTTGATGCCCGTTCCGAGATCCGCCGCCGTCTCCGCCGTCGTCGCCGCAGCGCTGGGCGCCGGTCTGCTCGCCGGCACCGTATCGGCCGCGGCCGACCCGACCGTCCCCGCCCCGGCCCGCATCCACGACATCCAGGGCACGACCCGCACCTCGCCGCTGGCCGGCAAGCAGGTCGCGGAGGTACCGGGCGTCGTCACGGGCGTACGGACGTACGGCTCCTCGAAGGGCTTCTGGTTCCAGGACACCGCACCGGACGACAACCCGGCCACCAGCGAGGGCGTCTTCGTCTTCACGGGCTCGGCCCCGACCGTTGCCGTGGGCGACGCGGTGAAGGTCTCCGGCACGGTCACCGAGTACGTCCCGGGCGGCCTCTCCTCCGGCAACCAGTCGCTGACCCAGATATCGAAGCCGACCGTGACGGTCGTCTCCCCGGGCAACCCGCTGCCCGCCCCGGTCACGGTGACGGCCCGTACCGTTCCCGGCCGCTACACCCCGGCGGGCGACCCGGCCGCCGGCAACAGCGTCAACGGGCTGACCCTCCAGCCGAAGAAGTACGCCCTGGACTACTACGAGTCCCTTGAGGGCATGAACGTCCGCATCGGCACCTCGCGGATCGTCGGCGCCACCGACCCGTACAGCGAGCTGTGGGTCACCGTGAAGCCGCGCGAGAACCGCACCAAGCGGGGCGGCTCGCTGTACTCGTCGTACGACGACCAGAACACCGGCCGCCTCCAGATCCAGAGCCTCGTGCCGAGCGCGCAGCAGCCCTTCCCCAAGGCGAACGTCGGTGACACGCTGACCGGCGCCACCGAAGGGCCGCTGGACTTCAACCAGTTCGGCGGGTACACGATCACCGCCCGTACGCTCGGCACGGTCAAGGACAGCGGCCTCAAGCGGGAGACCACCCGCAGGCAGCGCACCGGCGAGCTCGCGGTCGCCACGTACAACGTGGAGAACCTGGACCCGAGCGACCCGCAGGCGAAGTTCGACGCGCTGGCCGACGGTGTGGTCACCCACCTCGCCTCGCCCGACATCGTGGCCCTGGAGGAGATCCAGGACAACAACGGCGCCAAGAACGACGGCACGGTCGACGCGTCCGCCACCATCAAGAAGTTCACGGACGCGATCGTCGCCAAGGGCGGCCCCGCCTACCAGTGGCGCTCGATCGACCCGGAGAACCTCAAGGACGGCGGCGAGCCCGGCGGCAACATCCGCCAGGTGTTCCTCTTCAACCCGGCGCGGGTCTCGTTCACCGACCGCCCCGGCGGCGACTCCAGGACCGCCGTCGGCGTCACCGGCACCAAGGGCCGCCCGGCCCTCACGCTCTCCCCCGGCCGCATCGACCCCGCCAACCCGGCCTGGGCGGACAGCCGCAAGCCGCTCGCGGGCGAGTTCGTCTTCAAGGGGCAGACGGTCTTCGTCATCGCCAACCACTTCGCCTCCAAGGGCGGCGACGAGGGCCTGGCCTCGCAGCACCAGCCGGTGCCGCGCTCCTCCGAGGCCAAGCGGCTGCTCCAGGCGCAGGCCGTGAACGGCTTCGTCAAGCAGATCCTCGCGGTCGACAAGCACGCCCGGGTGCTCGCGCTGGGCGACATCAACGACTTCGACTTCTCGGACACCACCAGGGCCCTGGAGGACGGCGGCGCGCTGCGCTCGGCGTTCCGCACGCTGCCGAAGAAGGAGCGTTACTCCTACGTGTACCAGGGCAACACCCAGGTGCTCGACCAGATCCTGACCAGCCCGGCCGTCCGCGGCTTCGACTACGACAGCGTGCACATCAACGCCGAGTTCTCGGACCAGACCAGCGACCACGACCCGCAGGTCATCCGCTTCCGCCCGTAGGTCACCCGGCCGGGGTGACGGTCAGCGCCGGAAGGTAGCGCGTCACCCCGCCACCGGTCACACCCGGGTAGTTCTGCACCCGGGCCCACTGCGGGGTCTTCGAGCCGACCCCGTCATCGCGCGCGGCCAGGGCGTCGACATGCGCCTGCTCGCTCGCCCACTCGGCGTAGTTGAGGACGCGGGTGCCGTCCAGGCTCGCGTGGAAGTGGGCGGAGAGGCCGCCGGCGGGCAGGTCCGGGTCGGTGTCGAGCGCCTCGAAGACACCGTCCACCCAGGCGCGCTGGCGGTCCGGGTCCGGCCCCTCGAACTCCACGTCGACGATCACGATGCAGCCGGGCGTACGGGGGTCGCCCGGCCGCGGGTCGCTGCTGCGGTAGAGCTCGTACGAGTGCAGGCCCGTGCGCTCGATGCCGGGGACGGCCGCGTCGATCTCGGCGTTGCGGCCGTCCCGGAACCGCCGGAAGAAGTCCTGGTAGGCGGCCTCGCTCTCCCACTGCGAGTAGTGCAGGAGCGCGTCGCCGTCCGTACCGGTGTAGACGCTGTACGAGAGCAGGCCGACGTCCGGCCAGTCCCGGCTGCCCCACGCCTTGGCGATCGCCTCGACGGCGGCCCGCTGCCGCTCGGAGGTACCCATGCGCCAGACGCTGGACTTGACGACTCCGGCACCGGGGCGGCGGAGGTCGGGGAGGGCGTCGAACTTCACGTCGGTGGGCGTGGCGGACATGGCGGTCTCCTGGTGATCGTCGCTGTGCTGTGCCGCGTGGACGATCACCATCCTGAAACGTCAAGGTCACTTGAGGTCAAGGACGGACAGGGGCCCTCCTTGTCCCTCTATCGCGAGTCCCCGTGGTTGCCGAGCCGCGCCAACTCGCTCTGGAACCAGTCGAGCCGGGCCTGGAGCAGCGCCGCCTCCGCGACCAGCTCCGGAAAGGTCCGGCCGGGCTCGGGGGCGCCCGCGTCGACGGCGGGCGCGGCCAGGACCTTCAGCCCCGCGCCGCCGCGCCGGGCGAAGTCGTCGAACGCCACGGTCGCGCGCGACCCCGCGCACACCGCGCAGACCGGCTCGACGACCCGCCATCCGGGCCGCCCCCGGCCCGCGTCGGCGAGGCCGGTCGCCCGCCGTCGGCAGCGGCACGGTCCGGCCGTGGCGGTGCGCACCCGCTGGCGGGCGTAGCGCATCCCGCGCTCGAACCGGATGTAGCGCCCGAGCACCGCTACTTCGAGCAGCAGCGCCCCTCGGTGCTCGGCCGTGCAGGTCAGCGCGGCCGCCTCGGCGCGCGTGTGCAGACAGTGGAAGCCGCAGTCGCAGAGCCTGGACGGCGAGCGGTGGCGCCGCCCGTAGGCGCAGTGGGCGTCGTCGAGGACGCCGTAGGGCAGGGCGGCGCCCAGCGAGATGCCGAGGAAGCCGGCCCGGGAGCCGTCCTGGGAGAGCGCCGCGTGGGCGATCTTGTAGCCGGTGGGCGGCTCCTTCGGGCGTTCCTCGGGGAGCCGCAGCCTCATCGGCCCGCCGTCACCTCGACGGGAGCTTCGGCCGGGACCTCCTCGGGCACGGGCGGCGCCTCGTCCCGTACGACATCCTCGGGCTGTTCCTCCGCGACACCAGTGGCGAGAGCCTTGCCGAGCTTCATGACGGCCTCCGACGGTACGACGGTACGGACATGAACGGACACACCGGTCTCTCATGGTGACGTACGCCCTGGCGGCCGCCAAGAGCGCCTGCGCACCAAACACTTCAGCGATGCTGTTGATCAACCGAAAGCAAATCTAAGTAGACCTTCACGCTCGCTTCGGCCCAGACTTCGCGAATGAGCACTCCCCGCCCTTTCGGGCGCGCACTTTGCGCCATGATCACGCCCTTCACCGCCGACGACCGCCTCGACCTCGACCACGCGCGGCGGCTGGCGGCGCACCTGGTCGCCGAGGGCTGCGACGGCCTGGTGCTCAGCGGCACCACGGGTGAGTCGCCCACCACGACCGACGCCGAGAAGGCGGCGCTCGTACGGGCGGTGCGCGCGGAGGTCGGGGACGACGTCCACGTCGTGGCCGGGGTCGGGACCGCCTCCACCCGGCACACCGTGGAGCTGTCGCGGCAGGCCGAAGAGGCGGGCGCGAACGGCCTGTTGGTGGTCTCGCCGTACTACAGCCGCCCGCCGCAGGACGCGGTGGAGGCGCACTTCCGCACGGTGGCGGACGCCACGGGGCTCCCCGTGATGCTCTACGACATCCCGGGCCGGACGGGCGTCCGGATCGGCACGGACGCGCTGCTGCGGCTCTCGGAACACGAGCGGATCGTGGCGGTCAAGGACTGCGCGTACGACCTGCTCGCCTCCACCAAGGTCATCGGTCGCACCTCGCTCGCGTACTACTCGGGCTGCGAGGAGACGAACCTGCCGCTGTACGCGGTAGGGGGCGCGGGATACGTGAGCACGGTGGCGAACGTGGCCCCGAGCCGGATGCGGGCACCGCTGGACGCCTACGACAAGGGAGACGTGAACGAGGCAGCCCGCCTCAACCACCTCACGCTCCCCCTGTCGGAACTGATGATGGCATCGGGCCTACCGGGCACGGTGACGGTGAAGGCGCTGCTGGACAACCCGGTGCGGGAGCCCCTGCGACCCGCGACCCCGGACCAGGCCGCCGTGTTGCGGAAGGCATACGACGACCTGATCCACTGAAGCACCCAGGGGCGCGGGGCTGTGACATCGTGCGGCTCCGCCGCGTGGGCGCGAGCACCCAAGACGACCCGCAGTCGACAACGCGCGCCCCAGGGACCTCAGTTGTGACTGTGCAGAATCTCGTTGAGCCCGCCCCACACCGCATTGTTGGGCCGGGCCTCGACCGCACCCGTAACCGAGTTCCGCCGGAACAGAATGTTCGAAGCCCCGGAAAGCTCGCGGGCCTTCACGATCTGCCCGTCGGGCATGGTCACCCGCGTACCGGCGGTGACGTAGAGCCCCGCCTCGACGACGCACTCGTCACCGAGCGCGATCCCCACCCCGGCCTCCGCGCCGACCAGGCACCGCTCGCCGATGACGATACGGACGTTTCCTCCCCCGGACAGTGTGCCCATCGTGGACGCGCCGCCGCCGATGTCGGAGCCGTTGCCGACGACGACACCGGCGGAGATGCGGCCCTCGACCATCGACGTGCCCAGCGTGCCCGCGTTGAAGTTCACGAAGCCCTCGTGCATCACGGTGGTGCCCTCGGCCAGGTGGGCGCCGAGGCGCACCCGGTCGGCGTCGGCGATGCGGACGCCCTTGGGGGCCACGTAGTCCGTCATGCGCGGGAACTTGTCGATGGACGTGACCTGGAGGTGCAGTCCGGCGGCGCGCGCGTTCAGCCGCACCCGCTCGACGTCGTCCACGGCGACCGGGCCGAGCGAGGTCCAGGCGACGTTGGCAAGCAGGCCGAAGAGGCCGTCCAGGTTCTGCCCGTGCGGCTTGACCAGGCGGTGCGAGAGCAGGTGCAGGCGCAGGTACGCGTCGTGCGCGTCCAGCGGCTTGTCGTCGAGCGAGGCGATGACCGTACGGACGGCGACGACCTCGACGCCCCGGCGCTCGTCGACGCCGAGGGCGTCGGCCGCGCCCTTCCCGACGAGAGCGAGGGCCTGGTCGGCGGTGAGCCGCTCGGTGCCGGCGGGACCGGGCTCGGCGATGAGCTCGGGGGCGGGGAACCAGGTGTCGAGGACGGTGCCGTCGCCGGCGAGGGTGGCGAGGCCGGCGGCGACGGCGCCGGTGGAGCGAGAAGCAGTAGCAGTCGTGTCGGTCATGGCAGAAAACCTAACCGGCGACGGCCCGCCGGGGCGAACCGGTCTCATGTCCCGGGCGCGCGTCACCCCCGGTCAGCGGCGCCGGAAGGCCGCGCGCCCACAGCACGGCGAGCCCGGCGAGGCCCGCGAGGGCGGCGCACAGCGGCCAGAGCAGACCGGGCGCGGCGCTGTAGAGGGCGCCGCCGAGCGGCGGGGCGAGCACCTGGCCGCTGATGGAGGCGCCCGCGTACAGGCTCTGGAAGCGGCCCTGGGCGTGGGCGGGCGCCTGGTCGGCCACGTACGCGGTGGCGGTGGTCTTGTAGAGGATCTCGCCGAGGGTGAGCGACACCATCAGGGCGAGGGCCCAGCCGAGGGCGGCGCCCGGGATGAGCAGCGCGTAGCCGAGGCCGACCAGGAGCAGCCCGCAGCCGACGACCGACAGCGGCGCGCGGCCGCGCAGGGCGTGGACGGCGGGCAGTTCGAGGCAGAGGATCACCCCGCTGTTGAGGGCGATGAGCCAGCCGTAGACGTGGGCGTCCATGCCGTGGTCGCCGAGGAAGACGGGCAGGGTGGAGTACTGCTGGCGGTAGACGACGTCGACGCAGACGATCGCGGCGAGCAGCACGAGCACGGCGGGCCGGACCCGCAGCTCCCGCCACAGGCCGGGCGCGCCGGGGTCGTAGGACGGCTTGGCGTGGGTGGCCGCGCGGGCGGGCAGCACCCGGGCCGCGTACGCCGCGAACAGCAGGGTGCCGGCGCCGTCGGCGGCGAAGAGCCAGCCGTACGACCAGTGGGCGGCGACCAGGGCGCCGAGCGGCGGCCCGACGGTGAAGCCCGCGTTGGACGCGAAACGCATCACGGCGAAGCCCTGGCGGCGGCTGCCCTCGGGGACGCCGACGGCGACGAGCGCGGAGTTGGCGGACCGCACGACTCCCGAGGCGTACTGGGCGAGCGGCAGGGCGGCGGCCAGCAGGGCGGTCGGCAGCAGCCCGAGGGTGACCAGGAGGACGCCGCTGACGACGGCTCCCGCGAGCAGGGCGCGCCGGTGGCCGTACCGGTCGCCGAACCAGCCGCCGGTGAAGTTCCCGGCGACCAGGCCGATGCCGCCGACCCCGCTGATCACTCCGGCCTGGCCGACGCTGAGGCCGCGCGGGCCGGTCAGGTACACGAAGAGGTAGATGAACGTGAAGCTGACGACCGCGTTGAAGAACATGCCGAAGCACAGCAGCCGGACGGTTCTCGGCACCGCGCGCAAGGTCTTCACGCCGTCGCCCCCCTGAGCTCGTTCGATCTCGTTTCCGAGTGAGTTCCTTATAGGAACGGACTATGTCAGCATGGAGACCGCAGGTCAACGGCGTACGGAAGGATGGGGGCATGCCTCAACGCACCCGTCTCCACGACGAGCACTGCGCCATCGCCCAGGCCCTGGACGTCGTCGGCGACTGGTGGACCCTCCTGATCGTGCGCGACGCCGCACGCGGGGTGCACCGCTTCGACGCGCTCCAGCGCGAACTGGGCATGTCCCGCAAAGTGCTCGCCGAGCGGCTGAAGCTGCTGGTCGAGACGGGGGTGCTGACCCGGGAGCCGTACCAGGACCGCCCGGTTCGGCACGAGTACCGGCTCACTCCGCGCGGCCGTGCCCTGCTGCCCGTACTGATCGCACTCCAGGACTGGGGAGACACCTGGGTGCTGGGAGAAGGAGAGGCGATGGCCACGGCGACGGAGGGCTCCGGGGAGACCGACCGGGTGCGGGAGCTGGTCGGCACGAAGGTGCCGGAGCTCCAACTCACCGACTACGACGGTGAGTTGCGGGACCCGGTGGCTCAGGAGAGCGCGTACACCGTGCTCTACTGCTTTCCCGGCGCGTACGCCCGCAAGGAGTCGTATCCGCCCGGCTGGGCGGGGATCCCGGGGGCGCCGGGCTGCACGCTCGAATCATGCACGTTCCGCGACCAGCTCGCCGAGTTCACCGCGGCGGGCGCGACCGTGCACGGCGTGTCCGGCCAACGCCCGGACGAGCAGCGGGCGTTCGCGGACAAGGAGCGGCTGCGCTTCCCGCTCCTGTCGGACGCGGACCTGACGCTGACGGCCGCGCTGCGGCTGCCGACGTTCCGCACGGCGGGGGTGAGCCGGCTCAAGCGCCTGACGCTGGTGGTCGACCGGGACCGTACGGTGATCGAGGCGCTGTACCCGATCACTGACATCGAGGCGAGCGTGCGGGCGGCGCTGGAGGCGGTGCGCCGGGCGGGGAGCTGAGCCTCAGTGCGCGGCGCCGCCGAGGTTGAGCAGCACCACGCCGCCGATGATCAGCGCGATCCCGGCGAGCTTGGCGGCCGTCATCGCCTCGCCCAGGAAGAGCATCCCGATGGCGGCGATGACGGCCGTGCCCGCGCCGGACCAGATCGCGTACGCCGTGCCGACGGACATCGACTTCAGGGTGAGCGAGAGCAGATAGAACGCGAGGAGGTATCCGCAGGCGGTGACCAGCGAGGGCCAGGGTCGCGTGAAGCCCTCGCTGTACTTCATCGCCGAGGTGGCGGCGATCTCCGACGCGATGGCGCAGGAGAGCAGGACGTACGGCATACGGACAAGCGTACACAGCGATGCGTACGGGTGTACATAACGGTTGGGGCGCGGAGCCCGTCTGCGGGCTGTGGTGAGTTGCTCGCACAGTTCCCCGCACCCCTGGGTATTTAGGGGCGCGGGGAACTGCGCGACCGGCCACCCACGGTCCGCAGCCGAAGGACCACGCCCCGCAGAGCGCTACCGCAACAGCCGCCCCAGCAACTCCCGCGCGTAAACCTGGTCATAGGCTCCGCCAGTAAGCAGCGCCTGGAGGCAGATGCCGTCCATCAGGGCGACCAGGCCCCGGGCCGTCACCGCGTCCGTGTGCCGGGCCAGGACCTCCGCCACACCCTCGGTCCACTCGGCGGCGACGGGCCGCAGCGGGGGCCGCCGCAGCGCCGCCAGATAGAGCTCGTACTCCAGCTCCACCCGCGCCCGGTCCCCCGCGATCCACTCGCCCATCAGCCGCGCGAGCTCCGCGGCCACGTCCACGCCCGGCTCGGCCAGCGCCCCGCTCTCGCGGATCGCGGCGGCGAAGCCCTCGTTGGCCTGGCGCAGCGCGGCGACCATGAGCTCGTCGAGCGTCTTGAAGTGGTACGTGGTGGAGCCGAGCGGCACATCGGCCTCGGCGGCCACGCTGCGGTGGCTGAGCCCGGCGATACCGCGCTCGCCGACCACGCGGATCGCGGCGTCGATGATGCGGCGCCGCCGGTCGGGGTCGTACCGGCGGGCCATCAGTCGCACGTTCCTGGGACGGGGGCCATGCCACGACCGTACCGGGCGGCCGGTCTCAGCCCTTGGGCGCCCGCGCGGCCAGCCAGTGGGAGAGGGCCTCGACGCGGGGCCGCAGCCGGGTGTTCTGGAAGGCCCGGATGCGCCAACGGCCGTCCGCGCCACGGACGATGACGTACGTCTGCACGGAGAGCGCCCGCCGCGAGGGCCTGCGCGCCCGGCCCTTGAGCACGGCACCGCGCGCGTGGACGAGGGCGACGCCGGGTGCGGGGAAGTCGGCGGCGGTGATCTCCGCGTACAGCCGTGAGCCCTTGAGGACCCCGTCGAAGAGCCCGCGGTGCCCCTCGACCACTGCCTCGCGGCCGACGAGGCGGCCGCCGTAGAAGGTGACGTAGTCGGCGTCCTCGGTGAAGTGCGCCCCGTACGCGTCGGCGTCGCCCCAGGCGAGACGGTGGCCCTCGAAGAGCTCGCGGACGGAGTGGAGATCGGCGTCGACGGTCGACATGGGCATGGCTGTCTCCTGAGATTCGGGTACGATTAATTGCACACATGCAATATATGCACGCATGCATGCATTGGGCAATCCCTCACCGAGACAGGACGAGACATGCCGGACCAGGAGAGAGCGCGTGAGACCGAGGATCTGCTGCGGCGGGGCGCGGCCACGTACCGCGCGTATCTGACCGCCGTGGTCCTGCACGGCCAGGCGGCGGCCGACGTCCTCGGCCAGAACCCGACCGACCTCTACGCCCTCAACGTCCTGGAACTGGCGGGGCCGCTCACCACGGGCGCGCTCGCCGAGCGGATCGGGCTGACCCAGTCCGCGACGACGCGGCTGGTGGACCGGCTGGAGAAGGCGGGACGGCTGCGCCGCGCCCCGGACCCGGCCGACCGCCGCCGGGTGGTGGTCGAGCCGGTCCCGGTCCCGGCGGAGGAGGACGAGCAGGCGTTCGGCGCCGCGCGCCGACGGATGGCGGAGGTCTTCGGCGGCTTCGCCCCGGACGAACTCCGCGTCCTGTTCCGCTACTTCGAAGCCGCCGCCCCCGCACTTCGGGAGGCGACGGCCGAGACGAAGGGGGTGCCGCCGACGGGCGGCGCAGGGGTCAGCCGGTGACGGTGAACCAGGTGGCGCGGGACTTCTTCCACTCGGGGTGGGTGAGGTCCTTCGCCTCGGTCCCGTCCCCGTACAGGTCGGCCGACCCGTCATCGGTGATCAGCTGGGCGCGGGCCCCCGGCACCGACAGGTCCGGCACGTCCACGACGGCCTCCCAGCCGCCCGGGTCGCTGGTGGGCAGGTCGCGCAGCTTGACCGGGGCGTGCGCGGCGACGCCGTCCCAGGAGTAGAGGGCGTACGGGTCGGAGTTGTCGTCGGCCGCCCACGACCCGGCGACGATCAGATACTGGTCGGCGGCGTTCTTGCGGATGTCCCGGATGCTCAGCCCGCCCAGATCGAGTTCGATCGGCGACCCGAACACCGCCTTGACCCCGCTCCCCACCACCTTGTCGATGTTGGTGACGGGCACGATGAGCGCCTTGCCGCCGCCCGCCGGGGGCACGAGCGGCGCCCGGAAGCCGACGTACGCGGTGGTGGTGGACCCGGGCGCGAACTCAAGGCCCTCCACGTTGAACCCGTCGGTCTGCTTGGGCGCCTGCCCGGCGGCGGTCGCGGCGGCGAAGCCGTACCGGTCGCCGTGGGCGCGGTCCCAGGCGACGAGGTCGTCGCGCAGCTTCTTGTACGAGCGGCCGAACGTGAGCTGGGCGGTGGCCCCGGAGCCGGTGACGGTGGTGGTGAAGACGGTGTTGCGGTCGGCCTTGTACTCGCCGTCCTTGTTGTTGCCGAGCGAGCCGGTCCAGTAGACGGTGTTGCCGACGCGGGCGGCGCCCTCGATGTCGATCTCCTTGCTGACCCCGAGCCCGGAACTGAAGTCCCAGGTCCGCACGGGCGCGCCGGAGGCCGAACGGTCGTAGAGCCGCAGCGTGTTGGACTCGTCGTCGGCCACGACGACGTACCCGCCACCCACGTCGACGGCGGCGGAGGCGTCGCTGGACCCGGTGAAGTACCGGGTGTCGGAGGCGTACTGGACGGCGGCCGAGGCTGCGTAGTGCAGCGTCTTGGTGACGCTCTTGCCGCCGAGCCCGGTGACCTTGAGGGTGAGGTCGGTGTACCCGCGCCCGCGCGCGGCCACCGCCACCTGCCGGGTTGCCCCGGTCCCGGTGATCTTCACGTCCCCGGTCCCGGCGACGGAGGCCTTGGTGCTGGCAGAGGCGGCGACGGTGAGCGCGCCCGCGTCGGCTCCGCTCTGTCCCACGGTCACGGTCACCACAGGGTCCGCGCTCGCCCCCACGGCGCCCGAGAGGTGTCCGGCCGAGAGCGAGAGGGTCGGGGTGCCGTAACCGGCCGCGTGCGCGGGTGCGTTCAGACCCATGCCGGCCAGCGTGAGAGCCCCGCTCACAGCCGCAAGGGCGACGCGCTTCGAAGGGGAGACGTCATACAGCACTGGGTGCCTCTCGTCGGCGTGATGTCGACGAGAAGGCTCCGGTGCGTGCGCCAAATTCTCCCGTACGAGATACGTACGGGAGGCGAACAGATCCGTACGGCCGCCGGTGTCGGTCGATCCGTTCCGGGAGTGAGGGACTGACCGCACCGGCCACCGGGCCCCGTGCCCGCCACCCACACCAGGGCGGCGTTGCCTGGCTTTCGTGGTGCAGCGAGAACGGTTCACCGATCATGGCGCACCCCAGCGCTTCCTGCTGTAGCAGCTCCGCTTGGACACGGGTCGGAAGTTGCCGCCGCTCGTGCTGGCCCGCCTGCGCCATCGTTAAGATGCGAGGTCGTGGGACGACCTGTCCGAGGGGGAACGTGCAGCCCTCCTGGCCGACCCCGACGAGGAGGTGCGCGGCATGGTCCTGCGGTCGCGGGAGCGGCACGATCGGGAGCGTGATCCCGCCCGGGTGGAGGCGGAACTCCCCAAGCACAGCAGTCACTTCCGCACCCACCTGCTGATGCACGCCGCCCTCAGCCGCGCCGTCGTCGAGACGGTGCTGGCCAGCCCGACGCGGCACGACGAGCGGCGAATGATCGCGTCCAACCGAGGCCTGCCCGCCGACGTCATGGCCTGCTCGCCCGCGACCCGGACCCCAAGGTGCGCGAAGACATCGCCGAACGGCCGGATCTGGGGCCGGACGAGCTCCGGCTGCTCGCCGGCGACCCCGATCCGGCCGTTCGCCTGGCCGTTTCCCGACACCCCGCCCTGACCGAGGAGGAGCGGGCGGCCATCGCGTACGAAATCACCCAGGACGGCCCCTTCCGGCACCGTGGGCTGCCCTCCGCGCCGATGGACCCCGAGGAGACCCGCCGCCGCGCGCTCTCCGGCCATCCGCTGCTACGCCGGTGCGCGGCCGGGGACCCCGGTCTGCCGCCCGACCTGCTGACCCTGCTGGCCGCCGACCCCGACCTCGGCGTACGCGTGCTCCTCGCCCAGAACCATCCGGACGCCCCGCCGGAGCTGCTGCTCCGCTGCTTCCTGGAGTACACCGGCCGGGGCCGCGAGGACCTGCCGGCCCGGGTGAACTTCCCGGCTACGGGGCTCGCGCGGCACGCCGACGACGAGGACCCGGCGGCGGTCCGGGCGCTCGCCGCCCGGGACCCCGAGGCCGACGCGGAAACCGTCGAGCGGCTCACGCGGGACCCGGATCCACAGGTGCGGGAGGCGTTCGCGGGCCATCCCCGGCTGCCGGTGACCCGGATCGTGGAACTGCTCGACGACGAGGAGCTGGCCTCTGCCGCGGCGGCCAACCCGGCACTGCCCGTCGAGGTCATGCGCCGCCTGGTCGAGCCCCTGTAACGCGAAGGGCCCCCGGCACCATCGGTACCGGGGGCCCACGCGACGTACGAGCGGGATCAGACGTTGAACCCGAGCGCCCGAAGCTGCTCGCGGCCGTCGTCCGTGATCTTGTCCGGGCCCCACGGCGGCATCCAGACCCAGTTGATCTTGAGTTCGTTGACGATGCCCTCCGTCGCCGACTTCGCCTGGTCCTCGATCACATCGGTCAGCGGGCAGGCCGCCGACGTCAGGGTCATGTCCAGGGTGGCGATGTTGGCGTCGTCGATGTGGATGCCGTAGATGAGGCCCAGGTTGACGACGTCGATGCCCAGCTCGGGGTCGACGACGTCGTACAGCGCCTCGCGGACTTCTTCCTCGGAGGCCGGCTTCAACGTGGCCTCTGCGTTCTCGGTCATGCGCTCTTCCTCTCGGCTCCGGCGCCCAGCGCCTGGGCCGTCGCGTCCTTCCAGGCCATCCAGCTCAGCAGAGCACACTTGACGCGTGCGGGGTACTTGGAGACGCCGGCGAAAGCCACCGCGTCCTCCAGGACCTCCTCCATCGCGTCGTCCGGCTCCAGCTTGCCCTTGGACTGCATCAGCGCCAGGAAGGTCTCCTGGATCCGCTGTGCCTCGTCCAGCTCCTTGCCGACCAGCAGGTCGTTGAGGACCGAGGCGCTCGCCTGGCTGATGGAGCAGCCCTGGCCCTCGTACGAGATGTCGGAGATCTGCGAGCCGTCGTACTTCACCCGCAAGGTGATCTCGTCGCCGCACGTCGGGTTCACGTGGTGCACCTCGGCGTCGCCGTCCCGCAAGCCCCGCCCGTGCGGGTGCTTGTAGTGGTCCAGGATGACGTCCTGGTACATCGAATCCAGCTTCACGTCGCTACCCCTAGCCGAAGAAGTTCCGTACGTGCTCCAGACCGTCCACCAGGGCGTCGACCTCGGCGGGCGTGGAGTACAGGTAGAAAGACGCTCGCGTGGTCGCGGGAATTCCGTAGCGCAGGCAGACCGGGCGTGCGCAGTGGTGGCCGACCCGGACCGCGATGCCCTCCTCGTCGAGGACCTGGCCCACGTCGTGCGGGTGGATGTCGCCGAGCGTGAAGGAGATCGCGGCGCCCCGGTCCTCGGCCGTGGTCGGGCCGATGATCCGCAGGTCGGGGACCTCCAGCAGGCGCTTCACCGCGTACTCGGTGATCGCGTGCTCATGCGCGGCGATCTTGTCCATGCCGATCGCCGAGAGGTAGTCCACCGCCGCGCCGAGGCCGACGGCCTGGGCGATCGGGGGCGTACCGGCCTCGAACTTGTGCGGCGCCGGAGCGTACGTCGACGAGTGCATCGAGACCGTCTCGATCATCTCGCCGCCGCCGAGGAAGGGGGGAAGGTCTTCCAGCAGCTCCTGGCGGCCCCACAGGACGCCGATGCCGGTCGGGCCGCACATCTTGTGGCCGGTGAAGGCCACGAAGTCGGCCTGGAGCGCCTGCACGTCCAGCGGCATGTGCGGCGCGGCCTGCGAGGCGTCGATGCAGAGCAGCGCGCCGACCTCCTGGGCGCGGCGGACGATCGCCTCGACCGGGTTGACGGTGCCCAGCAGGTTGGAGACCAGCGTGAAGGAGACGATCTTCGTCTTCTCGGTGATGATCTCGTCGATGTTGGAGAGGTCGAGACGGCCGTCGTCGGTGAGGCCGAACCACTTCAGCTTCGCGCCGGTGCGCTGCGAGAGCAGCTGCCACGGCACGATGTTGGAGTGGTGCTCCATCTCCGTGATGACTATCTCGGTCTCGTGGTCCACGCGGTAGGGCTCGTCGGCCCAGCCCAGCATGTTGGCGACCAGGTTGAGCGACTCCGAGGCGTTCTTGGTGAAGATCACCTCGTCGCGGCTCGGCGCGTTGATGAACGCGGCGACCTTGTCGCGCGCGCCCTCGTACAGCGCCGTGGCCTCCTCGGCCACCGTGTACACGCCACGGTGGACGTTGGCGTTGTGCCGCTCGTAGTACTCGTTGAGGGCGTCGAGCACCTGGCGCGGCTTCTGCGAAGTCGCCGCGCTGTCGAGGTACACGATCTTCTTCCCGTCGTGGACCACACGGTCCAGCAAGGGGAAGTCCTTGCGGATCGCCTCGGTGTCGAGGAGGCCCGGCAGAATCGTCACTCGGAAGCGCCGCCCTTCGTGCTGTAGGCCTCGTAGCCCTCGTTCTCCAGCTTGTCGGCGAGCTCGGCGCCGCCGGACTCGACGATGCGGCCCTCGGAGAAGACGTGGACGAAGTCAGGCTTGATGTAGCGCAGGATGCGCGTGTAGTGGGTGATCAGCAGGGTGCCGACCTCGCCGGTCGCGCGGACGCGGTTGACGCCCTCGGAGACCTGGCGCAGCGCGTCGACGTCCAGACCGGAGTCGGTCTCGTCGAGGATCGCGATCTTCGGCTTGAGGAGCTCCAGCTGGAGGATCTCGTGGCGCTTCTTCTCACCGCCGGAGAAGCCCTCGTTGACGTTGCGCTCGGCGAAGGCCGGGTCCATCTGGAGCTGCTCCATCGCGGACTTGACCTCCTTCACCCAGGTGCGCAGCTTGGGCGCCTCGCCGCGCATGGCGGTTGCGGAGGTGCGCAGGAAGTTGGAGACCGAGACGCCGGGGACCTCGACCGGGTACTGCATGGCCAGGAAGACGCCGGCGCGGGCGCGCTCGTCGACGGACATCTCCAGGACGTCCTCGCCGTCCAGCGTGACCGTGCCGCTGGTGATCGTGTACTTGGGGTGACCCGCGAGCGAGTACGCGAGGGTGGACTTGCCGGAGCCGTTGGGGCCCATGATGGCGTGGGTCTCGCCCTGCTTCACGGTCAGGTCGACGCCCTTGAGGATCTCCCGGGGGCCGTTCTCGGCTTCCACGGAGACGTGCAGGTCGCGGATTTCAAGCGTTGCCATGGGGACTTAGTTCTCCTGGGATACGGAGACGAGCACATCGTCCCCTTCGATCTTTACGGGATAAACGGGCACGGGTCGCGTCGCGGGGAGGCCGGACGGCTTGCCGGTACGGAGGTCGAAACTGGAGCCGTGCAGCCAGCACTCGATCTGGCAGTCCTCCACCTCGCCCTCCGACAGGGAGACGTTGGCGTGCGAGCAGATGTCGTTGATCGCGTACACCTCGCCCCCGGTGCGGACGACCGACACCGGCGTGCCGTCGAGTTCCACCCGCTTCGGGGTGTCCTCCTCCAGCTCGCTCAGTGCGCAGACGCGGACGAAGGCGGACATCAGACCGACGCCTCCAGCTCCGCCTCGATCTTGGCGAGCAGTCGTTCCTCGACGTCCGCGACACCGATCTGCTGGACCAGCTCGGCGAAGAAGCCGCGGACCACCAGACGGCGGGCCTCGCCCGCGGGGATGCCGCGCGCCATCAGGTAGAACAGCTGCTCGTCGTCGAAGCGGCCGGTGGCCGAGGCGTGACCGGCGCCGGCGATCTCGCCGGTCTCGATCTCCAGGTTCGGCACGGAGTCGACGCGGGCGCCGTCCGTCAGGACCAGGTTGCGGTTCATCTCGTAGGTGTCGGTGCCCTCGGCCTTGGCCTGGATGAGGACGTCACCGATCCACACGGCGTGCGCGCCGTCGCCCTGCAGGGCGCCCTTGTACACGGCGTTGGACTTGCAGTGCGGCGTGTTGTGGTTGACGAGGAGGCGGTGCTCCTGGTGCTGGCCCTTGTCGGTGAAGTACAGACCGAAGAGCTCGGCCTCGCCGCCGGTGCCCGCGTAGGAGACGCGCGGGTGCAGACGGACCAGGTCGCCGCCGAAGGTGACCACGACGGACTTGAAGGAGGCGTCGCGGCCGACCAGCGCGTTGTGCTGGGCGACGTGGACGGCCTTGGCGTCCCAGTCCTGCACCGAGACGACGGTCAGCTTGGCGCCGTCGCCCAGGACGAAGTCCACGTTGGCGGCGAGCACCGCGTCACCGGTGTGGTCGATGACCACGACGGCCTCGGCGAACGCGCCCAGCTCGACGAGCTGGTGCGCGAAGACGGTGCCGCCCTCGCCGTGCACGGCGATGCGGATCGGCTCGGTGAGGACCGCCTCCTTGGCGACGGTGACGACCGAGGCCTTCTCGAACGAGGAGTACGCCTGGGCGGCGACGCGGTCGACGGGCGTGCCGGCCCGGCCGAGCCGGGCGTCGTCGCGGCCGACGGTCTCGACGGTGACGCCCTCGGGGGCCGTCACCTCGACGCGCAGTCCGTCACCGGTGGCGACGGCGGTGCCGTCGTGCAGCCCGCGCAGCCGCTCCAGCGGCGTGAACCGCCACTCCTCCTCGCGGCCGTGCGGAACCGGGAAGTCCGCCACGTCGAAGGACGGGGGCGCGCTCATGCGCGTGGCGACGGTCGACTCGGCGGCCACCGCGAGCGAACCGGCGGTGGTGGAGCCCGCCGGTGGGGGTCCCCCTGCTCGAACGGAGTTGAGAGTGGGGGCGTTCTGAGCCTCAGCCATGGCTGTCGTAGTGCTCTCTTCCTAGATCAGTCTGCGTGCGCTGCTGGGGGTCGGTCGTCAGGCTGTGCTAGCCGACCGAACCCTCCATCTGCAGCTCGATCAGCCGGTTGAGCTCCAGGGCGTACTCCATGGGCAGCTCCTTGGCGATCGGCTCGACGAAGCCGCGCACGATCATCGCCATCGCCTCGAACTCGGTCAGACCGCGGCTCATCAGGTAGAAGAGCTGGTCCTCGGAGACCTTGGAGACGGTCGCCTCGTGGCCCATGGACACGTCGTCCTCGCGGACGTCCACGTACGGGTACGTGTCGGAGCGGGAGATGGTGTCGACCAGGAGCGCGTCGCAGAGCACGTTCGACTTGGAGCCGTGGGCGCCCTCGCCGATCTCGACCAGACCGCGGTACGAGGTGCGGCCGCCGCCCCGCGCCACCGACTTGGAGACGATGTTGGAGGACGTGTTCGGCGCCATGTGGACCATCTTGGAGCCGGCGTCCTGGTGCTGGCCCTCGCCCGCGAAGGCGATGGACAGGGTCTCGCCCTTGGCGTGCTCGCCCATCAGGTAGACGGCCGGGTACTTCATGGTGACCTTGGAACCGATGTTGCCGTCGATCCACTCCATGGTCGCGCCCTCGTACGCCACGGCGCGCTTGGTGACCAGGTTGTAGACGTTGTTCGACCAGTTCTGGATCGTCGTGTAGCGGCAGCGGCCGCCCTTCTTCACGATGATCTCGACGACGGCGCTGTGCAGCGAGTCCGAGGAGTAGATCGGGGCGGTGCAGCCCTCGACGTAGTGGACGTAGGCGTCCTCGTCGACGATGATCAGCGTCCGCTCGAACTGGCCCATGTTCTCCGTGTTGATACGGAAGTAGGCCTGGAGCGGGATGTCGACCTTGACGCCCTTGGGCACGTAGATGAACGAGCCGCCCGACCACACGGCCGTGTTCAGCGACGCGAACTTGTTGTCGCCGACCGGGATGACCGTGCCGAAGTACTCCTGGAAGAGCTCCGGGTGCTCCTTCAGCGCGGTGTCCGTGTCGAGGAAGATGACGCCCTGCTCCTCCAGGTCCTCACGGATCTGGTGGTAGACGACCTCGGACTCGTACTGGGCCGCGACACCGGCGACGAGGCGCTGCTTCTCCGCCTCCGGGATGCCGAGCTTGTCGTACGTGTTCTTGATGTCCTCCGGCAGGTCCTCCCAGGAAGCGGCCTGCTTCTCGGTGGAGCGCACGAAGTACTTGATGTTGTCGAAGTCGATGCCCGAGAGGTCGGAGCCCCAGTTCGGCATGGGCTTCTTGTCGAACAGCCGCAGGCCCTTGAGGCGCAGCTTCAACATCCACTCGGGCTCGTTCTTCTTCGAGGAGATGTCGCGGACGACGTCCTCGGAGAGCCCGCGCTTGGCAACGGCACCCGCCGCGTCGGAGTCGGCCCAGCCGTACTCGTAGTTGCCCAGGCCCTCAAGTTCGGGGTGGGCAGTCTCCGTGGGGAGAGTCATGCGGGGTTCCTCCCGGCCGTGCTTGTGGATGCTGATTCGGTGGTCTGTGGTGCGCTGTGCGGGATGAACGTCGTGCACACCCCGTCGCCGTGGGCGATGGTGGCCAGACGCTGCACATGGGTTCCGAGCAGGCGGGAGAAGAACTCCGTCTCCGCCTCGCACAGCTGCGGGAACTGCTCGGCCGCGTGGGCGACCGGGCAGTGGTGCTGGCAGAGCTGCTCGCCCCGTCCGGGGAGGGGCGCGCTGCGCGCCGTAGCAGCGTACCCGTCGGCGGTCAAGGCCTTGGCCAACGCCTCGGTGCGCGCCTCGGGCGGTACCGCCTCGACGGCCTCGCGATAGCCCTTGGACTGGGACTCGATCCGCGCCCGGGCGAAGGCGACGACGGCTTCCTCGCCGACCGCGCCACCGCCCGCGGACTTCTCGATCCAGCGGAGCGCGTCCACGGCCAGCTTGTCGTACGACTGGTCGAAGGCGTCCCGCCCGCAGTCCGTGAGGGCGAAGACCTTGGCGGGCCTGCCACGGGTCCGTGCCCCGTACACCCGCTGTTCGCGGGGGGCCACGACCTCGTCGGCCACCAGGGCGTCGAGGTGGCGGCGGACGGCGGCCTGAGTGAGGCCGAGGCGCTTCGCGAGGTCCGCGACGGTGGAGGGCCCGTGGTCCAGGACGGAGCGCGCGACCCGGTTGCGGGTGGACCGCTCACCGGTCGCGAGTTCCTCCTGCGGAACCTCGCCAACGTTTTTCACAACACCATTGTTGCGTAATTCCTCAGAACCTGACAAGCGGTGTCTTGATCGTTGAACGGTGCGGTGCATCACTTAGGCATACCTAAGATGACCTGCGGAAACGATCTCTGATCGATCAAACGGGGCTTCCTTGTCAAGGCGCCGCCGACCGGCTTGACCTCGGCGTATGACGTGTCGAGGCCCTTTTCGAACACCCGTCTCCGCGCTCGTCCGGCCGGGTCCGCGCAGGAGCCTGGCCGGGCCTCCGGCGGCCGGAAAACAGAGGTCGCGCATCCGCGCGTCCGCGCCCCCGTACGACCCCCGCCCCACGGTCCGGCGCGCCGCCCGCCCTGCCTAGACTTGCCGGTCATGAAGAGCGAGTCCGTCGTCCAGGTGGCCGGCCTGGTCAAACGGTACGGATCGAAGACCGCCGTGGACGGCCTCGACCTGCGGGTCGCCGCCGGGACCGTCACCGCTGTCCTCGGCCCCAACGGTGCCGGCAAGACCACCACGATCGAGACCTGCGAGGGCTACCGCAGACCGGACGCCGGCACGGTCCGCGTCCTCGGCCTCGACCCGGTCACCGAGGCTGAACGGCTCCGCCCGCGCATCGGCGTGATGCTCCAGTCCGGCGGCGTCTACTCGGGCGCCCGCGCCGAGGAGATGCTCCGCCACATGGCCAAGCTGCACGCCCACCCGCTGGACGTGCCCGCGCTCATCGAGCGCCTCGGCCTGGAAAGCTGCGGGCGCACCACCTACCGCCGGCTCTCCGGCGGCCAGCAGCAGCGCCTCGCGCTCGCCATGGCCGTGGTCGGCCGCCCCGAGCTGGTCTTCCTGGACGAGCCGACCGCGGGCCTGGACCCACAGGCCCGCCGCGCCACCTGGGACCTCGTACGGGAACTGCGCGCCGACGGCGTCTCCGTGGTCCTGACCACGCACTTCATGGACGAGGCCGAGGAGCTCGCGGACGACGTGGCGATCCTCGACGCGGGCAAGGTCGTCGCCCAGGGCTCCCCCGAGACGCTGTGCCGCGGCGGCGCCGAGAACACGCTCCGCTTCACCGGCCGCCCCGGGCTCGACCTCGCCTCCCTCCTCAAGGCGCTGCCCGACGGCTCGGCCGCGGCCGAGCTCACCGCGGGCGCGTACCGCATCAGCGGTACCGTCGACCCCCAGCTGCTCGCCACCGTCACCTCCTGGTGCGCCCAGCACGGCGTGATGCCCGACGGCATCGCGGTCGAACGCCACACCCTCGAAGACGTCTTTCTGGAACTGACCGGTAGGGAGCTGCGCTCGTGACGCTGGACGACACCTGCATCGGCCGGGGGTCCGGCCCGCGGCGCAGCCGCTGTCAGACGCAGCGTCCCCCGGGAAGACACAGCCTGGAACTCACGGGCAGGGAGCTGCGCCGATGAGCGCCGGTACCGGTACGTACACGCCGAACCCGGGGGCCGCACCCGTCGGCCGGATGATCGGCGCGCAGACCGCCCTCGAGACCCGGATGCTGCTGCGCAACGGCGAGCAGCTGCTGCTCACCGTGGTTATCCCGGCACTGCTGCTGGTGCTGTTCAGCGCGGTCGACATCATCGACACCGGCGCGGGCGAGTCGGTGGACTTCCTCACCCCGGGGATCCTCGCGCTCGCCGTGATGTCCACCGCCTTCACCGGCCAGGCCATCGCCACCGGCTTCGACCGCCGCTACGGCGTGCTGAAACGGCTCGGCGCGTCCCCGCTGCCGCGCTGGGCGCTGATGACCGCCAAGACACTGTCGGTGCTGGTCACCGAGGTCCTCCAGGTCATTCTGCTGACGGTGATCGCCTTCGCGCTCGGCTGGTCGCCGCACGGCAACCCGTTCGCCGTACTGCTGCTCCTGGTGCTCGGCACGGCCGCGTTCTCCGGGCTCGGGCTGCTGATGGCGGGCACGCTCAAGGCCGAGGCGACGCTCGCCGCGGCCAATCTGGTGTTCCTGCTGCTGCTCGTGGGCGGCGGGGTCATCGTGCCGATGGACAAGTTCCCGGACGGCGTGCAGACGGCGCTCGGCCTTCTGCCCGTCTCGGCCCTCTCGGACGGGCTGCGGGACGTCCTCCAGCAGGGGGCGTCGATGCCCTGGGGCGACCTGGGGATCCTGGCGGTCTGGACGGTCCTGGGCCTGGGCGCGGCGGCGAAGTTCTTCCGCTGGGAGTAGGGGCCGACTGCCGGTGTGCGGCCCCCCTCGTGCCGTGTTCTTCCGGGGGAGCCGACTCCCCCCGGGACCCCCTCGTGAAAACGTGCACAAACAGCCCCCTACGATAGGGCGCATGCCGAACGTGACCCGAGCCGATGTGGCTCAGGCGGTGCGCAACCCGCTCGCCTTCATCGCCGAGCGGTGGACACCGTCCCCGCGGACCGTCCAGCGCGCGGCGCTCACCGCCGTCGTCATGGCCGTCGTCATCGTGGTGACCGGCGGCGCGGTGCGGCTCACCGGGTCCGGGCTCGGCTGCCCGACCTGGCCCAAGTGCACCGACCAGAGCCTGACGCCGACCGGCGAGATGGACTTCCACAGCGCCGTCGAGTTCGGCAACCGCATGCTGACGTACGTGCTGTGCGCGGCAGTCGGCTGGGCGATCATCGCGGCCCGGGCCGCGAGCCCGTGGCGGCGCGGTGTCACCCGGCTCGGCTGGATCCAGTTCTGGGTCGTCATGGGCAACGCGGTCCTGGGCGGCATCGTCGTCCTGGTCGGCCTCAACCCGTACACCGTCGCGGCGCACTTCCTGCTCTCCACCGCGCTCCTCACGGTCGCGATGATGACCTGGCAGCGCACCCGCGAGGGCGACGGTGAGCCGCGCCCGCTGGTGGGCAAGGCCGTGGTCCAGCTGACCTGGCTGCTTGTGGTCGCAGCGGGCGCGCTGGTCGCGGTCGGCACGGTCGTCACCGGCGCCGGGCGCCACGCGGGCGACTCCAGCGACGTGGACCGCATCCCGTTGAACTGGACGATGATCAGCCAGCTCCACGCCGACCTGGCCTGGGTCGTGGTGGCCCTCACCGTGGCGCTCTGGTTCGTCCTGAAGGCCGTGGACGCCCCGGCGGGCCCGCGCGGCCGGGCCCGTGACCTGTTCCTGGTGCTGATGGGCCAGGGCATCGTCGGATACGTCCAGTACTTCACCAAGACGCCCGAAGCCCTGGTCGCGCTGCACATGTTCGGCTCGTGCCTGGTGTGGATCGCCGTGGTGCGCGTGCTGCTCTCGCTGCGCGAGCGGCCGGAGATCTCCGCGCCCGTCCCGGCCCAGTCAGACCCGGCGCTCACCCGCGCCTGACAGCCCGTACACCCGCCGGGCGTTGCCCGCCCCGATCATCGCGGCGACCCGCTCCGCGTCCGTACGGGCCCACGCGCCGTCGGCCACCCAGGCGCCCAGGACCCGGCTCAGCGCGTGGGTGAACAGCCGCGCGCCCACCACGTGCAGCTCGGGCAGCCCGCGCGCGCCGCTGGAGTAGAGCAGCTTCCCGAACGGCGCCAGCTCCAGGAGCTCGGCCAGCACGTCGGCGGCCCTCGCCCCCGTACGCACCAGGGCGGGCCCCACGTCCGCGTACACATGCGGGAAGACGCTCGCCAGATGGGCGGCCTGGCGGTGGTACGGATAGCCGTGCAGCAGCACCAGGTCCGTGCCCAGGCCGTTGGTCGCGGCGGCGAACCCGGCGAGCCCGGTCGCGTCGTCCATGCCGAGCCGCAACTGGAGCGGCCGCCCCGAGGCGACCGCGCTCCACAGCAGGTGCCGCAGCAGCACGGGGTCCTCCAGCGGCTCCTGGATGCGGCGCCGGGTGAGCCAGCGGCCCGCCGCCCCGCGCACCTCGCCGGGCCCGGGCGGGTCCGGGTCGAGGCACTGGCGCACGGCCGTGACGGAGACGAAGGCGACGGCCGAGGCGGCCGCGGTGTGCACGGCCTCGGCGAGGTTGGCGAGGAAGGCGTCGACGGTGCCCGAGGTGTCGGCGACCTGCTCGGCGAGGAGTTCGAGGCGGACGATCTCATGGGCGTCGGCGGCCCCGGCGGCGGCCAGCTCCCCCGGCCTGGTCAGATCGCCCGGCAGGCCCGTGTCCACCAGATAGGTGGAGACGCCCGAGCCGCGCAGGAGCCGTCCGACGGTCTCCAGGGCGCCCAGCTCGCGCCGGCGGGCGAGATAGCGGGCGGGGGCGCAGTGCGCCTCCAGGCCCAGCAGCGGCGGGCACCAGCGGCGGACGGCAAAGCCGGTCTGGGTGTCGAAGAACGTGGTGCCGGGGGCGGGCGGACCGCCGGTCCTGCCGAGCTGCGTCTCGAACGTGCCGAGCCCCAGCTCGGTGCGGAGCACTCCGTGGCAGTACTGGTCCACCAGCTCCGGCTGCGGCACGGCGAGGATCATCCGGGGCTCCCTGGGTGGTGTGCTTCCACCTCACTAACGGGTGAGCCCCGGATGAGTGTTGCTGTTGCCGTTCAGCCGTTCTTAGGACCGCCGAGCTGGATCCCGGCCATCCGGGTCCACTCGTAGCGACCGGTCCTCACCTTGGCCGCGAACTCGCCGTCGAAGTCCTCGTGGACGGTGATCCCGGCCTTCTCGACCGCGCTCAGGGCGATCGCGTGGCTGGGGGCCACCAGGTCGCCCCAGCCGCCGTCCTCGCCGACGAGCACGATCCGCGCGCCGCGCTGGCCGATGTACGCCACCTGGCCCTCGGCGCCGCCGTGCTCCTTGGCGAAGTGGCCGATCTGCTTGGCGAGGCGCGCCGCCCGCCGCTCGGCCTTGGCGGCCTGCTTCTCGTCAACCTGGGTTTCTGCCATGTCCAGGATGCTACTCGCGAGTAGATCCACATGCGACGGGAGGGCCCAGTGGTTTCCACCACTGGGCCCTCCCGGCGAAGAGCGGGCGACTACCGCAGGAACGGGTCCACCGCGACCGCCACGAACAGCAGCGAGACGTAGGTGATCGACCAGTGGAACAGGCGCATCTCCTTGAGCTTGGCGCCCGTCACCTCCGACTTCGCCCGGTTCTGCAGCCCGTGCGCCTCCCACAGCCAGAAGCCGCCGGCCAGCAGCGCCACCAGCGTGTAGAACCAGCCGGTGTAGCCCAGCGGGGTCAGCAGCAGGGAGACGGCGACCATCAGCCAGCTGTAGACCACGATCTGCTTGGCGACCACCTTGTTGGAGGCGACGACCGGCAGCATCGGCACGCCCACGCGCGCGTAGTCCTCCCGGACCTTCATGGACAGCGGCCAGTAGTGCGGCGGCGTCCAGAAGAACATCACGAGGAAGAGGATGACCGGCGCCCACGACATGGAGTTGGTGACGGACGACCAGCCGATGAGCACCGGGAGGCAGCCTGCGATGCCGCCCCACACGATGTTCTGCGAGGTGCGGCGCTTGAGGATCATCGTGTAGACGACGACGTAGAAGAGGAGCGCTCCGAGTGACAGCCAGGCCGACAGCCAGTTGACGGCGAAGCCGAACAGGAGCGTGGAGACGACCGCGAGGGTGATACCGAAGGCGAGGCACTCGCGCGGCGAGACCATCCCGGTGACCAGCGGCCGCTGCGAGGTGCGGTCCATCAGGGCGTCGATGTCGCGGTCGATGTACATGTTCAGCGCGTTGGCGCCACCCGCGGAGAGGAAGCCGCCGACGGTGGTGGTCAGCACCAGCCAGAGTGACGGCACGCCCTGCTCGGCCAGGAACATCACCGGAATGGTGGTGATGAGGAGCAGTTCGATGATCCGCGGTTTGGTCAGTGCCACGAACGCCTTGACGCGGGCCCCGAACGGCCGATGGGCCCCCGGGCTGGGAGTCAAGACGACCCCTGCGGGTCGGGACTCGACGGCCGTCACGCACACCCCTGACAGAGAATTCCCAGCAAGTCCCGGGGCAATCGGTCGGATGGGCCCGGACGTTCCGGGCATGAGAACCCGGTGAAGACTTGCGCGTACCACGCCACTGTAGACGTTGCCCATACGCCGCCCTTCGCGGGGGTGGGCTCGTGTTGGGACCGGGTCACGAAGACTTCGCCGTGAGGCGGAAGCGACCCGTCTTCGGCACTCTGGAGGTGTGTGTCCCAACCCGTGGGCAGTCGAAAAAATGAGCGTTCCGGCGGGGGTAGGCTCGACAGCGCCCGGTGCGCCCACAGTCACCGGGATCGAACATGTGGAGAGGAGCCCTGACTCAGGGTGAGCACCAAGCCGACCACCACAGACCTTGAG
This sequence comes from Streptomyces sp. NPDC031265, assembly GCF_055570295.1. Classification (NCBI taxonomy): domain Bacteria; kingdom Bacillati; phylum Actinomycetota; class Actinomycetes; order Kitasatosporales; family Streptomycetaceae; genus Streptomyces; species Streptomyces sp. NPDC031265. Next base: position 79,248 of record NZ_JBVIHM010000002.1, read on the forward strand.
TGGACCGAACTGGACCAGCGGGCCGTAGACACCGGCCGCGTCCTGGCCGCGGATGCTGTACAGAAGGTCGGCAACGGCCATCCTGGTACGGCGATGAGCCTGTCCCCGGCCGCGTACACCCTCTTCCAGAAGGTGATGCGCCACGACCCGGCGGACGCCGACTGGACCGGGCGCGACCGCTTCGTGCTGTCCGCGGGCCACTCGTCCCTCACGCTGTACATCCAGCTCTACCTGGCCGGGTACGGCCTGGAGCTGGACGACCTGAAGGCGTTCCGCACCTGGGGCTCCAAGACCCCGGGCCACCCGGAGTACGGCCACACCACCGGCGTGGAGACCACCACCGGCCCGCTGGGCCAGGGTGTCGCCAACGCCGTGGGCATGGCCATGGCCGCCCGCTACGAGCGCGGCCTGTTCGACCCGGAGGCGGCCCCGGGCACCTCCCCGTTCGACCACTTCGTCTTCGCGATCGCCGGCGACGGCTGCCTCCAGGAGGGCATCTCCGCCGAGGCGTCCTCGATGGCCGGTCACCAGAAGCTGGGCAACCTGGTCCTGCTCTGGGACGACAACCACATCTCGATCGAGGGCGACACCGAGACCGCCGTCTCCGAGGACACGCTGAAGCGGTACGAGGCGTACGGCTGGCACGTCCAGCGCGTGGCGCCGCAGGAGAACGGCGACCTCGACCCGAAGGCGCTGTTCGAGGCGATCGAGGCCGCCAAGGCCGAGACCGAGCGTCCCTCCTTCATCGCGATGCGCTCGATCATCGCCTGGCCCGCCCCGAACGCGCAGAACACCGAGGCCGCGCACGGCTCGGCGCTCGGCGACGACGAGGTCGCGGCCACCAAGCGCGTCCTGGGCTTCGACCCCGAGAAGACCTTCGAGGTCGCCGACGAGGTCCTCGCGCACACCCGCGCCGTCCTGGACCGCGGCCGTGAGGCCCGTGGCGAGTGGGAGAAGTCGTTCGCCGCCTGGCGCACCGCCAACCCGCAGCGCGCCGCCGAGTTCGACCGCGTCAACGCGGGCGAGCTGCCCGAGGGCTGGGAGGAGAAGCTCCCGGTCTTCGCGTCCGGCAAGGGCGTCGCCACCCGCGCCGCCTCCGGCAAGGTCCTGCAGGCGCTGGGCGCGGTCATCCCCGAGCTGTGGGGCGGCTCGGCCGACCTCGCGGGCTCGAACAACACGACGATCGACAAGAACTCGTCGTTCCTGCCCGAGGGCAACCCGCTGCCGGAGGCCGACCCGTACGGCCGCACGATCCACTACGGCATCCGCGAGCACTCGATGGCCGCCGAGATGAACGGCATCGCGCTGCACGGCAACACCCGTATCTACGGCGGCACCTTCCTGGTGTTCTCCGACTACATGCGCAACGCGGTGCGTCTGTCGGCCCTGATGCACCTGCCGGTGACGTACGTGTGGACGCACGACTCCATCGGTCTGGGCGAGGACGGCCCGACCCACCAGCCGGTCGAGCACCTGGCCTCGCTGCGCGCGATCCCGGGCCTCAACGTCGTCCGCCCGGCGGACGCCAACGAGACCGCCATCGCCTGGCGCGAGATCCTCAAGCGCTACACCAAGGTGTTCGGCAAGGGCGCCCCGCACGGCCTGGTGCTGACCCGCCAGGGCGTGCCGACGTACGAGCCCAACGAGGGCGCCGCCAAGGGCGGTTACGTGCTGTTCGAAGCCACCGGCCCCTCGGGCGAGACCGCTGACGCCCAGGTCGTCCTCATCGGCACCGGCTCCGAGGTCCAGCTCGCCGTCGAGGCGCGCGAGCAGCTCCAGGCCGAGGGCGTCCCGACCCGGGTCGTCTCGATGCCGTCCGTCGAGTGGTTCGAGGAGCAGGACCAGGCGTACAAGGACAGCGTCCTGCCGCCGTCGGTCAAGGCGCGGGTCGCGGTCGAGGCCGGTATCGGCCTGACCTGGCACCGGTACGTGGGCGACGCGGGCCGCATCGTCTCGCTGGAGCACTTCGGTGCTTCCGCGGACGGCAAGGTGCTCTTCCGCGAGTTCGGCTTCACCGCCGAGAACGTGGCCGCCGCCGCCCGGGAATCTCTCGCCGCCGCCGCGCGCTGACGCCGGTATACGAACTAGTAGGAGATGCATTTCTCATGACAGACGCACTCAAGCGCCTCTCCGACGAAGGCGTCGCGATCTGGCTCGACGACCTGTCGCGCAAGCGGATCACCTCCGGCAACCTCGCCGAGCTGATCGACCAGCAGCACGTCGTGGGTGTCACGACCAACCCGTCGATCTTCCAGAAGGCGATCTCCTCGGGTGACGGCTACGAGCAGCAGCTCGCCGACCTCGCCGCCCGCAAGGTCACCGTCGAAGAGGCCATCCGCATGATCACGACGGCGGACGTGAGGGACGCCGCCGACATCCTGCGCCCGGTCTTCGACGCCACCGAGGGCCAGGACGGCCGGGTCTCCATCGAGGTCGACCCGCGCCTGGCGCACAACACCAAGGCCACCGTCGCCGAGGCCAAGCAGCTGGCCTGGCTGGTGGACCGGCCGAACACGCTCATCAAGATCCCGGCGACCAAGGCGGGCCTGCCCGCGATCACCGAGGTCATCGGCAAGGGCATCAGCGTCAACGTCACGCTGATCTTCTCCCTTGAGCGCTACCGCGAGGTCATGGACGCCTACCTGGCCGGCCTGGAGAAGGCCAAGGCGCGCGGCCTGGACCTGGCGAAGATCCACTCCGTGGCGTCCTTCTTCGTGTCCCGCGTGGACACCGAGATCGACAAGCGGATCGACGCGCTCGGCACCGAAGAGGCCAGGGCCGCCCGCGGCAAGGCCGGTCTCGCCAACGCCCGCCTGGCCTACGAGGCGTACGAGGAGGTCTTCTCCTCCGACCGCTGGGCCGCGCTGGACAAGGCGCACGCCAACAAGCAGCGCGCGCTGTGGGCCTCCACCGGCGTCAAGGACAAGGCGTACAAGGACACCCTGTACGTGGACGACCTGGTCGCCCCCAACACGGTGAACACCATGCCGGAGGCCACCCTGGAGGCGGCAGCCGACCACGGGCAGATCACCGGCGACACCGTCTCGGGCACCTACGAGCAGGCGCGCGCCGAGCTCGACGCCGTCGAGAAGCTGGGCATCTCGTACGACGAGGTCGTGCAGCTCCTTGAGGACGAGGGCGTCGAGAAGTTCGAGGCCGCCTGGAACGACCTGCTCAAGTCCACCGAGGCGGAGCTCCAGCGCCTCGCACCCTCGGAGGCGTAAATCTTGTCAAGCAGCAATCCGCTGCGTGACGCCGCAGACCGACGGCTCCCGCGTATCGCGGGGCCGTCGGGCCTGGTGATCTTTGGCGTCACGGGCGATTTGTCCCGTAAAAAGCTGATGCCCGCTGTCTATGACCTCGCCAACCGGGGCCTGCTTCCGCCGGGCTTCTCCCTGATCGGCTTCGCCCGCCGCGAGTGGCAGGACGAGGACTTCGCGCAGGAGGTCCACGACGCCGTCAAGGCGCACGCGCGGACCCCCTTCCGCGAGGAGGTCTGGCAGCAGCTCATCCAGGGCATGCGCTTCGTCCAGGGCGACTTCGACGACGACGACGCCTTCGAGCAGCTGAAGTCGACGATCGCCGAGCTCGACAAGGCGCAGGGCACCGGCGGCAACTTCGCCTTCTACCTCTCGGTGCCGCCGAAGTTCTTCCCCCAGGTCGTCCAGCAGCTCAAGAAGCACGGGCTCGCCGACCAGAAGGACGGCTCCTGGCGCCGCGCGGTCATCGAGAAGCCCTTCGGCCACGACCTGATCTCCGCCCAGGAGCTCAACAAGGTCGTCCACGAGGTCTTCCCGGCGGACGAGGTCTTCCGGATCGACCACTACCTCGGCAAGGAGACCGTCCAGAACATCCTGGCGCTCCGCTTCGCCAACACCATGTTCGAGCCGCTCTGGAACCGGTCGTACGTCGACCACGTCCAGATCACCATGGCCGAGGACATCGGCATCGGCGGCCGGGCCGGCTACTACGACGGCATCGGCGCCGCCCGTGACGTCATCCAGAACCACCTCCTCCAGCTGCTCGCGCTGACCGCGATGGAGGAGCCCGCCTCCTTCGACGCGGACGCGCTGGCGGCGGAGAAGACCAAGGTCCTGGGCGCCGTGCGGCTGCCGAAGGACCTGGGCGCGGGCGCGGTGCGCGGCCAGTACGCGGCCGGGTGGCAGGGCGGCGAGAAGGCCGTCGGCTACCTCCAGGAAGACGGCATCGACCCCAAGTCGAAGACCGACACCTACGCCGCGGTCAAGCTGAAGATCGACAACCGCCGCTGGGCGGGCGTCCCGTTCTACCTGCGCACCGGCAAGCGCCTGGGCCGCCGGGTCACCGAGATCGCGGTGGTCTTCCAGCGCGCCCCGCACTCCCCCTTCGACCACACGGCGACGGAGGAGCTGGGGCAGAACGCGCTGGTCATCCGGGTCCAGCCGGACGAGGGCGTCACCGTCCGGTTCGGCTCCAAGGTGCCGGGCACCTCGATGGAGGTCCGGGACGTGTCGATGGACTTCGCCTACGGCGAGTCCTTCACCGAGTCCAGCCCCGAGGCGTACGAGCGGCTCATCCTCGACGTCCTGCTCGGCGACTCCAACCTCTTCCCGCGCTTGGAGGAGGTCGAGCTGTCCTGGAAGATCCTCGACCCGATCGAGCAGTACTGGGACGCCCACGGCAAGCCCGCGCAGTACGCGTCGGGCACCTGGGGCCCGGTCGAGGCGGACGAAATGCTCGCACGAGACGGACGGAGCTGGCGCCGGCCATGAAGATCGACCTTACGGACACCACGGCCAGCAAGATCAACAAGGCGCTCGTCCAGGGCCGCCGCGCCGTCGGCACACCAGCCGTCGGCATGGTCCTGACCCTGGTCATCGTCACCGACGAGGAGAACGCGTACGACGCGCTCCGCGCCGCGAGCGACGCCTCGCGCGAGCACCCCTCGCGCACCCTCGTGGTCATCAAGCGGGTCTCGCGCTCGCCGCGAGACCGCACCCAGTCGCGCCTGGACGCCGAGGTGCGGGTCGGCGCGGACGCGGGCACCGGTGAGACGGTCATCCTGCGGCTGTACGGCGAGGTGGTCAACCACGCCCAGTCGGTGGTGCTGCCGCTGCTGCTGCCGGACGCGCCGGTCGTCGTCTGGTGGCCGGTGAACTCGCCGATCGACCCGGCCAACGACCCGCTGGGCGCGCTCGCCCAGCGCCGGGTCACCGACACCTACTCGGCCGAGCAGCCCATCGAGGAGCTGACCGGCCGCGCCGAGACCTACACCCCGGGCGACACCGACCTGTCGTGGACCCGCATCACGCCCTGGCGCTCGATGCTGGCCGCGGCGCTCGACCAGGTGTCGTGCGAGGTGACCTCGGTCGAGGTGGAGGGCGAGGAGTTCAACCCGAGCTGCGAGCTGCTCGCCATGTGGCTCGCGGACCGGCTGGACGTGCCGGTGCGGCGCTCGCAGTCCTCGGGCCCGGGCCTGACCGCCGTACGGATGGAGACGGACTGCGGCCCGATCATCCTGGGCCGTTCCGACGGCTCGCTGGCCACGCTCTCGATCCAGGGCCAGCCGGACCGCGCGGTGGCGCTCAAGCGGCGCGAGACGGCCGAGCTGATCGCCGAGGAGCTGCGGCGCCTCGACCCGGACGACACCTACGCCTCCGCGCTGAAGTTCGGCGTGGACCGGCTCGCCGATCCGTCGAACGGAAAGGACGCGGCCCCGGCCGCGGCCTCAGGTCCCGCTCCCGCTTCCGCTTCCGCTTCCGGTGACTCCTCGGACGCCAAGCCCGCCGCGAAGAAGGCTCCGGCCAAGAAGACGGCGGCGAAGTGAGCACCCCTCAGCTCGTCGTCCACCGCGACAAGGAGCTGATGGCGCAGGCCGCGGCGGCCCGGCTGATCACGAAGATCGTGGACGCCCAGGCCGCCCGCGGCTCGGCGTCCGTGGTCCTCACCGGCGGCCGCAACGGCAACGGGCTGCTCGCGGCCCTCGCCTCCTCGCCGGCCCGGGACGCGATCGACTGGTCGCGGCTCGACCTGTGGTGGGGCGACGAGCGGTACCTGCCCGAGGGCGACCCGGAGCGCAATGTCACCCAGGCCCGGGCGGCGCTGCTCGACGCGGTGCCGGTCGACCCGAAGCGGGTGCACGCGATGCCCGCCTCGGACGGCCCGTACGGCAAGGACGTCGACGCCGCCGCGGCGGCCTACGCGGAGGAGCTGGCCGCCGCCTCCGGCCCGGAGGACCACGGCGACGTGCCGACGTTCGACGTGCTGATGCTGGGTGTCGGCCCCGACACCCATGTGGCGTCGCTCTTCCCGGAGCTGCCCGCGGTGCGCGAGACCGAGCGGACGGTGGTCGGGGTGCACGGCGCGCCCAAGCCGCCGCCGGTCCGGGTCTCGATGACGCTGCCGGCGATCCGGGCGGCCCGCGAGGTGTGGCTGCTCGCGGCGGGCGAGGACAAGGCGCAGGCCGCGGCCATCGCCCTGTCGGGCGCGGGCGAGGTGCAGGCTCCGGCCGCGGGTGCGTACGGCCGTGGCCGCACCCTGTGGCTGCTCGACTCGGCGGCCGCGTCCCGGCTGCCGCGCGCGCTGTATCCGCCTGCCTCACCCTGAGGCGAACGGGCCCGGTCCACCTCCTGGTGGGCCGGGCCCGCTGCTTTCGCCCCCGGGTGCGGCGCGAGCGTCAGAGGATGATCTGCTCGCCGCCGGAGGCCTCCAGACGGGCGACGGCGGTACGGACCGCCGCCACGAAGCCGTCGTAGACGGGGGTGGTGCTGGTCGCGCGGCCCGCGATGGTGTTCACGGTGAACATGGACTTGCGCAGCTCGGTCGTGATCTCCAGCTGGGCGCCCTTGCCGAGCAGCGTCCTGTTGCAGATGTTGGTCGGCTCGACGCCCGCCAGGTCCGGCTCGGTCGAGCCGTCGATGGTCTGGAAGCCCGCGGCGCGCAGCGCGTCGCGCAGATACGCCTTGAGGGTGGTGTTGAGACCGCCGACCACGACGGCCTCGGGGCGCGAGGTGGGCGCCCCAGCCTGGCTCGCGGTGCAGCCGTGCAGGCTCACCACGTTGAGGTTCGCGGCGGCGATGGACAGGGCCACCTTGTCGTCGCAGTTCTTCGACGTGACGTGCAGTTCGGCGTTGTTGCTGCTGCGGATCGCCTCGAACATCCAGTAGTCGTACGCCGGGCCGCCCTTGGGCGCGAGCGTGGCCGGGTCGTATCCGGCGATGCCGAGGCAGAGCTCGGAGGTGCCGCCCTCGATGCCACCGCCGTGCAGCGCGAGGATCGCGGTGCGCCCGTACGGAACGGCCGTCCTCTGGTCGCTGTCGACCTGCTCGTGCCGCTTGTAGCGTCTGGCGAAGTCGGTGCCCTCCTTGCCCGCGAGCTGGGTGTAGAGGTCGGTGTTGGACGAGTAGGTGTCGTTCGTCCCGGTGGCGTGCGCGGCACTCGCCCCGAGGCCGCCCATCAGCGGACCGGCGACAGTGGCGGTGGCCAGGGCGGTGAGAACCGTACGACGGCTGGTGGAAGTCATGCGCGTAATGATCCCAACGCTGTACGTGTGCCCGGCGCCGGGGTCGGTCTCCGGCCGGATCAGCGCGCGTCGGCCGACCCGCCGGGCCCCGGCTCCCGTATCAGGAAGGGCTCCAGGAGCCCCGGGACCGCTTGCGCCGCGAAGGCCAGGCCCTCGGCCTCGGCGGCGTCGCGCACCGGGTGCGCCCCGGCTCCGGCGGCCGTCGTGGCGGTCAGCGTGAGGGGCCCGGCGCGGCGCTGGAGGACGGACTGCTTCACCGTCCAGCCGATGACGCCCCCGCGCCGGAGGACCGCCGTGGCCCGGCGGACCGTGCCCGAACGGGCCACCGGATACACCCCGTCGACGCCGTGCCCCAGGTTCCGGTACGCGTCGAGGGCGGGGGCCACCGCGAGCGGCACCCCCGCCGCCGCGCACCCGGCCGCCACATAGGGCAGGACCGGGGGCAGGAGCGCCCCGAGCGGGGCCAGGACCGCCACCGGGACGAGGACGGCGAGCAGCGCCCACCGCAGCCGCCGGACCCGGGCCGCACGCGGATGCGCGACCAGCGCGGCGCCGGTCGGGACGGCCGATTCACGCAGCACCCGGGCGGCCACCTCGGCCGGTAGGTACCGCCAAGGGGGCAGCAGGGCGGTGGAGAGCGTCCCGAGGGCGGCGAGCGCCGCCGCCATCGTGAGCAGCCACGGCCGGGCGGGGGCGATGAGCACGCCGAGCACGGCCAGGACCACCACCGGCGCCGCGGTGAGCGCCAGCCACTGCGCGCGCCACCAGCCGACGACCGCCGGGTCCGGCTCGTTCTTCGGCGGTCTCAGCACCGCCCCCGCCCCCGCCCCCGCCATGGCCTCAACGGCCCCGCAGCGCCCGGTACTTGGCGACCAGGGCCTTGCTTGACTGGTCCAGGCCCGGCACGTCGGCCCCTTCGCTCAGCGCGGGCTCGACCCGCTTGGCGAGGACCTTGCCCAGCTCCACACCCCACTGGTCGAAGGAGTCGATGTTCCAGATCGCGCCCTGGACGAACACCTTGTGCTCGTACAGCGCGATGAGCTGGCCGAGGACGGACGGCGTCAGCTCGCGCGCCAGGACGGTGGTCGTGGGGTGGTTGCCGCGGAACGTCTTGTGCGGCACCAGCTCCTCGGCGACGCCCTCCGCCCGTACCTCTTCCGGCGTCTTGCCGAAGGCCAGGGCCTGCGTCTGGGCGAAGAAGTTGGCCATCAGCAGGTCGTGCTGGGCGACCAGACCGGGCTGGAGGCCGGCGACCGGCTCGGCGAAGCCGATGAAGTCGGCCGGGATGACCTTGGTGCCCTGGTGGATCAACTGGTAGTAGGCGTGCTGCCCGTTGGTGCCCGGGGTGCCCCAGACGACCGGGCCGGTCTGCCACTCGACCGCGTTGCCGTCGCGGTCCACGGACTTGCCGTTGGACTCCATGTCGAGCTGCTGGAGGTAGGCGGTGAACTTCGACAGATAGTGGCTGTAGGGCAGCACGGCGTGCGACTGGGCGTCGAAGAACGCCCCGTACCAGACGCCCAGCAGGCCGAGCAGGAGCGGCGCGTTGGCCTCGGCGGGCGCGGTGCGGAAGTGCTCGTCGACCAGGTGGAAGCCGTCCAGCATCTCGCGGAAGCGGTCCGGGCCGATGGCGATCATCAGCGAGAGGCCGATCGCCGAGTCGAACGAGTAGCGCCCGCCGACCCAGTCCCAGAACTCGAACATGTTGGCCGTGTCGATGCCGAAGTCCGCGACCTTCTCGGCGTTGGTGGAGAGCGCCACGAAGTGCTTGGCGACCGCGTCCTGACCCGCGTTCAGCCCGGTGAGGAGCCAGTCGCGCGCGGAGGTGGCGTTGGTGATGGTCTCGATGGTGGTGAAGGTCTTGGACGCGACGATGAACAGCGTCTCGGCCGCGTCCAGGTCTCGGACCGCCTCGTGGAGGTCGGCGCCGTCGACGTTGGAGACGAAACGGACCGTCAGACCCCGGTCGGTGAACGAGCGCAGCGCTTCGTACGCCATCGCCGGACCGAGGTCGGATCCGCCGATGCCGATGTTGACGATGTTCTTGATCCGCTTGCCGGTGTGCCCGGTCCACCCGCCCGACCGGACGCGCTCGGAGAAGGCGGCCATCTTGTCGAGCACCGCGTGCACGCCCGGCACCACGTTCTCGCCGTCGACCTCGACGACCGCGTCGCGCGGGGCGCGCAGCGCGGTGTGCAGCACCGCGCGGTCCTCGGTCGTGTTGATCTTCTCGCCGCGGAACATGGCGTCCCGCAGCCCGGCCACGTCGGCGGCCGCGGCCAGCTCGCGCAGCAGCCCCAGCGTCTCGTCGGTGACGAGGTGCTTCGAGTAGTCGAGATGCAGATCGCCGACCGTCAGGGTGTATCCGGTGCCGCGGCCGGGGTCGGTGGCGAACAGCTCGCGCAGATGGGTGTCCCCCAACTGCTCGCGGTGCTTGCCCAGTGCGGTCCACTCGGGCATCTGGTTGAGCCTGGTACGGCCTTCTGCGTTCATCTCGGACATCAGCCCACTTCCTCGTACTCGCGTACGTACCTGCCCCGCTGCCCTTCCAACCTAGTTGATCAGGACGTAAGGGCAGGAATCAGAGCGGCCACGGCGGCCAGGAACAATCCGGACGCCACCAGGGCGGGTGTGTTGAGCCCCCAGGAGGAGGCCACCGCGCCGCCCATGAGGGCGCCCAGCGGTGTCCCCGCCACGGCGAGCGTCCGGAAGGCCGCGCTCGTCCGTCCCAGCATGGCCTGCGGGGTGCGCTCCTGCATCAGGGTCACCTGGTTGACGTTCCACACCATTCCCATCACCGCGAACACGGCCATGGCCGCGATCGATACCCACAACTCCCGTATGGACCCCATCGCCGCCAGGCACACCGTCTGGACCGCGCCCGCGAGGAGCACGCTCCCCATCCGGCCCAGCCGGCGGGCCAGTCGGTGGGTGAGCAGACCGCCCGCCACACTGCCCGCCCCGTACGCCGTGATCGCCGCCGCGTAGCCGCCGTGGCCCGCGTGGAGCCAGCCGGTGATGTGCAGGACCAGGGTGGCGATGAGCGCGCCCATGCCGATGTTGCAGAGCGTCGTGGCCACGCAGAGCGCGCGCAGGCTCCGCTCGCCCCACAGCGCGCGCAGCCCCTCGGCCGTCTCGCTCCGCAGGGTGGAGCCGGGCTTGCGGGCGGGCCGCTCCGGAGCGGCCGTGCGCAGCGTGGCCACCAGCGCCGCCGCCAGTCCAAAACTCAAGGCGTCCGCCACGTACGGCACGCCCGTCCCCGCCGTCAGGAGCAGCGGCACCAGCGGCGCGGCGAGGAGGCCGCCGGCTATCTGCTGGCCGGTCATCAGGCGGGCGTTGGCCCGGCCGAGCGCGGACTGCGGCACCAGCGAGGGCAGCAGGGCGGTGGCCGCGTTGTCGAAGAGCGTCTGGAGCGAGGTGAGCGCGAAGGCGAGCGCGATGAGCAGGGCTATCGAGGCGTGCCCCAGGGCCACGGCCGCGGCGAAGGCGGCCATGAGCGCGCCGCGCACCAGGTCGACGGCCCACATCGCCCGGCGCTGGTCCACCCGGTCCGCGACGGCGCCGCCGAGCAGCCCGAAGAGCAGCCAGGGCAGGAAGCCGCACGCCGTGACCAGCGCGACCAGCATCGGATCGCTGGTCAGCGAGGCCGCGAGCAGCGGCAGCGCCGCGGTGCGCAGCGAGTCCCCGAACCGGGATACGACCGCGGCCGTCCACAGCCGCCCGAACCCCCCGCGCCACGCGGGCACCTCGGCCGCCGCATCGGCGGCGCTCTCCAGCGTTGCCACAACTCCCCCATGTGATCGACTGATTCACACGGTAGGGGGAGCCACTGACAATCCCCTTTGACCTGGGGTGATACCGAAGGGCCCGGCCGACGAACCGAGTTCGTCTGCCGGGCCCTTCGCTGTCAGATCTCGCCGCGAAGCTTGGCGAGCGCCTCCGCGAGGATCGCCTCGCCGTCCGCGTCGCTGCGCCGTTCCCGTACGTACGCGAGGTGGGTCTTGTACGGCTCCGTGCGCGGCGGGTCCGGCGGGTTGTCCCGGTCCTGACCGGCCGGGAATCCGCAGCGCGGGCAGTCCCACGTCTCCGGAACCTGTGCGTCACTGGCGAAGCTCGGCTGCGTCTCGTGCCCGTTCGAGCACCAGAAGGAGATGCGGAGACGCGGCGCGGACTCGCCGCGCTCGGCCTCACCCATCGGCCCCGCTCCGACCCGGCTTCCCCGGATCGCGTTGCCACTTGCCACGGTCGTAACTCCCTGCGTGATGGTGCTCGAAGATGCCCCAGTCTACGTAAGGCCCAACGCGCGTCCAGCGATTGTAGTTACACCCACCCCTGAACGCGGATACGACAGATCAGCTGTCCAGCTTCATCAGCAGACCAAGTACGACAATGCTCGCGAACCACAGCAGACCGACCACGACGGTGATCCGGTCCAGGTTGCGCTCGGCGACCGAGGAACCGCCGACGGACGACTGCATTCCGCCACCGAACATGTCGGAGAGGCCGCCGCCCTTTCCCTTGTGCATCAGCACCAGCAGCATCAGCAGCAGGCTGAAGACGATCAGGGCAATCGAGAACCCGACAATCACGGCTGGACCAACTTCCTAGGACTGATATGGCGACGGGGGCCGGGGGGACGTCTTCCTTATCCCGAGCCCGACCCCCGCAAGGGTACGACGGATCCGCGCTACCGCATACTCACTGGTCGCGGAAGCGGACGATCTTGACGAACTCCTCGGCGTCCAGCGCCGCGCCGCCCACCAGGGCCCCGTCGACATCCGGCTGCGCCATGATCGCGGCCACGTTCGAGGCCTTGACCGAGCCGCCGTACTGGATGCGGACCTTGTCGGCCAGCTCCTGCGAGTAGAGCTCCGCGAGGCGGCCGCGGATGGCTCCGCACACCTCCTGGGCGTCCTCGGGGGTGGCGACCTCGCCGGTGCCGATGGCCCACACCGGCTCGTACGCGATCACGATGGACTCGGCCTGCTCGGCCGGGACGTCCTTGAGGCCGCCGTCCAGCTGGGCCAGCGTGTACGGAACCTGCTGGCCGGCCTTGCGGATGTCCAGGCCCTCGCCGACGCAGAGGATCGGGGTCAGACCGTGCTTGAACGCGGCCTTCACCTTGGCGTTGCAGAGCTCGTCGCTCTCCTGGTGGTACTGACGGCGCTCGGAGTGGCCCACGGCCACATAGGTGCACTTCAGCTTGGAGAGCATCAGGCCCGAGATCTCGCCGGTGTAGGCACCGGAGTCCTGCGCCGAGAGGTCCTGGGCGCCGTACTTGATCTTGAGCTTGTCGCCGTCGACCAGGGTCTGCACCGACCGCAGGTCCACGAAGGGCGGCAGGACCGCGACCTCGACTGCGTCGTAGTCCTTGTCGGCCAGGGCGAAGGCGAGCTTCTGGACGTGCGCGATGGCCTCAAGGTGGTTGAGGTTCATCTTCCAGTTGCCGGCCATCAGCGGGATACGCGTGGTCACGGTGTTCAGTCCTCCAGTGCGGCAAGGCCGGGAAGCGTCTTGCCCTCAAGGTATTCGAGGCTCGCGCCGCCGCCGGTCGAGATGTGACCGAAGGCGTTCTCGTCGAAGCCGAGCGTGCGCACGGCCGCGGCGGAGTCGCCGCCGCCGACGACGGTGAAGCCGTCGCAGTTCAGGAGCGCCCGGGCGACGGCCTGGGTGCCGCCGGCGTAGTCGGGGTGCTCGAAGACACCGACCGGACCGTTCCAGAACACGGTCTCGGCGTCGGCGATCTTCGACGCGTACAGCTCACGGGTCCTGGGACCGATGTCCAGACCCTCCTTGTCGGCGGGGATCTTGTCCGCGTCGACGGTGATGAAGTCGGCCGGGGCCTTGGTCTTCAGGTCCGGGAAGTCGCCCGAGGCCAGGATGTCGAGCGGCAGGACCAGCTCGACGCCGTTCGCCTCGGCACGCTCCATGTACTCCGTGACGACCGGGATCTGGTCCTCCTGGAGCAGCGAGATGCCGACCTCGTAGCCCTTGGCCTTGAGGAAGGTGTACGCCATGCCGCCGCCGATGAGGATGCGGTCGGCCTTGCCGAGCAGCTGGTCGATGACGGCGAGCTTGTCGGAGACCTTGGCGCCGCCGAGCACCACCACGTACGGGCGCTTGACGTCGGCGGTGAGCTTCTTCAGGACGCCGACCTCGGTGGCGATGAGGAAGCCGGCCGCGTGCGGCAGCCGCGCGGGCAGGTCGAAGACCGAGGCGTGCTTGCGGTGCACCGCGCCGAAGCCGTCGCCCACGTAGACGTCGGCGAGCTCGGCGAGCTCGTCCGCGAAGGCGCCGCGCTCGGCGTCGTCCTTGCTCGTCTCACCGGCGTTGAAGCGCAGGTTCTCCAGGACGGCGACCTGGCCGTCGGCCAGCGCCGCGACGGTCTCCTTGGCGGAGGCGCCCACGGTGTCGGTGGCGAACGCGACGTCCGCGCCCAGCAGTTCACCGAGCCGCGCGGCCGCCGGGGCGAGCGAGAAGTCCGGGTCCGGGGCGCCCTTGGGGCGGCCCAGGTGCGAGGCGACGACCACGCGCGCGCCGGCCTCGGCGAGCTTGGCGATCGTCGGCTGGACGGCGCGGATGCGGCCGTCATCGGTGATGGCGGTGCCGTCGAGCGGCACATTGAGGTCGGCGCGGACGAATACCCGCTTGCCGGAGACGCCCTCGGCGAGAAGTTCGTCGATCGTCTTCATGTGTTTCTGCGACTCCTTGGAGAAGGACGAGGCAAGCGACAGGGCTCGTGCGGCGCATCGTTGCGCTGCCCGAGCCCTGTGCTCACATCGAGATGCCTGCCCTGAGACTTATCAGACTTAGAGCTGGCCGCCGACGAAGACGGTGAGGTCGACGAGGCGGTTCGAGTAGCCCCACTCATTGTCGTACCAGCCGAGGATCTTCACCGACTTGCCCTCCTGGACCATGGTCAGGGAGGAGTCGAAGGTGCAGGAGGCCGGGTCGCCGACGATGTCGGAGGACACGATCGGGTCCTCGGTGTACGCCACGATGCCCTGCAGCTCGCCCTCGGCGGCCTTCTTGAACGCGGCGTTGACCTCGTCCTTGGTCACCTCGCGCTCCAGCTCCACGACCAGGTCGGTGGCCGAGCCCGTCGGGACCGGGACGCGCATCGCGATGCCGTCGAGCTTGCCCTTGAGCTTGGGGAGCACCAGCGCGGTGGCCTTGGCGGCACCGGTGGTGGTGGGGATGATGTTCTCGGCGGCGGCGCGGGCGCGGCGCAGGTCCGAGTGCGGGAAGTCCAGGATCCGCTGGTCGTTCGTGTACGCGTGGACCGTCGTCATCAGGCCCTTGACGATGCCGAAGTTCTCGTCCAAGACCTTGGCCATCGGCGCCACACAGTTGGTGGTGCAGGAGGCGTTGGAGATGACGTGGTGGTTGGCCGCGTCGTACTTGTCCTGGTTGACGCCCATCACGATGGTGATGTCCTCGTCCTTGGCCGGAGCCGAGATGAGGACCTTCTTGGCGCCACCGGCGATGTGCTTCTCGGCGTCGGCCTTCTTGGTGAAGATGCCGGTCGACTCGATGACGATGTCGACGCCCAGCTGACCCCAGGGGATGTCGGCCGGGTTGCGCTCGGAGAGCACCTTGATGGTGTGGCCGTCGACGCTGATGGTGTCGGCGGTGTGCGTGACCTCGGCCTTGAGACGGCCCAGAATCGTGTCGTACTTCAGCAGGTGAGCAGTGGTCGCGGTGTCACCCAGGTCGTTGACAGCCACGATCTCGATGTCAGCACCCTGCTCCAGCAGCGCGCGGAAGTAGTTGCGCCCGATGCGGCCAAAGCCGTTGATGCCTACGCGGATCGTCACGAACCGATCTCCTCGTTAGGTACGCCGGTTTTCGACGCCGGCGAGTTGTATGGGATGTCCCCGACCGCTTATGACCCTACCTCTCCCGGAGCCGTGGAGTGACATCGAGCGCACCCCATGAGCGGCCACAACGGCCCGGACATGGCCGACGGCCCATACCTACCAACGGGTAAGGGCCGCCGGGGGGACTTCCGTCCCGACTACGGAGCGTGACGCCCGGGGTAGGGGGCGTCCCGGTGCTCAGCACTGGGGCGCCCGGACCGGATCAGTCCCTCAGCGCGCGGAGCGCCTTGCCGATCACGTTCTTGCGGTCGGCCGCCGACGGCACGTGCTCAAGGCCGTAGCCGAGCAGCACGGTGTCGTGGGTGGTGACGGCCGCCTGGGAGTGGAAGAGCGCCTGGGAGCGGGCCCAGTCGCCGGCGTTGCCGGGGCTGCCGGCCGGCGGTCCCGGCACGCTCCACGGGCCGAGCGCCGTCTCGAAGCCCTCGGCGCCCTGTGCGGTGCCGCCGATGACCAGCTTGGTGTCGTCGACGAAGGCGCCCACCCCACCGGTGCCGGGGTCCGACACATAGGAGAGGGAGAGCTCGACCTGCTTGCCCGCGTAGGCGCTGAGGTCGACAGAGACCGGCTGCCAGCCGTTGGAGGAGCCGGTGAACCGGTTCCACGCGCCCGAGGTGCCGGTCGCCGTGCAGGCGCCGGAGCCGACGGTGAGGTAGTGCGCCAGGAACGGGTGGCCCTGGACGTAGTAGCCCTGCTCGCACTGGGCGGGCACCGCGGCGCTGGTGCCGCCGTTGGCGTCCGGCAGGGTCGTCCAGTCCTCCTGCCCGACCGTGTGCGCCTCGACGATCACGTTGTCGAAGCCGGGCTCGGTGTCATAGCTGAGCTGGAACTGCAGGCTCGGCTTGGCGGCCGCCGCCGTGCCGCTCAGGTCGACGGTCCTGGACAGCCGCATATAGGCGCTGTCCTGGTGCTTGGCCGCCGCGAACCAGTCGCCGGCGGCAGGCTCGAACGGGGTGCGGATCCCCGGGTAGCTGCCCGCGGCCGCGCTCTTGAACTGCGGGAACTGGTCGGGCTTGAGCGTGTCCGAGGTGATCGTGTACGCCCCGGCCAGGTCCAGCGGGTTGTCGCCCGCGTCGCCGAGTGCCGCCTTGGCGCCCGCCAGGTTCCCGGCGCCCTCGAAGGCCGGCGGGGACTTCAGGCCGACGCGGTTGTAGGCGCCGAGGTAGTACTGGGCGAAGTCGTCGGAGTCGGCGCCGCCGAGGTCGACGGTGCCGCCCGCCTTCTCACCGGCGTTGACGAGCCGGCCGCCCTCGTTGAGGTAGTCGCGCACGGCCACGGTGACCGCGGCGGTGGGCCGCTCGGCACCCGTGTACCAGACGGCCGTCCTGAAGTGGCTGAGCACGCCGAGCGCGCTCGGGGTGCCCTGGGTGGCCACGTCCCAGACCGCGGACTTGCGGCCGTTGTCGGCGAGCGCCTTGGTGTACGCGCCGACGTGCTGGGCGGGCGCGGTGCCGCCCTCCTCCGCGATCACCAGGGTGTCGCCCTTGGGCCGGGCGGCCACGGTGTAGGTGAACGGCGTGCTGGAGGTGCGCTTGCCGGCCCGGGTGCGCCCGGTGAACCAGACCTCCACCTTGGAGCCGGTCTCCGCGCCCTCGACGGTGGCGCGGTACTGGTCGAAGTGGATGTTGTCCTCGCCGCCGTAGACGTCGCCGCCCTTCCAGGCCTTGAGGTCCTCGGTGTGCGTACGGCCGCCGTCGATGCGGTAGTTGAGGGTCTTGTCGCGCACCGACTTGCGTACGGTGACGGCGACTTCCTGGTCCTCGCCTCGGGCGTACGAGGTGGTGAAGGCGTCCGGGGTGAAGTCGGGGGCCTCGATGCCGACCGGGGAGACCGGCTGGTCGGCCTGGCGCGCGGTGTCGGCGACGGCCAGCGCGAACGGGATGTTCTTGGCGAACTCCTGCTGGATCAGCTTCTCGTCGTCCGGGAAGTTGAAGACCGACTGGCAGTCACCGGGCTTCCACTGGTCGCCCGGGTCGATCCGGGAAGCGGTCTGGCAGGTCGACATCTCCGGGGTGAACATGTGGATCCCGTTGACGTTCCCCGCGTGGCCGTCGGCCTCGCCGTTGGTCGTGTACAGCTCGGAGGAGAGCTGGGAGTGGTAACCGGGGATCGCGGGCTTCTCGGGCGTGCCGGCCAGCGACTTGTAGAGGACGTCGTCCGGGGTCGGGGTGGCGACCTGCCAGCCCACGCCGTACAGCAGCAGCTCCGCCGCGGAGTGGTAGTTGATGGCGTAGCCGAAGCCGACCCGCTTCTCGAAGGCGTCCAGCGCGCGGGTCTCCGGCTCGGAGCCGGCGGAGGGGCCGCGGTAGGTCTCGTCGGCGGGGTCCGGGGACGAGCCCTCGTTGTCGTAGCCCCACTTGTACGGGAAGTTGCGGTTGGGGTCGACGCCGTCGCCGGGGGCGGTCTTCCCGTCGCCGTTGTTGTCGCGCAGGTTCTTGCGCCACAGGCGCTGCTGGGTGCCGGTGAAGGTGTAGTCGTACCCGTCGGGGTTGGCGGAGAGCACGAACCACAGCTCGGTGGAGTCCACGAGCTTGGTGATCCGCGGGTCCTTGCCGTAGTTGTCGAGGTAGTAGTGCATCAGCCGCCGGGTCATCTCCGGGGTGATCCACTCACGGGCGTGCTGGTTCGACATGTAGAGCACGGAGGGCTTGGAGCCGTCGCGGCTCTTGGCCGCGCCCTTGGTGAGCTTGAGGGCGAGGATGTCCTGGCCCTTGACGGTCTTGCCGATCGACTCGACCTTGGTGAGGGCCGGGTGGGCGAGCTGGGTGTCGACGATTTCCTTCTGCAGCCCGTTGTCCCCGCTGTAGGGGCGGAAGACGCCGTCCCCCTGGGCCTTGAGTCGCTGCTCGGTCGCCGTCGAGAGCATGTGCTCGGTGAGGTCGACGCCCTGCTTCCTCAGCGTGCCGGCCTGCTTCTCGGTGAGGTAGAGCTCGACCTTGGCGGTCCCCCGGTCGGGTACCTGCGCTGTCAGTTCCTGACCGTCCGCGCCCTGCTGGAGCAGCAGTGGCAGCTGCGCCTTGGTGACGTTGGCGTACCAGACGGAGAGTCCTTCGCCTCCGCCGCCGCCCGGGCTGGCGTGAGCGGCTGGTACCGCCGCCAGGCCGGCCGTGAGCAGTGAAGCCGCGGCGAGGATCGCTCTCGCTCTGCGTCTCATTGGCCCCCCTTGCTGTTGTGTGCCACGAAAGTGGACAGACGCCAGGCTCATGACACTTCATGACCATGTCAATACCGTGGAAGGGTGGTGAAACCGGAACCGGCACCCACCAAGTGGGCGCCGGTCACGACAAGTTGAACCATAGAGCTGACAGCGGTACGAGAAGGGCACCGGCGCGAAGCGGAGGGAGCGGTCCCCCGATCAGCCGACCAGGCCGTCCGCCATATCCTCGGTCAGATTGGACTCGGTGCCGGGGATGCCCAGGTCCTGGGCCCGCTTGTCCGCCATCGCGAGCAGCCGGCGGATCCGGCCCGCCACCGCGTCCTTGGTCAGCGGCGGGTCGGCGAGCGCGCCCAGCTCCTCCAGGGAGGCCTGCTTGTGCTCCATGCGCAGCCGCCCGGCGGCCGCCAGGTGCTCGGGCACCTCGTCGGCGAGGATCTCCAGGGCGCGCTGGACGCGGGCCCCGGCGGCGACGGCGGCCCGCGCCGAGCGGCGCAGATTGGCGTCGTCGAAGTTGGCCAGGCGGTTGGCCGTGGCGCGCACCTCGCGGCGCATCCGCCGCTCCTCCCAGGCCAGCACCGAATCGTGCGCGCCGAGCCGGGTGAGCAGGGCACCGATCGCGTCCCCGTCCCGCACGACCACCCGGTCCACGCCCCTCACCTCACGGGCCTTGGCCGGGATCTGCAGCCTGCGGGCCGCGCCGACCAGCGCGAGCGCCGCCTCCGGACCCGGGCAGGTCACCTCCAGCGAGGAGGAGCGGCCCGGCTCGGTGAGCGAGCCGTGGGCGAGGAAGGCCCCGCGCCAGGCCGCCTCGGCGTCACAGGTGGCCCCCGAGACCACCTGGGGCGGGAGGCCCCGGATGGGGCGGCCCCGGCCGTCCACGAGGCCGGTCTGGCGCGCCAGCTGGTCGCCGCCCGCCACCACCCGTACGACGAAGCGCGAACCGCGGCGCAGCCCGCCCGGAGCCATCACGATCAGCTCGGAGCTGTGGCCGAAGATCTCCAGGATGTCCCGCTTGAGCCGGCGCGCCGCCATCGCGGTGTCCAGCTCCGCCTCGATCACGATGCGGCCGCTGACCAGGTGGAGGCCGCCCGCGAACCGCAGGATCGACGAGACCTCCGCCTTTCTGCAGCAGGTCCGGGTGACGGGGAGCCGGGAGATCTCATCCTTCACCGCTGCCGTCATCGCCATGGGCCGATCCTTCCATGCATCCGAAAAATACGGTCGTACGCGGCGGCCAACAGCTCCCGGTCGTGCTTCGGGGACCCGTCGGGCGCGGCGACCGCCGCCAGCTCGACCACGGCACCGAGCTGCTTGGCGGCGTCGGCGAGGGACTCGCGGTCGGGCACGGCGGCCTCGTCGGCCAGCACCACGTCCAGGGCGAGTTTAGGGGCGTGTCGTCCCAAAACCTCCAAATGACGCTGCGGAGAGAAGCCATCGGTTTCGCCGGGCTGGGGCGCCAGGTTCAACGAGAGCACCTTGCGGGCCTTGGTGACCGTGAGCGCGTCGAGCAGCTCGGGCACCAGCAGGTGCGGGATGACCGAGGAGAACCAGGACCCCGGGCCGAGCACCACCCAGTCGGCGTCCAGGACGGCCTCCACCGCCTCCGGGACCGCCGGCGGGTCGTGCGGGACCAGGTTGACGGACTGCACCTCGCCCGGGGTGAGCGCCACCGTGGCCTGGCCGCGGACCGTGTCCACGTCGGTGGGGCGGGCCGGGTCGTGGCCCTTGACCAGCGCCTCCAGCTCCAGCGGGACGGCGGACATCGGCAGCACCCTGCCGTGCGCCCCGAGGAGCCTGCCGACCAGGTCGAGCGCCTGGACGTGGTCGCCCAGCTGCTCCCACAGGGCCACGATCAGCAGATTGCCGACCGCGTGCTCGTGCAGCTCGCCCTGGGACTGGAAGCGGTGCTGGATGACCCGGGCCCAGGTCTGGCCCCAGTCGTCGTCGCCGCAGAGCGCCGCCAGCGCCTTGCGCAGATCGCCCGGCGGCAGTACGCCCAGCTCCTCCCGGAGCCGGCCGCTGGAACCGCCGTCGTCGGCCACGGTGACGACGGCCGTCAGGTCGCCGGTGATCCGGCGCAGCGCCGCGAGCGACGCAGAAAGACCCATTCCGCCGCCGAGGGCGACGACCTTGGGCTGGGCACCACGCTTGCGGCCGGTGCGCAGCACCGGTCCGCTCGTGCGCCGTCGGTACACCTTCACTCGCGCCCCATGTCCCGGTGTACGACGACGGTCTCGATCCCCTCGGAGGCGAGGCGGGCGGCCAGCTTCTCGGACATCGCGACGGAGCGGTGCTTGCCGCCGGTGCAGCCCACGGCGACCGTCACGTACCGCTTGCCCTCGCGGCGGTAGCCGGTCGCGATCAGCTGGAGCAGCTCGCTGTACTGGTTGAGGAACTCCTTGGCGCCCGGCTGGTTGAAGACGTAGCCCGACACCTCCTCGTTCAGACCCGTGAACGGGCGCAGCTCCGGCACCCAGTGCGGGTTCGGCAGGAAGCGGCAGTCCACCACCAGGTCGGCGTCGACCGGCAGGCCGTACTTGTAGCCGAACGACATCACCGTGGCGCGCAGCTCCGGCTCCTCGTCCCCGGCGAACTGGGCGTCCATCTTGGCGCGCAGCTCGTGGACGTTGAGGCTGGAGGTGTCGATCACCAGGTCGGCATCGCCGCGCAGCTCGCGCAGCAGATCGCGCTCGGCGGCGATGCCGTCGACGATCCGGCCGTCGCCCTGGAGCGGGTGCGGGCGGCGGACCGACTCGAAGCGGCGCACCAGCGCGTCGTCGGACGACTCCAGGAAGACGATCCGCCGGGTGACCTGCTTGGAGTCCAGGTCGGCCAGCGACTCACGGAGGTTGTCGAAGAAACGGCGGCCGCGCACGTCGACGACGACGGCGATGCGGGCCACATTGCCCTGGGACCGGGCGCCGAGCTCCACCATGGTGGGGATCAGCGCGGGAGGCAGGTTGTCGACGACGAACCAGCCGAGGTCCTCCAGGCACTTGGCGGCGGTGCTGCGTCCGGCGCCTGACATCCCGGAGATGATCACCAGCTCGGGGATGGCCGCCTCTGCGGCGGCGTCGTTCGTCGTGCCCGTACTCACGTGTTCGGCTCCAGCTTCTGCTTCTGTTCGGTCGTGCTCAGTCATTTCGCGGTTCCCCCGTCGTCTTCAATGATCTCTCCTGTCGCCGTGTTCACGGCGGGTGCGGCCGGGGCTGTCCGCGCCAGGGCCGCCGCCACGGTCTCGGCCGTCTTGCGGCCTATCCCGGGAACTTCGCAGATCTCCTCGATTGTCGCCGACCGGAGCCGCTTCACCGAGCCGAAATGCTTGACCAGAGCCTGTTTGCGGGACTCGCCCAGGCCCGGCACCTCGTCCAGGGGGCTCGCCTTGAACCTCTTCGTCCGCTTGACCCGCTGATAGGTGATGGCGAACCGGTGAGCCTCGTCACGCACGCGCTGAAGCAGATACAGCCCCTCGCTGGAGCGGGGCAGGACGACCGGGTCGTCGTCGTCCGGCAGCCAGACCTCCTCCAGTCGCTTGGCGAGACCGCAGACCGCCACGTCATCTATCCCGAGCTCGTCCAGGGCCCGCTTGGCGGCCGCCACCTGCGGCTGCCCGCCGTCGACCACCACGAGCTGCGGCGGGTAGGCGAACCGCTTGGGCCGCCCGTCCTCGGTGCGGGGGCCTGCCTCCACGGAGGCCTCGCCGGGCGCCGGGACCTCGCCGGAGGGGGCCGGGCCCTCCTCGGCGCCCTCGCCCTCCTCGCCGTCCGCCCACTCCCCCAGCCGGGCGCTCTCGGCCAGATAGCGCTTGAAGCGGCGGGTGATCACCTCGTGCATGGACCGGACGTCGTCCTGGCCCTCGAAGCCCTTGATCTGGAAGCGCCGGTACTCGCTCTTCCTGGCCAGGCCGTCCTCGAAGACGACCATGGACGCCACCACGTCCTCGCCCTGGAGGTGCGAGATGTCGAAGCACTCGATCCGCAGCGGGGCGCTGTCCAGCTCAAGGGCCTGAGCGATCTCCTCCAGGGCCCGGGAGCGGGTGGTCAGGTCGGAGGCGCGTTTGGTCTTGTGCAGCGCGAGCGCCTGCTGCGCGTTGCGCGCGACCGTCGCCATCAGGTCCTTCTTGTCGCCGCGCTGCGGGATCCGCAGCGACACCTGCGACCCACGCCGCCCGGCCAGCCAGGCGCCGACCGACTCGGTGTCCTCGGGCAGCGCCGGGACCAGCACCTCCTTCGGTACGGAGTCGCCGGTCTCCTCCCCGTACAGCTGCTGGAGGGCGTGCTCGACCAGGCCCGCCGTGTCGACGGCCTCGACCTTGTCGGTGACCCAGCCGCGCTGGCCCCGCACACGCCCGCCGCGGACGTGGAAGATCTGGACGGCCGCCTCCAGCTCGTCCTCGGCGACCGCGATCAGGTCCGCGTCGGTGGCGTCGGTGAAGACCACCGCGTTCTTCTCCAGGGCCCGGCGCAGTGCCCCTATGTCGTCGCGCAGCCGCGCGGCCCGCTCGTACTCCATCTCCTCGGCCGCCGCCGTCATCTCCTTCTCCAGGCGGCGGATGTACGTGCCGGTGCGCCCGGCCATGAAGTCGCAGAAGTCGTCGGCCAGTCCGCGGTGCTCCTCGGGCGTCACCCGGCCGACGCAGGGGGCCGCGCACTTGCCGATGTAGCCGAGCAGACAGGGCCGGCCGATCTGGGCGGAGCGCTTGAACACCCCGGCGGAGCACGTCCGTACGGGAAAGACGCGGAGCATCAGGTCCACGGTCTCGCGGATCGCCCACGCGTGTCCGTACGGACCGAAGTAGCGCACGCCCTTCTTCTTGGCGCCGCGCATCACCTGGACCCTCGGGAACTCCTCGTTGAGGGTGACCGCCAGGTACGGATAGCTCTTGTCGTCGCGGTACTTGACGTTGAAGCGGGGGTCGAACTCCTTGATCCACGAATATTCGAGCTGGAGCGCCTCGACCTCGGTGGAGACGACCGTCCACTCCACGGACGCGGCCGTGGTGACCATCGTCGCCGTGCGCGGGTGCAGGCTCGTGAGCGGCTGGAAGTAGTTCGCGAGCCGCTGGCGCAGGGACTTGGCCTTGCCGACGTAGATCACCCGGCGGTGTTCGTCCCGGAACTTGTAGACCCCCGGCGAGTCGGGGATCTGTCCCGGCTTGGGGCGGTAGGTGGAGGGGTCTGCCATGTCCACCACCCTACTGGCGGGGACCGACAACGCGGTTTCACGGGGCGCGGGGAACCGCGCGACCGGCCACGCACGATCCGCGGCCGGTCACACAGTCAGGGGAATTGCCTACGCCCGGTTCGCCCCGCGCCTGCGGCGGCGCAGAGCCACCGCGCCGAGGCCGGCCGCCGCGAGCGTACCCGCACCGGCCGTCACCGAGGCGACCCCGGCCGTGCCCGTCCCACCGCCGTGGCCGGCTGACGCGGCCTGGGCCCGGACCTCCTCAGGGCTCTGCCCGTACCCCCCGGCCTTGCCGGACTTCGCGTACGCGGAGCCGGGCAGCTTGTCGCCGTAGGCCCGCTGGACGCGCTGCCGGTAGGCGGCCAGGGTGGTGCCCCTGGCGCCGACCGCGCGCACCGCGTCCTCGTCCAGGGGGAGCACGGTGGCGCCCTTCTGGACGTACCAGGCGTTGATCTGCGGCTCCTGGAAGACGGTGCCGCCCGGCAGCCTGCTCGCGCCCGCCGCGGCGTAGCGGGACTCGTCGTCACCGGTGGCTATGTTCACCACCTTCCAGGTGGTGCCCTGCGGAACGGACCACAGGGAGGCCTTCTGGCCGTCCGAGGAGACGGCCGTGGAGGCGAGGTACTCCAGCTTCGCGACGGGAGCGCCCGCCCGCCCGGCGACGAACTCCGGGGAGAGCGTGTAGACGGGCACCGCGTCGCCCTGGATGCGCGGGGCGGCGGCGGTCAGGGACACCTTGCCGTCCCGGGCGAAGAAGCGGGAGAGCGTGTCGAGGGTGGCGGGGGCCGCGGCCGCCCGGTGGGCGGCCGCCTTGGAGTCGGCCGTTGGGGTGGGGTTGCCGGCGGCCGCCGCGTACGGGGCGCAGAGACCGGCGAGGCCGGTGAGCAGCGCCGCGACGGCGGCGACGGAGGACAGACGTCGCTGGGTCATCGTCGTCACGCCCCGATCCGGTAGAGCGAGTGGGTCCAGGAGAACGAGTCGTTGTCGACGTACCAGTCGTGCGAGGCCCAGTTGTAGCGGTTGCTGGAGGGCCACGGGTCTCCCCAGTAGACCCAGCTGTTCGCGGTGTCGTACCCGTAGATCACATGCATGTGACCGCCGCCGCTGGACCACTGGATCCGGCTCTCCATGGGCCGGTTGGCGTTGATCTCGGTCTGTACGGTCGAGTAGCGCAGCCAGCCGGTGACGTACGAGCCGGAGTTGATCCCGGCCCAGCCCAGGGCGTTCTGCACATTGCCCAGGTCCGCCTGCCAGTTGGGGCAGTCGTAGCCCTGCTGACGCCCGAAGGCGGCGTTGCAGAACTGGTTCTGGCTGTAGTTGCGCCCGAACCAGGTGGCGATGGTGTTTCCGCTGGCGGCCCAGCACCAGTTGCTCATCTGCTGGGCCTGCATGGTGATGTTGAGCCGCTTCGACGTGGCTGCCGTGGCGGACGGCGAGTCGGCGGCGGTACGGGTGTCGGTGGCGGCGGTCGTGGTGGCGGCGGCTGTGGTGGTGCCGTGCTCGTGCGGGGATGCGACGGCGCTCGCCGTGGGGGCGACGAGCAGGGCCGTCACCACGAGGGCGAGGGCCGAGAGCCGTCTCTTGCGGTTGTGCATCGCGTTCCTCCCGAAGCGGGGGGGTGTGGGGATTGGAGGAGCGCGTCCGGACGCTTTCGGTGAGCATCGAACGTTGTCGTGGGCTGGTCAACGCGCTTCAATGCGGGGTGAGACGCGGGTGTGAACGGAGTGGCCGCCACGTGAACAGGCCTTCCAGGCCAACCAGGCCACCCGGGTCCCGCGGCGACTCTTGACCACCCCCCGCCGTGAACGTTCACTGCGCGGTCCGACCCCCCGGACCAGCAGCGCAGTTGAACCAGGCCGCCCTGTACGGCCACCCCCACCGAGATCCGAGCAGTCCCGAGGGAGTCCCCCATGCTCCACACCGATGCCGATCTGGCACAGGTGCTGCACACCGGCCCGTTCCACCTGGCGCTGCGCGCCGCGCTCGCCGTCCGCGGACTTCCGCTCCAACGCGTGCAGCACCATCTCGCCGGGCGCGGCGTCAAGGTCGGCGTGACCAGCCTGAGTTACTGGCAGCAGGGCGCCCGGCGCCCGCAGCGCGCAGAGTCGCTGCGGGCGGTGCGCGCCCTGGAGGAGGTCCTCGGGCTGCCGGAGCGGTCGCTGCTGCGGCTGCTCGACGACGGCGACGCGCGCGAGGCGGAACGCCCGGCGGGCCGCTCCTACCGCTCCCTGGTGGAGGCCTCCGGCGTCGTCGAGCGGCTGATATCGGGCCTGGAGTCACCGGTGGACGGGGGGCTGCACACCGTCGGCCACCATGAGCGGGTGAGCATCGGGGCGCACCGGGAGCTGCTCGGCCGCGACTCCCAGCAGGTGGTGCGGGCCCACCGCGACGGCGTCGACCGCTACCTGGCCATCCACCACGGCGACCCGGGCTGCGACCCGTCCCGGATCCGGGTGCGCGCCGCAGAGAACTGCCGCACCGGCCGGGTGCGCTGGGACGCCGAGACCGGCGTCCTGGTGGCCGAGCTGCTCTTCGACGCCCGGCTGCGGGCCGGTGAGACGTACCTCTTCGGCTACGGCTTCGAGGACGGCACGGCGGGCGTGAGCAGCGAGTACATACGCGGCTTCAACTTCGCGGGCGGGCAGTACGTGCTCCAGGTCCGCTTCGACCAGCACGCCCTGCCGGTCCGGTGCCGCCGCTTCGCCCAGACGTCGGCCGGCTCGACCCGCTCACCCCGCGGCGACCTGACCCTGAGCGGCCAGCACCGGACGGTGCATCTGGTCGAGCAGGGGGCACGGCCGGGAATCCTGGGGATCGACTGGGACTGGGCGTAACGGTCCGCCTACGTACGTAGTACGTAGGCGGTACGGCTAGGCGTCCGGACCCGCGACGAGCTTGCCGTCCTTGACCTTCACCGGGACGGAGGGCAGCGGGACGGTCGCCGGGCCGTGGACCGGCTGGCCGGTCATCACGTTGAAGCGGCTGCCGTGGCACGGGCAGTTCCCGTGCCCGTCCTCGATCTTGTCGAGGACGCAGCCGGCGTGGGTGCACTGGGCGCTGAACGCCTTGTACTCGCCCTTGGCCGGGCAGGACACCATCACGCGCTGCTCGCGGTAGAGCTTGGCCCCGCCGACCGGGATCTCCTCGGGCGCGCCCAGGGCGACCGGCGCGGTCGGGGTCGGCGTCTCGGCGTGACCGAGCTTGGAGTCGGTGGAGCAGGCGGCCGCTCCCAGCCCGGCGGCCCCGGCGAGGGCCGCGCCTTTCAGCACGGTACGACGGGCGGCGGGCTGGCCGGACATGGGGTCTCCACAGGTCATGGGGGGTTGGTGACGTATCCGACGATACCGGCGGGAGCTGTGGGGCGGAGGGGTGGGTAGTGGCGGGGCCGGGGCTGGACGGGACCGGTCCGGATGGGTGTACGTTCGGCCGCGTGATCGTCGTCGCCGGAGAAGCCCTCATCGACCTCGTCCCCGAGCGCCCCGGCGACCGGCTGGGCCCCCTGTCGCCCCGGCTGGGGGGCGGCCCGTACAACACGGCGGTGGCCCTCGGGCGCCTCGGCGCCGAGACCGCGTTCTGCTCCCGCGTGTCGACGGACGGCTTCGGCGAGGCCCTGCTCGACGGCCTGCGCGCCGCCGGTGTCGACACCTCCCTGGTCCAGCGCGGCCCCGAGCCGACGACGCTGGCGGTGGCGACGGTCGGGGCGGACGGGGCCGCCGGATACGGCTTCTACGCGTCCGGCACCGCGGACCGCCTCTTCGAGCTGCCGCCCGAACTCCCCTCCGGTGTACGGGCGCTGGCGCTCGGCACGTGCTCGCTGGTCCTGGAGCCCGGGGCCAGCGCGTACGAGGCGTTGCTGCGGCGGGAGTCGGGGCGGGGCGTGTTCACCCTGCTCGACCCGAACATCCGCCCCGGCCTGGTCCCGGACGCGCACGCCTACCGGGCCCGCTTCCGCTCCTGGCTGCCGTACGTGTCCCTCCTGAAGCTGTCCGAGGAGGACGCGGCATGGCTGGGCGGCGGGGTGGAGGAGTGGCTGGCGGCTGGGCCGGAGGCGGTGGTGCTGACGCGGGGCGCGGCGGGGATGACCGTGTGGACCCGGTCCGGCGACGAGGTCTCCGTCCCTGGCGAGCGGATCGAGGTGGTCGACACGATCGGGGCGGGGGACACGGTGAACGCGGCGCTGCTGCACGCGGTGGCAGGGCGGGGTCCCCTGTCCGCGTCCGCGTGGTCCGCCGCGCTCGCGTACGCGGCCCACGCCGCGGCCCTGACGTGCGGGCAGCGGGGCGCACAGCCGCCACACGCCGGGTCCCTGAGCACCCCCACCCCGCCCGTTCCCTAAACCCTCCGCGGGTGGGTGGGGCGCGAGGTGGTTGCCCGGGGGCTACGCTCCCGGATCCCGTCGGAGGGGGCTCCGCCCCCGCACCCCCTCACGGAGCTCGCGGCCCCGCCCCCGCTTCGGGGCTTCGCCCCGGACCTCTTTCGTCTGCGGGCTGCCTCTGGCTGGTCGCGCCCACGCGGCGGAGCCTCACATGTCACAGCCCCGCGCCCCTGAAGGGGCGGGGCCTGCGGCCCCTGCCCCGCTCCTCAAGCGCCGGAGGGCCTGAATGTGGCCGGGCCCAGTTCCTCGCACGCCGGAGGAGCTGAAGTGTGGCCAGGGCCCGTTCTGCCTTCAGGGGCGCGGGGAACTGCGCGACCAGCCCCCACCGAGCCCGCAGACAAACACGGGGTCTGGGGGCGAAGCCCCCAGGAGCCGAGCTCTCCCGACCCCAGCAACGGGCGGGCGGGTGGGCAAACCCCCGGGACCGGGGCGAAGCCCCGCGCACGGCCACCGGCCCGCAGCCGGACAACCGGGGCCCCGGGGGCCGAAACCCCCGGGACCGAGTGGCTCAGGCCTTCCGGGCCCGGGACGCCGTCTTCTTGGCCGGGGCCTTGGCCACCGCCTTCTTCGCCACCGCCTTCTTCGCCGGCGCCCGCTTCGCCGCCCTCCGCACAGGAGTCGGCTCCGCGTCGCTGATCCGGTCCGCACCCAGAATGTCGCGCAGGAACTTCCCCGTGTGGCTCGCGGCCACCGACGCGACCTGCTCCGGCGTCCCCTCGGCGATCACCAGGCCACCGCCGCTGCCGCCCTCGGGGCCCATGTCCACGACCCAGTCCGCCGTCTTGATGACGTCGAGGTTGTGCTCGATGACGATCACCGAGTTCCCCTTGTCGACGAGTCCCGACAAGACCTTGATCAGCTTCGAGATGTCCTCGAAGTGGAGGCCGGTGGTCGGCTCGTCCAGGACGTACACCGTCCGCCCCGTAGACCGCTTCTGCAGCTCCGACGCCAGCTTCACGCGCTGCGCCTCGCCGCCCGACAGCGTCGGGGCCGACTGGCCGAGCCGGACGTAGCCAAGCCCCACCTCGTTCAGCGTCCGCAGGTGACGGGCGATCGTCGGCACCGCCTCGAAGAAGTCCAGCGCCTCCTCGATCGGCATGTCGAGGACCTCGGCGATGGACTTGCCCTTGTAGTGGACCTCCAGCGTCTCCCGGTTGTAGCGCGCCCCGTGGCAGACCTCGCACGGCACGTACACGTCCGGCAGGAAGTTCATCTCGATCTTGATCGTGCCGTCGCCCGAGCAGTTCTCGCAGCGGCCGCCCTTGACGTTGAAGGAGAACCGGCCCGGGAGGTAACCCCGCACCTTCGCCTCCATCGTCTCGGCGAACAGCTTGCGCACGTTGTCGAAGACGCCCGTGTAGGTCGCCGGGTTCGACCGCGGCGTACGGCCGATCGGCGACTGGTCGACGTGGACGACCTTGTCGACCAGGTCGTCGCCCTCCACGCGCGTGTGCCGCCCGGGGACCGCCCGCGCGCCGTTCAGCTCGCGCGCCAGGTGCGTGTAGAGGATGTCGTTGACCAGGGTCGACTTTCCGGAGCCGGAGACACCGGTGACCGCGGTCAGCACACCCAGCGGGAACGAGACGGCGATGTCCCGGAGGTTGTTCTCCTTGGCGCCGTGCACGGTGAGCTGGCGCGACGGATCCGCAGGGCGCCGTACGTCCGGCAGCGGGATGGACTTCTTGCCCGACAGGTACTGCCCCGTCATCGACTCCTTGTTGGCGAGGAGCTGCTTCAACGGGCCGCTGTGGACGACCTTTCCGCCGTGCTCACCGGCGCCCGGGCCGATGTCGACGACCCAGTCGGCCACCTTGATGGTGTCCTCGTCGTGCTCGACGACGATGAGCGTGTTGCCCATGTCGCGCAGGCGGACCAGCGTCTCGATCAGCCGGTGGTTGTCCCGCTGGTGCAGACCGATGGACGGCTCGTCCAGCACGTACAGCACGCCGACCAGACCCGAGCCGATCTGGGTGGCGAGGCGGATGCGCTGGGCCTCGCCACCCGACAGCGTCCCGGCGGCGCGGTTGAGCGAGAGGTAGTCGAGGCCGACGTCGACGAGGAAGCGCAGCCGCTCGTTGACCTCCTTCAGGACCCGCTCGGCGATCTTCTTGTCGCGCGCGTTGAGCTTGAGCTCGCCCAGGAAGTCGGCGCAGTCGCTGATCGACATCGCGGAGACCTCGGCGATGGAGCGGTCCATCACGGTGACCGCGAGGACCAGCGGCTTCAGTCGCGAGCCCTCACAGGTCGGGCAGTGGACCTCGCGCATATAGCCCTCGAAGCGCTCGCGCGCCCCGTCGGACTCCGCCTCCGAGTGGCGCCGCTTGACGAACGGCACGGCGCCCTCGAAGGAGGTCGTGTACGCGCGCTCCCGTCCGTACCGGTTCCGGTAGCGCACTTCGATCTGCGTCTTGTGGCCGTACAGCAGCGCCTTCTTGGCGCGCTGCGGCAGCCCCGCCCAGGGGATGTCCGTACGGAAGCCGAGCTCTTCGGCGAGCGCGCCGACCAGGCGGGCGAAGTAGTCCTTGGTGTGGCCGAGCGACCAGGGGGAGACCGCACCCTCGTCGAGGGACTTCTCCTCGTCCGGGATGATCAGCTCGGGGTCGACCTCCATGCGCGTGCCGATGCCCGTGCAGTCGGGGCAGGCGCCGAAGGGCGAGTTGAAGGAGAAGGAGCGCGGCTCCAGCTCCTCGAAGGACAGGTCGTCGTACGGGCAGTACAGGTGCTCCGAGTACATCCGCTCGCGCTCGGGGTCGTCGGCGGCCAGGTCGACGAAGTCGAGCACCACCATGCCGCCGGCCAGCCCGAGCGCGGTCTCCACCGAGTCGGTGAGGCGGCGCTTGGCGGAGTCCTTCACGGTGAGGCGGTCGATGACCACCTCGATGGTGTGCTTCTCCTGCTTCTTGAGCTTGGGCGGCTCGGAGAGCTGGATCGTCTCGCCGTCCACGCGCGCGCGGCTGTAGCCCTTGGTCTGGAGGTCGGCGAAGAGGTCGACGAACTCGCCCTTGCGCTCGCGCACCAGCGGCGAGAGCACCTGGAAGCGGCTGCCCTCCGGCAGTTCGAGCACCTTGTCGACGATGGCCTGCGGCGACTGGCGGGTGATCGGCCGACGGCACTCGGGGCAGTGCGGCTTGCCGATGCGCGCGAAGAGCAGACGCAGGTAGTCGTAGACCTCGGTGATGGTGCCGACCGTCGAACGCGGGTTGCGCGAGGTCGACTTCTGGTCGATGGAGACCGCGGGCGACAGACCTTCGATGAAGTCGACGTCCGGCTTGTCCATCTGGCCGAGGAACTGGCGGGCGTACGAGGAGAGCGACTCGACGTAGCGGCGCTGCCCCTCGGCGAAGATCGTGTCGAACGCGAGGGACGACTTGCCCGACCCCGAGAGCCCGGTGAAGACGATGAGGGAGTCGCGCGGGAGGTCGAGCGAGACGTTCTTGAGATTGTGCTCGCGCGCGCCACGGACGATGAGACGGTCGGCCACGCCGGTCCGCACCTTTCTTGAAGAGAAGCAGGGGGCGGAGCCCCCGTCTCAGACTATGGGGGGCCGCCAGGGCGATGGATCGTTTTACAGCCAAGGATGCCTGATGCCACTGACGAGCCTATAGCACGCGCATTCGATTTACGGACTCGTCCAAGCGGCTTCACCCGAATGAGTGGCGGGACTATCGTCGGCGCCATGATTGATCATGCGCACGACCTGGTATCTGTACGGGAAGCCACCGACCGGCTGCTCACCGCAGCCGCCGAACTGGACAACGCGGCAGTCGCCGGGCCGTCACGGCTGCCGGGCTGGAGCCGCGGGCACGTGCTCGCCCATGTCGCCCGCAACGCGGACGCGCTCGTCAACGTGCTCGCAGGCCGCCCCATGTACGAGAGCGCCGAGGCCCGGGACGCCGACATCGCGCGCGACGCGGCGCGTCCGCTCGACGCCCACCTCGCCGACCTGCGCGAGAGCGCGGCCCGCTTCCAGGAGGAGGGCGCCCGGCCCGCCGACTGGGCCCGTACGGTCGAGCTCCGCAACAGCGTCCTCGACCAGGCCGCCCGCATCCCCTTCAGGCGGCTGATCGAGGTCGAGCTGCACCACGTCGACCTGGGCGTCGGCTATGAGCTGGAGGACCTGCCGGACGAGTTCGTCCGGCGTGAGATCCAGTTCCTGGCCGACCGCTTCTCGGGGAACGCCTCGGTCCCGCCGGTCACCCTCACCGGCAACAACGGCCACACCCTGCGCACCGGCGGCACGGAGGGCGCCCCGGTGACCGTCGGCGGCCCCGCATGGGACCTGCTGGGCTGGCTCGCGGGCCGCAGGGACGGCGCCGCCCTGGAGGCCTCGGGCGGCCCGCTGCCCGCCCTGCCGCCCCTGTAGGCCCGGCGTTACGCTGAGCCCATGACGTACAGCGGAGCGGTGAAGGTCGGCGGTCCGGCGGATGTCCACGAGCTCGGGGATCTGATGATCTCCAAGGTCGCGGTCGGCCCGATGGACAACAACGCGTATCTGCTGCGCTGCCGGGCCACCGGCGAGCAGCTGCTGATCGACGCGGCGGCCGAGCCCTCCACCCTCCTGACGCTGATCGGTGACGACGGCATCAAGTCCGTCGTCACCACCCACCGACACGGCGACCACTGGCAGGCACTCGCCGACGTCGTCGCCGCCACCGGCGCGACGACCTACGCGGGCCGCTACGACGCCGAGGGCATCCCCGTGCCGACCGACGTCCCCGTCGAAGACGGGGACACGATCCGCGTCGGCCGGGTCGAGCTGACCGCCCGCCGCCTGGTCGGCCACACCCCGGGCTCGATCGCGCTGTTCTACGACGACCCGCACGGCCACCCGCACCTGTTCACCGGCGACTGCCTGTTCCCGGGCGGGGTCGGCAACACCCACAAGGACCCGCAGGCCTTCGCCAGCCTCATCCACGACGTGGAGACCAAGCTCTTCGCGGTCCTGCCGGACGAGACCTGGGTGTACCCGGGCCACGGCAACGACACCACGCTCGGCGACGAGCGCCCCAAGCTGCCGGAGTGGCACGCACGCGGCTGGTAGCCCCATCGGGCCGAGCGCTCGTTCGCGGCGCGGGCGTGCTTCCGCACGCCCCCCATAACCGCCCGTAAGCATGGGTAGTTGGCGCGGCATGCGCTTCTCCTCCACCTCTCCCCCCACACACGCACCACCGTCGATGACGCGGCTCGCCGCCGCCTCGCTCGCCGGGACGGCGGTCGAGTTCTACGACTTCTTTGTGTACGGGACGGCCGCCGCGCTCGTCCTGGGCCCGCTCTTCTTCCCGACGTTCTCCCCGCTCGCCGGAACCCTGGCCGCTTTCGGCACTTTCGGGATCGGGTTCATCGCTCGCCCGCTCGGTTCTGTCGTCTTCGGTCATATCGGTGACCGGTACGGACGGCGCCCGGTGCTGTTCCTCTCGCTGCTCCTGACCGGTTTTGCCACGGTCGCCATCGGCTGTGTGCCCTCGTACGCGACGATCGGAGCCGCCGCCCCCGTCCTGCTGCTCGTGCTGCGCTTCCTTCAGGGGCTCGGGCTGGGCGGCGAGTGGGGCGGGGCCGTGCTGCTCACCGTGGAGCACGCACCCGCGCGGCGCCGGGTCCTGTGGTCGTCCTTTCCGCAGATGGGCCCGTCCCTGGGGTTCCTGCTGGCCAACGGCGTGATGCTGACGCTCTCGGCGGGGCTGACGGACGCCGAGTTCCGGGCGTGGGGGTGGCGGATCCCGTTCTGGGGGGCGGGGCTGCTCGCGGCGGGCGGGCTGCTGCTGCGCTCCTCCCTCACCGAGACCCCGCAGTTCCAGGAGATCGGCGAACGCGCCCGGCTGCCGCTCGCGGAGGTGCTCCGCGACCACTGGCGGCTGGTGCTGCTGACGGCGGGGGCGCTGTCGGTCGGGTACGCCGTCTTCTACGCGGTGACCACCTGGGCCCTGGCGTACGCCACCGAGCGCCTCGGCGTGAGCCGTACGGTCATGCTCGTCTGCGTCATGGCCGCCGTCGCCGTCAAGGGCGCGCTGACCCCGGTCTCGGCCCTGCTCGCCGACCGGTACGGGCGGCGGCCGCTCTGTCTGGCGGGGTGCACGGCCTGCGCGCTGTGGATGTTCCCGACGGTCGCGCTGCTCCAGACCGGCGAACCGCTGCTCATGTTCGCCGGGATCCTGGGCGCGCTGATCGCGTTCATCACCATGTTCGCGGTGATCGCGGCCTATCTGCCGGAGCTCTACGAGCCCCGGGTGCGCTGCACGGGCGCGGCCCTTGGCTACAACCTGGGCGGGGTGCTGGGCGGCGCGCTGACCCCGGTCGTGGCGACCGCGCTCGCACGGGGCGAGGGGCCGCCGTGGGGCGTGGCGGCCTATCTGACCGGGGTCGCGCTGCTGAGCCTCGGCTGTTTCGCTCTCCTGCCGGAGACCCGGCCGGTGCTCGACCCGGCGGAGGCGGCACCGGAGGCGGCACCCGCCTGACCGCCTGGGGCGCCCGCCGGATCCGGCGGGCGCCGGGCGCTACAGGGACTCCGACTCCGCCACGTCGCAGTCCGTGAAGGCGGGCGGCCGCGTCGACAGGGCCGCGAGCTGCTTGGCCAGCTCGGTCGTCTCCGGAGCGTCGCTGTTGGCCATCGCGTCCTCGTACGAGTCGAACTCCACCACCGCCAGATAGCGGTTCGGATTGGCCCGGTCGCGCAGCAGGGTGCGGTGCGAGGGGCCGAGCTTGCGGCCCTCCGCCCGGGCCCTCTCCTCGTACTGGCGGATGAGCTCGCGCATCTCGTCCGCACGCTCGGTCTCGAAGTCGATGATCTGCGCGAACTTCATGGGGTCCTCCTGGTCCGCGACGCCCCCGCGGACCGGGGGCTCTCCCCGTCCAAGCAAGCACCGGCCGACCGGCACGGCAACTCCGCGCCCGGCCGGCCGGTGCGCGCGCCGGTGCGGTTGCCCCGCGCGCCCCCGGGGGTCAGACCCCGACGCTCTTCTTCTCGGACTCCTCGTCCGCCGTCTGCTCCTTGGCGGCCATCAGGCTGGTGATCGTGGTGACGACCAGCACGCCGCAGATGACGGCGAGCGAGACGGGGATGGAGATCTCGGGGACGTTCACCCCGTTCTCGTGCAGGGCGTGCAGCACCAGCTTCACTCCGATGAAGCCGAGGATCACCGAGAGGCCGTAGCTGAGGTGGACCAGCTTCTTGAGCAGTCCGCCGATGAGGAAGTACAGCTGGCGCAGGCCCATCAGCGCGAAGGCGTTGGCGGTGAAGACGATGTACGGGTCCTGGGTCAGGCCGAAGATCGCGGGGATCGAGTCCATCGCGAACAGCACGTCGGTCATGCCGATGGCCAGCATGACGACGAGCAGCGGCGTCATGACCTTCTTGCCGTGCTCCTGGATGAAGAGCTTCGTGCCGTGGTACCGGTCGGCGACGCCGAACCGCTTCTCGATGGACTTGAGGAGGCGGTTCTCCTCGAACTCCTCTTCCTCGTCGTCGGAGCGCGCCTCCTGGATGAGCTTCCAGGCGGTGTAGATCAGGAAGGCGCCGAAGAGGTAGAAGACCCAGGAGAAGCTGGCGATGATGGCGGCGCCGGCCGCGATGAATATCGCCCGCAGCACCAGGGCTATCAGCACACCGAAGAGCAGCACGCGTTGCTGGAGGTGGGTCGGTACCGAGAACTTCGCCATGATCAGGATGAAGACGAAGAGGTTGTCGACGGAGAGGGACTTCTCGGTGATGAAGCCCGCGAAGAACTCGCCGGACGCCTTGCTGTCGCCGAACACCAGCAGGCCGACGCCGAAGAGCGCGGCGAGCACGATCCAGACGACCGTCCAGATTCCGGCTTCCTTGACCGACACGTCATGGGGCTTGCGCCCGATGAAGAAGTCGGCCGCGATCAGGGCGCACAGACCGAGAATGGTCAGCACCCAAAGGGTCAGGGAAACGTCCACAGTGCCTCCGGCTTCGTACCGCTACAGATCAGCGTCGTCGCTGCCGGAGGTCTCCTCCACCCGGGCACATCACGTGCCCTGGGCCGACGCCCCGGAACCGGTCACTTCGGTCCGTATTGACGGGAACGCCGCAGTCGGGAGTACTCCCCTCCGCACCAAGAACCCTACCCCAATCACCAAGAGAAGGTAAAGGGAAGGGTAAAGAAGAACCAAGACCGTCAATGGGTGAGGGAGTACGGGACGGGCGCGCGCCGGATCGCGCGCGCCCGGGCGGCGGTCAGCGCGGCCAGTTGCGCCGCGCGTCCGCGACCTGGCCGAGCACCTGCCCCAGGATCGCGCTGCCGGGCGGGACCAGCGGCGGCTCGTACGTCCATGCGTGCCCCACCCACGGATCGGCCAGGTGGCCGTCCGGGACCGGTGTGAGCCGCAGCAGCGAGCGCCACAGCGGCTGCAGCACCGGCCCGTACGCACTGGCGTCCTCACGGTCCGCGACCATCAGCAGATGGACCCCGACCGACGGGCCCTCGTCCGCGAGATAGCGCAGCTGGTTGACCGCGCGGTCGTCGAAACCGTGCGGGAAGTCGTTGACGATCAGGAGCTGCTCGGCGGTGTCCATGCCGAGCGGCAGCGCGTCCGCCCCGGCGCCGCCCCGCGCGGCCATCTGGAGCAGGTCGACGCGCTGGGTGAGCCGGGCGAGCACGTCGGCCACTCCCCCGGCACCGGCCGCGGGCGGCTGACCGAGCGCCCCCGACCGCGTCAGGGGCGCGAAGGCCCCGGCCGCCGCCCCCGCCGGGTCCACGACGTGCACGGCGAACTCGTGCGCCGGGTACACCGCGAGCAGCCGGGCCGCCAGCGCCACCGCGGTCTCCACAGCGAGCCGCTTGACCTGCTCGGCGTCCATGAAGGCGGCGGCCTCGGAGGCCGAGCGCCCGGAGTCGATCCACAGCCCGCGCTCCAGCGGCAGCCGCACCAGCATCGGAATCCGCAGCTCCGGCCGCTCTGGCAGCCGCAGGTCGCCGACACGCAGGGCCATCGGGATCTCCATCGGCACCCGGTAGGCGTGCCAGACGGGGTTGTCCCAGCGGGCGTAGGCGGGCGGCAGGGCGGGCTCGACGACCTCGGACTCGGCGGTCAGCTGCGCGAGGTCCCAGTCGAAGGCCTCGCGCGCGCGGTCGACCAGCTGCTCGCGCCGGGCCGAGGCCTCCTCGCGGGCCTGGTCGCCGGCGGAGCCGATCCGGCTGCGCGGATCCGCGAGGGCCCGGTCGAGCTCCTGCTCCATCCGCGAGTCCGCGAAGTCGACGGCGCTGCGGTACGAGGCGGTGGTGCGGGCCAGGTCCTCGAACATGCCCCACACCTGGTTGTAGAGCCGCTCGTCCATGGACCAGCCGTTGGCGTCGCCCGCCACGGGGGACGGCGGCTCGCCGGGGGCGACGGGCGGCGCGGTGGGAGGGGGCGGCGGGGGCGCGGTGGTCGTGCGGCGCGGGTGCGCGTAGTCGATGGGCCCGCTGTCCGTCAGGGGCTGCTGGGCGGCATCGGGCGGGGGTGCGGCGCCCGCAGGACCGGCGTCGCTCCCACCGGTGCCGGGCGCGCCGGCCCGTACCCGCGCCTCGTCGGACGTACGGGGCGGGGGCGCCGCGACCGAGCGGGAGGCGCCCAGGGCGACCGCGTCCAGGATGACGGCGGCCAGCTCACGGGCCTGCGGCAGGCCCTGGTCGACCAGCATGTCGGCGAGGCCGCCCGCGTAGCCCTGGCCGATCGCGCGGACCTTCCAGGCGCCGCCCCGCAGATAGAGCTCCAGGGCGACGACCGCCGACTCCGCGTCCAGGCCGGTGATCGTGTAGCTGGCGACCTCGGTGCCGTCGAGGCCGGTGACCGCCACGAAGGGCGCGGCGACGGCGGCGAACCGGCTCGGGCCCGCCGCCCCGGGCGGCAGCGCGAGCAGGACGCTCACCCGGTGCACGTCCTGCGGCAGCGCCTCCAGATCCACGGCGAGGCGGTGGTCGGCGGCGGCCTGCCGGGAGACCTCCAGGCCCGGCAGCGTGGGCGTGCCGGGGTGGGCCACCCACTCCGTCCCGCGCACCGTGCCGCTCTCGTCTCCCAGGGTGGCGCCGGCGACGATCGGTGTGCCGGCCGACACCCGGATCTCCAGTCGGGTCCGGGGCAGGGGGTGGTTCTGTCCCCGTACCAGCTCGGCCGTCATCGCTCTGTCCCCTCGTCGAGTTGCCGGTGGCGCACGGTGGTGCGGGGCAGCTCCCGGCGGCCTTGCCTCCGGGAGCTGCGGTTACGGCCGTGATG
Source organism: Streptomyces sp. NPDC031265 (assembly GCF_055570295.1). Taxonomy (NCBI): domain Bacteria; kingdom Bacillati; phylum Actinomycetota; class Actinomycetes; order Kitasatosporales; family Streptomycetaceae; genus Streptomyces; species Streptomyces sp. NPDC031265. The sequence goes on from NZ_JBVIHM010000002.1 coordinate 117,554, forward strand.
GCCGGTGGTGCCTGCGTACGGCCGCGTCTACAGGTGCGGCAGGATCGCCGGCATCAGGTCCTGGAAAGTACGGCCGTTGGACGGGTTGCCGATGGCGGTCATCTGCCAGCCCGCGCCCGCGCGGTGCACCTTGGCCATGATCTGCGCCGTGTACTGACCGCCGCCGTCCAGCGTGTAGCGCGCCAGCTCCTGGCCGTTGGTCTCGTCGACGATGCGGCAGAACGCGTTCTGCACTTCCTGGAACGTCTGGCCGGTGAACGAGTTCACCGTGAAGACGATCTGGTCGATGTGGACCGGGACGCGCTGGAGGTCGACGAGGATCGACTCGTCGTCGCCACCCTGGCCCGCGCCGCCCACCAGGTTGTCTCCGGTGTGCCGGACCGAGCCGTCGTCACTGACGAGGTGGCGGAAGAACACCACGTCCACGGGCTGCTTGTCGGCGAAGAGCACCGCCGAGGCGTCCAGGTCGATCTCCCGGGTGCGCGAGCCGAACAGGCCGCGGCGCGGCGCCGCCTGCCAACCGAGCCCCATCCGCACCGCGGTCAGGGTGCCGCCACCCTGCTTCTCCAGGCTGATGGCCTGGCCCTTGGTCAGATTGACCGTCACGCGCTGTCCCCTCTCCGCATTTCTTACGTTCTCGGCCCGACCCTACGCAGTGGCGCGATGTGCGCCACCGTGCAGGGCGGATTTGTGTCGGTCTTGCAACACAGCGGGTGGCGGACCGTCAGGCCTGACCCGCCTCCCTCATCTGCCGCAACTCCTTCTTCAGCTCCCCGACTTCGTCGCGCAACCTGGCGGCGATCTCGAACTGCAGCTCGGCGGCGGCGGCCCGCATCCGGTCGGTCATCTCCTCGATCTGCTCGGCGAGTTCGGCGGCCGGGCGGTCGGTGAGGACCTCGCCGCCCTTGCCCGCCTTCGCCTTCGACTTCGCCGCCTTGGCACCGAGCGCGGGGACCGGCGCCTTGGCGCCCTTGCCGTCCTTCGCCTTGCGGTAGCCGGAGCCGAGCAGCTGCTCGGTGTCGACCTCCTCGCGCGCGATGGTCGCGACGATGTCGTTGATCTTCTTCCGCAGCGGCTGCGGGTCGATCCCGCGCTCCTTGTTGTACGCGACCTGCTTCTCCCGGCGGCGGTTGGTCTCCTCGATCGCCTTCTCCATCGCCGGGGTGATCTTGTCGGCGTACATATGGACCTGGCCGGAGACGTTGCGCGCCGCGCGGCCGATGGTCTGGATCAGCGAGGTGCCCGAGCGGAGGAAGCCCTCCTTGTCGGCATCGAGGATCGCGACCAGCGACACCTCGGGCAGGTCCAGGCCCTCGCGGAGCAGGTTGATGCCGACCAGCACGTCGAATTCGCCCGCCCGCAGCTCCCGCAGCAGCTCGACCCGGCGCAGGGTGTCGACGTCGCTGTGCAGGTAGCGCACCTGGATGCCCATCTCCAGGAAGTAGTCGGTCAGGTCCTCGGCCATCTTCTTGGTGAGGGTGGTGACCAGGACGCGCTCGTCCTTCTCGGTGCGCTTGCGGATCTCGTGCACCAGGTCGTCGATCTGCCCCTCGGTGGGCTTGACGACGACCTCCGGGTCGACCAGGCCGGTGGGGCGGATGATCTGCTCCACGAAGCCGTCGCCGCGCGACAGCTCGTACTTGCCGGGCGTCGCCGAGAGGTAGACGGTCTGGTCGACGCGGCCCAGGAACTCCTCCCACTTCAGCGGCCGGTTGTCCATCGCGGAGGGCAGCCGGAAGCCGTGGTCGACCAGCGTGCGCTTGCGGGAGGCGTCCCCCTCGTACATCGCGCCGATCTGGGGGACGGTCACGTGCGACTCGTCGAGGACGAGCAGGAAGTCGTCCGGGAAGTAGTCGAGCAGCGTGTTGGGCGCGGTGCCGGGCTCGCGGCCGTCGAAGTGCATCGAGTAGTTCTCGACGCCCGAGCAGCTGCCGATCTGGCGCAGCATCTCGATGTCGTACGTGGTGCGCATCCGCAGCCGCTGGGCCTCCAGGAGCTTGCCCTGCTTGTCCAGCTCGGCCAGGCGCTGCTCCAGCTCCTGCTCGATGCCGGTGACCGCCTTCTCCATGCGCTCCGGGCCGGCCACATAGTGGCTGGCGGGGAAGACGTAGAGCTCCCGGTCCTCACTGATGATCTCGCCGGTGAGCGGGTGGAGCGTGGACAGCGCCTCGATCTCGTCGCCGAACATCTCGATCCGGACGGCCAGCTCCTCGTAGACCGGGAAGATCTCGATGGTGTCGCCGCGGACCCGGAACGTGCCGCGCGAGAAGGCCACGTCGTTGCGCGTGTACTGGATGTCGACGAAGCGGCGCAGCAGCTGGTCGCGGTCGATCTCCTCGCCGACCTTCAGCGGCACCATCCGGTCGACGTACTCCTGCGGCGTGCCCAGGCCGTAGATGCACGAGACGGAGGCCACGACGATCACGTCGCGGCGGGTCAGCAGCGAGTTCGTCGCCGAGTGGCGCAGCCGCTCGACCTCCTCGTTGATCGAGGAGTCCTTCTCGATGTACGTGTCCGACTGCGGGACGTACGCCTCGGGCTGGTAGTAGTCGTAGTACGACACGAAGTACTCGACGGCGTTGTTGGGCAGGAGCTCGCGGAACTCGTTCGCCAGCTGGGCCGCCAGCGTCTTGTTCGGCGCCATGACGAGCGTGGGGCGCTGGAGCTTCTCGATCATCCAGGCAGTCGTCGCCGACTTTCCGGTGCCGGTCGCACCCAGCAGGACGACATCCTTCTCACCTGCACGGATGCGCCGCTCCAGCTCGGCGATGGCCGCCGGCTGGTCGCCGCTGGGCTGGTAGGGGCTGACGACCTCGAAAGGCGCCACCGTACGTTCGATCTTGGAAACGGGCCGCATGGAACCACCGTACGACCCCCCACTGACAGTCGGGCGCGATCGGCCCGGGCGCGGGCTCGTCCGGCCCCCGGGTCACCAGTCGTGCGGCGACGAGGAGCCCTCGCCCGGCCGGTGCGGGGCGGCCCACTCGGTCCGGTCCGGGAACGACGGCAGATGGCGGGGGACGGGCGCCGGGCGGGGCGGCCGCTTCTCCCACTCGGGCTTGCCCATCACCACGAGCGGGTCGAACATCACGACGACGCCCGCGAGCACCAGGAAGGCGACCGGGCCGATGAGCATCGGCGCGAGCACGGTGGCGGAGGAGTCCCCGGCGGCAGTGCCCGCGCCGTCATGCAGATGGACGCTGAGCGCGGCCATCCCCGTGTAGTGCATGCCGCTCACGGCGAGGCCCATGACGACGCTGGCGCCGAGGCTGGCCAGGAAGCCGTTGACGGAGACGGCCGCCCAGAGGGCGGCGGTGGCCGCGACGACCGCGATCACCACGGAGAGGCTGACGGTGAGGGTGTTGTACGCGAACTCGCCGTGCAGTCGAATTCCGGCCATCCCGAGGTAGTGCATCGACGCCACGCCGAGCCCGGTGATGGTCCCGCCGGTGACCAGGGCCAGGGGTGTGGCCCCCCGGTAACCGACGATGAAGATGCCGATCCCGACCATGACGACGGCCAGGCCCAGGCTGGCGAACGTGATCGGCCGGTCGTAGCTCAGCACCTCCTGGCGGACCGTGAATCCCATCATCGCGATGAAGTGCATGGTCCATATCCCGGAGCCTATGGAGGTGGCGCCGAGCGCCAGCCAGAGCGCTCTGAAGGGCCGGTCGGCCCGCAGTGACCTGGCCGTACAGCGCAGCCCGAGCGCACCGCCCAGACAGGCCATGAGGAACGCCACGACTGGCGTGACGAGGCCGTAGGTGAAGCCGTCGACCGTCCCGTGCATATGCGTGTGCCCTTCACCCCGTACCGACTGGCGACTGAAGAGGCCCACTGCTGTCGCGGAGGCCCTGGTTCGGGGCGACATTAAGGCTCGCCGAGCGACAGGCAAACATTTTCACGCCAATTTGTCGACACCCCGGACCCGGGGGGTCCGTTTCCGGCGGTTCGGGGAACGTGGCCGGGCCCGTCCGATGGGCGGCGACCGAACCTCCGGTGACCGGACGGACCGGCGCCCGCAGCCCGCCCGGCGGGCGTTGTCAGTGGCGGGTCGTACGGTGGCGACATGAACAGCGACGAGCAGTTCGAGCGGGCCTCGCGGGGGCCGGAGCGGGTGGTGTGGGCGGTCGTCGGCAGCGACATCGGCCCCCTGCTGCTCGCCGCGACCGACCAGGGGCTGGTGAACGTGGTCTTCCACGCCCGGGAGGCGGTCCGGGACAAGGCGCTGCGCGGCCTGGCGGCCCGGCTGGGGGCCGAGCCGGTCCCGGCCGGCCCCGGCGGCACGGGCCCGCTGGCCGAGCCCATACGCCAGCTGGAGGCGTACTTCGCGGGTGACCTGCGCGCGTTCGAGCTGCCGCTGGACTGGTCGCTGTCCTCCGGCTTCAACCGCCAGGTGCTCCGCGAGCTGGAGGCGACCGTTCCGTACGGGACGGTGGTGGGGTACGGCGACCTCGCCGACCGGGTCGGCCAGCCCCGGGCGGCGCAGGCGGTGGGCGCCGCGATGGGGTCCAACCCGCTGCCGGTCGTGGTGCCCTGCCACCGGGTGGTGGAGAGCGACGGCGGGCTCGGCGGGTTCGGCGGCGGCCTGGAGACCAAGCGGCAGTTGCTCGCTCTGGAAGGGGTGCTCCCGCAGCCGCTGTTCTGAGTGCTCCAGGCCGGGCCGGGCGCTGGGGGCGCTAGAGGCTGATGTGGTACGCCTTGCGCAGCGTCTCGTGCACGGTCCACGTCGTCCGGTCGCCCTCGCGCAGCACGCACGCGTCGCCGGGGCCGAGCTCCAGGGTGTCGCCGCCCGCCACCTCGACGGTCGCGCGCCCGCTGACCACCACGAAGAGCTCATTGGCCTCGGTGTCGGTCACCACGCCGGGAGTGATCTGCCAGATGCCGCGCACCTGCTGGCCGTCGGGCGACTCCCAGAGCACCTTGCCGGTGACCTCGGGGGCGCCCGAGACGATCTGGCCGGGGTCCAGGGGCTCGGGCTCCAGCTCGGCGTCCGGGATGTGGACAACGAACGAGGCCGGTGCGGCCGCGACAACGGAGGGGGTCTCGATGTGATCATTGGTCGTCATGGCGCGCCAATCTAGCCATGTCCTGCGACGTCCTCGACGCCGCCTCTGGCCGGAACCGCCGACCGGGAGCAGACTCCCCGTGAGTGGGTCGCGGGGGCGGGCCCCGTAGGCCTCGCGGCCGCCGCCTCCGCGCGCCTCGCACAGGTGATCGCAGGAGAGACGTTTACGCGGTGCCCGGGCGCGCCAGGGATGGTGCATGTCCTACGACGACGTACTCAAGGTGTCCGAAGAGGTGCGCGAGGCCCTGGCCGAGGGGCGTCCCGTGGTCGCTCTGGAGTCCACGATCATCGCGCACGGACTGCCGCGCCCGCGCAATCTGCGGGTGGCGACGGAGCTGGAGGAGCTGGTACGGGCCGGGGGCGCCGTCCCCGCCACGGTCGCGGTCCTGGACGGGCGGCCCCATGTCGGCCTGGACAAGGACCAGTTGGAGCGCGTCGCGGGCGGCGGGCTGCGCAAGCTCGGCCACCGCGATCTGCCGATGGCGCTCGCCACGGGCGCGAGCGGGGCCACCACCGTCTCCGCGACCGCGTATCTGGCCCACTGGGCGGACATCCGCGTCTTCGCCACCGGCGGGCTCGGCGGCGTCCACCGGGGCTGGACCGAGACGCAGGACGAGTCGGCGGACCTGCGGCTCCTCGCCCGGACGCCGGTCGCGGTGGTGTGCGCGGGAGTGAAGTCGATCCTCGACGTACCGGCGACGCTGCAACGGCTGGAGACGCTGGGCATCGGGGTGGTCGGCTATGGAACGGACCGCTTCCCCGGGTTCTATCTGGCCGACTCCGGCGAGCCGGTCGACTGGACGGTACGGACCCCTGAGGAGGCCGCCGACGTGCTGCGGTCCCATGACGCGATCGGCCCCGACTCGGCGCTGATCGTGGCCAATCCGGTGCCGGAGGCCGAACAGCTCGACCCCGAGCTGCACGACCGGGTGCTGGCCGAGGCCCTGGCCTCGTGCCGGGAGCAGGGGATCACGGGCCAGGCCGTCACCCCCTTCCTGCTCGACCATCTGGTGCGGCACACCGGCGGGGCGTCCCTGGAGGCGAACGTGGCGGCGGTGCGCGGCAATGTACGCCTTGCGGCGGCGATCGCGGCGGCGCTGTGACCGATGCGCCCGCCGGGACGGGGCAGGGCGCAGCGGCCCCCACGACCGGTGCGCCCCGCGGCCTCCTGGTCGTCGGGGACGTGGTGACCGACGTCGTCGCCCGGCATCGGGGGCCGCTGGCGCCCGCCACGGACACGGCGGCCGAGATCCGTACGGTCCCGGGCGGGGCGGGGGCCAACGCGGCCTGCTGGGCGGCTCGTTCGGGCTGCGCGGACGTACGCGTCCTGGGCCGGGTCGGGAGCGACGCGCTGGCCTGGCACGAGCGCCGGCTGCGGCGCGCGGGCGTACGGCCCCTGCTGATCCCGGACCCGGCGGCGCCCACCGCCACCGTCGTCTCGCTGGTCGACACCGCGACCGCCGAGCGCACCTTCCTCACCGACAGCGGCGCCGTGCTGCGCATATCCCCCGCCGACTGGAACCCGGCGTTCCTGAACGGCGTCGGCCGACTGCACCTCTCCGGTTATCTGTTCTTCGCCGACACGAGCCGCGAACTGGCCCTCGCCGCCTGCCGTTCGGCGCTGGACGCCGGGGTTCCGGTGAGCCTGGACCCCGCGTCGGCGGGGTTCCTGGCCGAGCTGGGCGTCGAGCGGTTCCTGGCGGCGGCCAAGGGCGTGGAGGTGCTGCTGCCCAACGCCGACGAGGCGCGGCTGCTCACCGGGCTTGCCGAACCGGCGGGTGCGGCGGCGGAGTTGAGCCGCAGGTTCCCGCTGGTCGCGGTCACGCTCGGGGCGACCGGGGCACTGGTGGCGGTGGCCGGTGAGGTCGTCGCCCAGGTGGCGGCCCCGGCGCCGGGCGCGGCCGCCGTCGACTCGACGGGCGCGGGCGACGCCTTCACCGGCGGTTTCCTCGCCGCCCTCCTCGCGGGTGCGGACCCGGCCGGGGCGGCGGCGGCCGGCTGCCGGGCGGGCGCGGAGGCCGTGACGGTGGTGGGCGGACGGCCGCCCGCACCCGACTGATCCGCTAACGGGCCATGCCGTTCCACGCCGGATGCCTGGGGTCGTCGGCGCGCACGACCACGTCGGCGGCCTCGGCGGGCCGCACCTCGTCCTCGTACCGCTCGAACGCCGGGAGCGTCCACCGGGCGCCGTCCTCCGTGCGCCGCCGCAGCGCGCCCGGCGAGAGACGGACGTGGACGGTGAGGTCGAAGGGGAACCAGCGCCCCAGGAGCAACGGCCCGTGCACCAGCAGCACTCCTCCCTTCGGGAGGAGCCGGTACTCGCTCCGGGTCGCCCGGTCCGTCACCGGGTCCCAGAGGTCGGGCAGCACCCGACCGCCGCCCCCGGCCTCCAGCGGATCGAACACCTCCCGCCAGAGCGCGGCGATGTCGAACCAGCCGTCGAAGTACGTGTCCGGGTCCTCGCGGCCGTACTCGTAGCGCAGCGAGGCGGGCCGCAGGAAGCCCTCCGTGGACAGGACGAGCACCGACCGCCCCCGTACACGCAGCGCCTCGGCGAGCGACTGCGCCAGCTCACCGGGACGGGCCGCGAGCGCCCCGTCGACGCCGACGCGCAGCCAGGGGACGTCACCCTCGGCCTGCGCGTCCACGGCCCGTTCCGCCAGGGCCTCGGTCAGCCGTTCCCACGTGATCGCTTCGAGTCGCACGCCTCCATGATGCGGGCTGCTCCGGCGGGTGCGACGGCAGCCCCGGAGGGCGCAGAGACGTTCCGTACAGCCATGCCGTACGGCGGACGGTCACTCGCCCCGCAGTGCCGCCGCGACGGGCCCCTCGCCCGTCACCTGGATCCGCCCGGCCTTGACGCCCTCCTCGACCGTCAGCCTGCCTCCTGCGAGCGCGCGGCAGGTGTCGGCGTCCATCGAGAGCCGGGCGTCGGCGTCCGGCGCCGGCCCGTCCCCGTACACCGCGCCGCCGTCGCCTTCGTCCCCGCCGGTCCGGACGTGGAACTCGCCCTCGTCCAGGCGTACGTCGAGGACCGCCGGGGCGTACGGAAGGCGGCGCAGCAGCGGAATCAGCGGGATCGCGAACCAGTGCGCGCGCACGGCGTCGGTGGGCCGCCGCTCGGCGAGATCCGGCGCACCCCACGCCGCGAGGGCGGTCAGCACGGGCAGCAACTCGCGTCCGCGCGCTGTCAGTTCGTACACCGTCGCGGCCGCGGGCGGGGGCAGCTTGCGGCGGGTCGCCAGCTCCTCGCGCTCCATGTCCTTGAGCCGGGAGGCGAGCACGTCCGTGGAGACGCCCGGCAGATCTGCGTGCAGATCTGTATAACGACGCGGTCCCGCGAGGAGTTCCCGGACGATCAGCAGCGTCCACCGGTCCCCGACGGCATCGAGGGCGCGGGCAGCGGCGCAGTACTGGTCGTAACTTCGACGGCGTGGCTGACGTGGCATACAACGCAGTCTAGACAACATGTTGGACTTTCCAAGCTCCAACTTGGTAAAACCAAGTGACGCAGAACAGGCGAGTCACGCCAGAGGGATCTGGGCAACGCGGGAGGGCCACGGCATGGAGTTCCGGCAGTCGAGCAAGCTGAGCGAGGTCTGTTACGAGATCCGCGGCCCGGTGATCGAGCACGCCAACGCGCTGGAGGAGGCGGGCCACAGCGTGCTGCGGCTCAACACCGGCAACCCGGCACTCTTCGGCTTCGAGGCGCCGGAGGAGATCCTCCAGGACATGATCCGGATGCTCCCGCAGGCCCACGGCTACACGGATTCGCGCGGCATCCTCTCGGCCCGCCGCGCCGTCGCCCAGCGCTACCAGGCGATGGGCCTGCCGGACGTCTCCGTCGATGACGTCTTCCTCGGCAACGGCGTCTCCGAGCTGGTCTCCATGGCCGTGCAGGCACTGCTCGAAGACGGCGACGAAGTCCTCATCCCCGCACCCGACTTCCCCCTCTGGACCGCCGTCACCACGCTCGCGGGCGGCAAGGCCGTGCACTACATCTGCGACGAGTCGGCCGACTGGTACCCCGACCTCGACGACATGGCGTCGAAGATCACCGACCGCACCAAGGCCGTCGTCATCATCAACCCCAACAACCCCACGGGTGCGGTGTATCCGAAGGAGGTCCTTGAGGGCATCCTCGACCTGGCCCGACGCCACCAGCTGATGGTGTTCGCGGACGAGATCTACGACCAGATCGTCTACGACGACGCCGTCGCCCACACCGCCGCCGCCCTCGCCCCCGACCTCGTCGTCCTCACCTTCAGCGGGCTGTCCAAGACATACCGCGTGGCGGGATTCCGCTCCGGCTGGCTGGTCGTCAGCGGCCCCCAGCAGCACGCCAAGAGCTACCTGGAGGGGCTGACCATGCTCGCCTCCATGCGGCTGTGCCCCAACGCGCCCGCCCAGTACGCCATCCAGGCCGCCCTCGGCGGACGCCAGTCCATCAAGGAGCTGACCGCGCCGGGCGGACGGCTGTACGAGCAGCGCAACCGGGCCTGGGAGAAGCTGAACGAGATCCCGGGCGTGTCCTGCGTGAAGCCGAAGGGCGCGCTGTACGCGTTCCCCCGGATCGACCCCAAGGTTCACCCGATCGAAGACGACGAGAGGTTCGTGCTTGACCTGCTGCTGCGGGAGAAGATCCAGGTGGTCCAGGGCACGGGCTTCAACTGGCCCCGCCCGGACCACTTCCGGATCCTGACGCTGCCGCACGCGGACGACCTGGACGCGGCGATCAGCCGGATCGGGCGGTTCTTGAGCGGGTACCGGCAGTAGTCCGGAACCGGGTGCGCAGCCCGGGCGCCCGAGGTCCGTGGCCCGCGCACGCGGTTTACCCGAACGCACATCGCGGGATCGGGAGAGTGGGGGAAACGGGAGAGGGAGGCGCCCCATTCTCGTCATCGAACCCAGACGCCGTCACCGCTGCGCCGAGTGCGACCGAGGTCCCCTCCCCCGGCTGGTCCTGGACACGGGCACCCCGCGCTGTCTGGACTGCGCCGATCTCGGACACCTCGTGTTCCTGCCTCGTGGCGACACGGCCCTGACGCGCCGCGCCCGCGAGGAGAGCACGTTCTCGGCCGTCGTGATCCGTTTCCACCGCCGCCGGCGCCGGTACGAACGCCAAGGCGTGCTCGTCGAGGAGGCGGCGCTCGCCGTCGCCGAGGAGCGCTGTCTGGCCGACGCGGAGGCACGCGCGCGCCGCCGTGCCCGCGACGCGCTCAGGCGGGCCGCCGAGGACGTCCGTTTCACCGCGGCGCTGGAGGCCGAGATCCTGCGCCTGTTCCCGGGCTGCCCGCCCGAACGGGCCCATGACGTCGCGGTCCACGCCTCGTTACGCGGCAGCGGGCGCGTGGGCCGCAGCGCGGCGGGCCGCGCCCTGGACGAGGACGCGGTGACGGCGGCGGTCCGCGCGTCCGTACGCCACCTGGACACGCCCTACGACGAGCTCCTGATGGCCCGGGTGCCGCGCAACCGGGCCAGGGCAACGGTGGCGCCGCGGATCGAGGCGGTGCTCGCGGCTTGGGCTGCGGGGCGGGAACGGTGACACCGGTGCATCGGCGGCGTCACCGCGTGACCGCCTCCACCGGGTCCCGCGCCGGTATCCCCCGCGGCCACCAGTCCTCGCGCCCCGGGTCGGACTCGTATGCGTACCAGAGGCCGTCGCGGCCGTAGCGGAGTTGGGTGGTGGGGGTGGAGAGGTGGTTGCGCCAGGGGCGGAAGCCGGGGTGGCCGGCGGCTGTCAGGGCGGGGCGGGCGCGGTCGAAGGGGCCCGCCGGAGGGTCCCAGGGGGCTTCCAGGACGGCAAGCGCCGTAAGTCCGCCCTGGCGCCAGGCGGCCACCGCGCGGGCCAGATCGGTGGGGGTGCGACCGGTGGCCCGGGACAGGGCGGCGTACAGCGCCCTGGTCGTGGAGGTCACGCCGGAGCCCGGGTGGGCCGCCGCCAGGCGGACGGCGTCCTGCCACGTCGACAGGGACGCGATCGGGTCCTCCCCCGTGGCCAGCAGGGCGTGCGCCCGGGCCGCCGCCTCGGTGGCCAGCAGATCGAGCGCGAGCGGGTCGGGGGCGCCCTGGAGTGTGGGGAAGGCCGGCGGATGGCCCGCGCGCGGGAGGGGCGGGAACGGGAGCGGCAGCTCGGGCCGCGAGGCGGCCCGGACGGCCTCGCGGGCGGCGACCGTGGGGAGTTCGGGCGCGGGAGTCTCCCGCTCCACCGCCATCCGGGCGGTGTTGCGGCGGGTGAGCGCGGCGAGCGTCTCCTGCTCGCCTCGGCCGCGCATCAGCAGGAGGACGAACGGGTCCTCGTCGAGCAGCCGGGCCGTCTGGTAGCAGAGCGCCGCCGCGTGCTTGCACGGGTAGCCGTCGTCGGGGCAGGAGCAGTCGGGGACCAGGTCGCCGGAGGCGGGGAGCAGGTCGACCTGGTCGGCGAGGGTGTGCGGCAGGTCCTTGTCGAGCAGCGCCGCGATGTGGGAGGGGTCCTGGGCCGCGGTGTCCAGGAAGTCCTCCCATGCCTGGTCGGGCAGGGTGCGCAGACGCAGTTCCGTGCGATAGGGGCGGGGGCGGGAGCCGTGTACGTACGCGGTGATCCGGCCGGGCGTGACGGTGATCGCGTCGACATGGCCCGCCTCCGCGTACTTTCGGCCACGGGCCAGCCGGGCCGGGTCCAGGGCCAGGTCCTCCAGCGCCTCGACCCAGGCCCCGCCCCACCACGTACCGGTCCGCTCCGAACGGGCGCCCAGGGCCGGGAAGGTGCGGCGGCGGTCGTCGTACCGGGTGGTCGGAAGCGGGCTCATACGGGCCTCCTCTCGGGGGCGGAACGGGGAGTGGGGTGCCCTGTGGGGAACGCGGGGAGCCGCGTCGGGGGCGTGGGCGTGGGGAGCCGGTCAGCGTTCATGCTCCTCTCCGCAGGGAGATGAGGTCGGCGAGCTCGCGGTCGGTGAGTTCGGTCAGGGCGCTCTCGCCGGAGCCGAGGACCGCGTCGGCCAGGGCGCGCTTCGCGGCGAGCATCTCCGCGATGCGGTCCTCCACGGTGCCTTCGGCGATCAGCCGGTGGACCTGCACCGGCTGGGTCTGGCCGATGCGGTACGCGCGGTCGGTGGCCTGTTCCTCCACGGCCGGGTTCCACCAGCGGTCGTAGTGGACGACGTGGCCCGCCCGGGTGAGGTTGAGGCCGGTGCCGGCCGCCTTCAGGGAGAGGAGGAAGACGGGGACCTCACCGGACTGGAACGCGTCCACCAGACGGTCCCGCTCCGCCACCGGCGTTCCTCCGTGCAGGAGTTGGGAGGGGACTCCGCGCGCGGTGAGGTGCGCGGAGAGCAGCCGGGCCATCGACACGTACTGGGTGAAGACGAGGACCGAGCCGTCCTCCGCCAGGATCGTGTCGAGCAGTTCGTCGAGGAGGGTGAGCTTGCCGGAGCGGGCGTGCAGCCGGGGCGCGGTCTCCTTCAGATACTGCGCCGGGTGGTTGCAGATCTGTTTCAGGGCCGTCAGGAGCTTCATGATCAGGGCGCGGCGGGCGATGCCCTCGGCGGCCTCGACCCCGGCCATGGCCTCCCGGACGACCGCCTCGTAGAGCGAGGCCTGTTCGCGGGTGAGCGGGACCGGGTGGTCCGTCTCCGTCTTGGGCGGCAGCTCGGGCACGATGCCCGGGTCGGACTTCTTCCTCCGAAGGAGGAAGGGGCGGACCAGCCGGGCCAGGCGCTCGGCCGCCTGCGCGTCCTCGCCGTTCTCCACGGCCCGCGCGTGGCGGGCGCGGAACGACTTGAGCGGACCGAGCAGCCCGGGCGTCGTCCAGTCGAGCAGGGCCCACAGCTCGGAGAGGTTGTTCTCGACCGGGGTGCCGGTGAGCGCGATCCGCGCGGGCGCGGGGACGGTCCGCAGGGCCTTCGCCGTCGCCGAGAACGGGTTCTTGACGTGCTGCGCCTCGTCCGCGACGACCATTCCCCAGGTGTGCGCGGCCAGTTGGGGGGCGCTGCCGCGCATCGTGCCGTACGTGGTGAGGACGAAGCCGCCCGCCACGTCCGCCAAGCTGCGGTCGCTGCCGTGGAAGCGCCGCACGGTAACCCCGGGCGCGAACCGGGCGATCTCGCGCTGCCAGTTGCCGAGCAGCGAGGCCGGGCACACCACCAGCGTCGGCTCGGGCCGCGCGCGGCGCAGATGGAGGGCGATCACGGTGATCGTCTTGCCCAGGCCCATGTCGTCCGCGAGGCAGCCGCCGAGGCCGAGCGAGGTCATCAGGTCCAGCCAGGCGAGGCCGCGCAGCTGGTAGTCGCGCAGGGTGGCGTCCAGGCCCGGGGGCTGGACGGTGGCCTGCGGGCCCTCGGTGAGGCGGTCGCGCAGGACGGCCAGCGCGCCGGCGGGGATCGCCTCGACCGTCTCGCCGTCGACCTCGGCGGTACCGGTGAGCGCGACGGAGAGCGCGTCCACGGGGTCGAGCAGCCCCAGGTCCCGCTTCCTCGCCTTGCGTACGAGCTCGGGGTCGGCCACCACCCACTGGCCGCGCAGCCGCACGATCGGGCGGTGGGCCTCGGCCAGGGTGTCCATCTCGGACTGGCTGAGCGGCTCGCCGCCGAGCGCCAGCTCCCAGTTGAAACCGAGCAGTTCCCCGGCGTCGAAGAACGCCGTGCCGTCGGTCGCCGAGCCCGGCGCGGGCCGCACGACGGCGGTGGCGCTCAGGGTGCGGGCCAGCTCGCGCGGCCAGTGCACGGCGACCCCCGCCGCGTCCAGGCGGGTCGCGGCCGAGCCGAGCAGGTCGTACAGCTCGCTCTCGGTGAGCGGCAGCACATCCGGCACCGACCGTTCGAGCAGCAGGCCAAGCGGTGGCCACACCCGGGCGGCCCGGCGCAGCGCGAGCAGGGCGTCGATCCGCGCGCGCGGGCCGAAAGCGTCGGACCGCTCGCCCGCCCACAGGCCCGCCGCGTCGACGACCAGGCTGGGGTCGGCGAGGCTGTGGACCTGGACGACCGCCGAGCCCGCGCGCCGCGCGTCCTCCTCGTCGTCACTGTCGAACATCCCGTATCCGGACAGGTCCAGCCGCAGGGACACCCGTACGCCCGCGTCCATGCCGGCCGCCGCCTCCGCCGCCCACAGGCGCGCACCGGGCAGGTGTTGGGGCGCGGCCGCCGCGAACGCCGGGCCGACGGCGTGGGCGGCGGCCGGGGTGCGCGGCAGGCTGTCCGCGACCGCGTCCAGGAAGGCCCGCACCAGCGCCTCGGGGTCGGGCAGCCGCAGCGGGCCGCGGCCCGGCACCGGGACTCCATACGCCTCGTACGGCATGGCGGCGGCGATGGCCCGGAGCTGGGCGATGTCGTCGGCGTCCAGCGGGCCCGCCCGCCAGGCGTCGTGATCGGTCCCGGTCAGCCCGGGCAGCAGTTTGCCGCGCGCGACCAGGTGCAGGGCGTGCAGAGCGGCGGCGCCCCAGCAGGCGGCCGCGGGGTGCGCGGCGGGGTGGTGCCGGGCCCGGACGAGCAGGGGCAGGGCGTCGGTGACGGGCAGCAGGCGGGCCGCGACGGTGCGCCGCCCGGCGCCGCTGCCGTGGCGCCGCACCACGGTCAGCTCAGTGACCTCCCCCGCGCCGGCATCGCCTTGGGGCAGCGGGCCGCCCGACGGGTCCCAGAAGGCGACCTTGCCCTCGCGGGGCAGCCCTGCGGGCAGGAACACCGCGGCCGCGGACACGCCGGGCAGCGGCGCGAGCGCCGTCGTCCGCTCGGGCTGCGTCATGTCAGGTCACCTCCCCTCGTGCGTAGGGCCGTGGATCAGCACGCGATCCACGACTGCTCTACGACCTTACGGGCGGGGTCTGACAATCGGGCACCACGGCCTCAGCGCACCCCCTCCCACAAGGCACGTTCCGCCGCCCGTGGGTCCCGGACCAGCTCGGTCGGGACGTCCTGGGAGGCACCGAAGACCATCGTCGTACGGGTCTCCCGGTCGTAGGCGTCCCAGCCCGGGTCGCCGGTCGCCGCGAAGGCCACCCACGCGCCGTGCATCGCGTCCGCGAGGCCCTGGGGCGGGCATTCGCCGAGTATCGGGGCGTACACGGGGTCGCGCAGGTTGTCGAAGACGAAGCCGAGCTCCGCGCTGTGGCAGGCGCCGAGCAGACCGCCGTACTGGGGCGAGCTCCAGGCGAACTCGTACACGTGCGTGCCGGGCACGGACTCGGCGACGCGGAGGGCCGGGATCCGGTAGAACCAGTCGGTCGCGATGGCGTCGAAGAGCTCGCCGGGGCCCGCGCCGGGGCGGCTCTCGGCGTAGACGGGCAGCGCCTTGTCGGGGTCGAGCCCGTACGCCTCGGTCGTCGCGCGCAGCTTCCGCTCGCTCAGGAGGTGCAGCCGTTCGGTGGGGACCAGGAAGAGGCGGTACTCCTCGCGGTTGCTGCCGACGAGCAGGTCCACCCCGCAGTCGGCGGAGGGTAGCGGCAGCGCGTCCAGGACCGGCTCGAAGGGCATCATGTTGAGCATCGCCTCACCCCACAGCGCCGGGTCCGGGCGGGCGCCCATCTCGGCCCGCAGCCCGGCCTGGGCCGGCAGCAGGTCCGCGAAGGGGACGCGGGCGAACGCGTCGGTCAGCTCCGTCCCCGTGGCCTCGATGCCCAGCCCGGCCGCGAGGTGTGCGGTGATCAGGTCGGCCGTGGCGGGCCGCAGGAAGTGGTGGGCGGCGCCGCTCTGCAGGACCGCCCGGTGGAACAGCCCACGCGCGCGTGGCTGTGCGAGCAGGACGCCGATGCTCATCCCGCCCGCCGACTCGCCGAACACGGTCACGCGGTCCGGGTCGCCGCCGAAGCCCTCGATGTTGTCGCGGACCCACTCAAGGGCGGCGATCTGGTCGAGCAGCCCGCGGTTGTCCGGCCTGCCGGGCAGCCGCAGGAAACCGTCCGTACCGAGGCGGTAGTTGACGTTCACACAGACGACGCCGTCGCGCGCGAAGGCGGTGCCGTCGTACGCCGGACCCACCCCCGAGCCGTTGGAGAACGCTCCGCCGTGCAGCCAGACCATCACCGGCAGGCCGCCGCCCGGCCCGGGGTGCGGGGTCCACACACTGAGGTTGAGGCAGTCCTCGCCCTGTCCGCCGTCGGCGTCGGGGATCAGGGCGTCCATGGGCGGGGCGTACGGGGCCCGGGGCGCCGACGGGCCGTGCGCGAAGACGTCCCGTACGCCTTCCCAGGAGGCCGCCGGCGCCGGTTCGCGGAACCGCAGCGGGCCGAACGGCGGTGCCGCGTACGGGATGCCTAGGAAGGACGTCACCGCGTCGCTCCCGGTCCGGCCGCGCACCGCGCCCTGCCGGGTCGTGCACACACGCGTCACGGGCGGTTCCACCGGCTTGATCGGTTCCATCTGCGCCTCAGACTCCTTCGGCCAGCGTCTCCAGCAGGGCCTCGCCGAACTCCTTGGGGCGTTCGACGTGCACCGCGTGCCCTGCTCCGGGCACCGTCACCTCTCGTACCCTGCCGCCCACGCGCGCGTAAAGGGCGAGAACGTGCCGTGTCTGGGCGACCATCGGCTGCGCCGGGGTGCCGTCCCAGCCGGGCACCGCGCCGATCGCGCCCAGGTGGGCGAGGTCGAAGAGCGAGGTGTCGGAGACGATCACGTCGTCCTCGCCGCGCACCCAGGTGACCGGCGGCTTCGCCGGGAGCGCGGCGAGGGCGGTGTGCAGGTCGTCGATGCGGAAGTGGGTCGGGGCGAGGCAGTTGAGCACCCCGCGCGTGCCCGGGGCGGTGCCGGGCCAGACCTCGCAGGGCATGCTGTCACCCGGGTAGTGATCGTCGCCGAGCCGGGTGCTGAGCATCGACTCGACGTACTCGTCCTCCCGTTCGAGCCGCAGCGGGGGCTTGACGTAGCAGAGGGCGAGCACGCGGCGGGGCGAGAGCGGGGACTCCTCACCACGGTCGCCCTCGGCCAGCAGCCGTACGAAGTCGGGGTTGGCGGTGCCGCCGCCCGAGCCCGCGCCGTCCGGCGAGTTGAGCCGCCCGTCCACGCCCTTGGTGCCGCCGAAGCCGTACGGAGACACCGGGTTGACCAGCGTCAGCGAGCGCACCATGGCGGGCCGGTCCCGCATGTGTTGCAGCACCACACCACCTCCCATGGACCAGCCGACGAAGTGTGCGCGCTCCATATGCAGGGCATCGAGGAGGGCCAGCAAGTCGTCGGCGTAGTCGCGCAGTCCACGGGTCGCGTCGACCGGCAGTGGGTCGGTGCCGCCGAAGCCGCGCAGGTCGACGGCGATCGGCCGGTAGCGCTCGGGCAGGGCGAGCATCGCGTCCTGCCAGAAGGCGGAGGAGGAGACATTTCCGTGGACGAAGACGACCGGTTCGCCCGCGTTCCTGGAGGCGTCCTCCAGGATGTGCTGGGTGAGCCGGGCAGTCGGTACCCGGCGTGCGGTGAGCGTGGACATACGGGCCGTCCTTCGACTTCAGGGTTCGACTTCCGGGGGGGGGTGGCTTCAGGACCTCGGCCCCCGGCTCCGACAGGATGCCGGAGCCGGGGGCCGGACGACGGGCTCAGGCGGCCAGCCAGGAGGCGACCTGAGCCTGTGAGGCACTGTTCCAACCGAGTTCGAGGTGGTTGGCGCCGGTCACGGTGGCCTTGCCGCCGACCTTGCCGACACCGGTCGTGTCGAGCGCGCTGGAGACGAAGACGACCCCGTCGCTCGGGCCGCGGTTCTCGTTGAAGATGCCGATGACGTCCGGCGAGCCGCCCGCCAGCAGATACGTGGTGACGGAGGCGGGGATTCCGGCCCGTTGCAGCGGGGCGACCAGCGAGCCCGCGTCGATGGCCGGCTGGATGCCGTCACCGGCCGTGTAGAAGCCCTGGCCTCCGTAGTACGTCGTGTACCAGTCCTGGGCCGTCTGGTCGACGCCGTACACGCCGTCCCAGCGGGCCAGCATCTGCCGCTGGCCGGGGTAGTCGTCGTAGCCGCCGGACGGCGTCATGGAGAACTCGGGGTGCGCCGTGTACGTCCCGTAGCAGGTCATCCGGGAGTGCGGGGAGGGCGCGTTGATCTTGCCGCCGCACTCCGGCCAGATCGAGAAGTCGTGGGCCCAGCCGTGGGCGTACGGGTAGTCGAAGCCGCCGTTGGGGCCGCCGAGCGTGAGCAGCTTCCGTACGTCACCGGCGTACGCGCGGCCCCAGGAGGGCTTCAGGGACGACACGTACGCGCGCGTGGAGAGCTCTCCCTTGCTCCAGCCGACCAGGTCCACCTGACCGACGCCCAGCTTCGCCCTGATGAGGGCGACGGCGTCGCCGACGGCCTGCGCCTGCATCAGGTTGTCGCCCTGCTTGTGGGCGAAGCCGATGGCGAAGACGCGGTGGCCGCGGGCCGCCAGGTACTGCATCATGCCGGTCGAGGGGCACGACAGGGCGCCGCAGCCGTAGCCGCCGGACTCGCCGGGGTTGGCCCAGGCCCGGTCGGCGGTGTCGTTGGCGCCGTGCACCAGGAGGACGGGGGTGGCCTTGGCGCCCGTGTTCCAGCCGGGGGCCGAGTAGAGCAGGAAGCGGTCGGAGGTGGGGCGGGCGACGCCACCGAAATAGGTGACGCGGACGCCGTCCTGGTTGCCGCGCCCGTCCGGCGGGTAGCCCTCGGCGGCGGCCGCCTGGAAGCCCGGGGTGGTGTCGCGGTAGCGCTCGACCTTCTCCCAGCCGTTGGTGACGGTGCCGGAGCCGTAGGCGGCTTCCTGGGTGAGGTACGGCGGTGGGGCGGTCGCGGTGCTGCCCTCTGTGGCGGTGCTTCCGGCGGTGGCGGTGCCTCCCGCCGACAGGATCGCGCCGAGTGCCGCTGTCACGGCCAGCGCCGTTCTCCATCCCCCACGGTGTCTGCTGCGCACGTCTTGGGCCCCCTTGCCTAGGCTGATCTGGCTGCGACCAAGACGCTAGGCAGGCGGTGCACGGGTGGGGGATGTGTGCGCACCACATAAGCGGGCTAGCGGATGTGGGGACGACCGCGCGCGGACCACACACGGGCGGCTGGTGGGAGTGGCGTCGCCCGGCCGGCCGCGCACGGGATGCCCGGGTGGCGTGCACCGGGCAGGGTGACGTTACTGACCGCCGTACCACCGCCGTACACCGTACAGACGAGGACCGCTCATGTCCGTGCCTGTGTCCCAGCTCGCGCCGCGCTCGTCGGAGCCGTCCCCCTCCACGCCGTCCCCGTCCGCGTCGGGACGCTCCACGTGGGGGCGGTCGGCGTCGGTCAGGAGGCGGCTCGGCTTCGCCACCGGGGCGGCGCTGCTGACGCTCGCCACCGCGGCCTGCTCCAGCCTCGGCCGTACGGCGGTCGGCACCTTCTCGTACTCGACCGCGGCGGAGCGGATCGTCAAGATCAGCAGCCCGCCCATCACGGGCTGCCACCGGATGGCGCCGACGGGCGCCACGGCGGTCCTCAACAACACACTGGCGGACGTCCGCGTGTATCGGACACTGAACTGCCGCGGCAAGGAGACGGCGTACATCCCGAGCCGTCTCGGCGACAACATCGCGCCGAACGCACTGCCCTGGCGCAGCTACGCGTTCGTGCACTGACGGCGGACGGGGCGCGTACCTGTCGCCCGGATCACAGCTCGAACCACCCGTGTCCGCGGTACCAGTGTTCGCCCGCGAGCAGATGGGTCGCGACGGCGCGCTCCACGGCGGTCCGCTGGAGCAGCGCTTCCACGGGCAGGTCCGGATCCCCGAAGACGAAGAAGACCGGAAGCTGATCGTCCGCCTCGGTCTCCCGGTACGGAGTGCGGAACCGGCGCTGGAAGCGGACGATGTTGGACTCCGCGGGCAGGTACTTCTCCAACTGCGCGTCGAGCAGCCATGAGTGGCAGACCGCGACCCGGTAGACCTCGTCGGGGTAGTGGAGCGCGAAGAAGTCCCTGGCCAGCGCGAGCGAGGCGTCGCACGCCTGCGGGGTCAACGGCCCGCGGAAGTCCGGGATGTGGATGCTGAGGCAGGCGTCGCCGGGCCCGAGCGGCAGCCCGGCGGCCCGCACCGCCTCACCGGTACGTTCGCCCAGCCGAGTCCGCTGGAACTGCAACCGTCCCAACTGGTAGAGCTCACCGCGAAAGTGCGGCCACAGCCATCGCGGCTCGTCCAGACCGGCGTTCCCGTAGCGCCTGCGATGAAGGGCCATGTGGCGTCCGAGGTCGGCGAGGGTGCGGCGGGCGAGGTCGGCGGGCACGGCGCGTTCGTCGTGGTACGCGCGCGTATGCGGCAGTGCGGCGAGCAGGACGAGGACGGGAAAGAGGCGTCGGACGGTCGCCGCTCCCTCCAACCCCTAGGGAATCTCCGGCATTTCAGGCTGAAATCCCATGCCCCCGATGTCGCGCACGAGCGCCCGAACGGACTCCTCCAGTAGCCCGCCCACTTCCGGATCGCCCACCACCCTCCGTGCGATCCCCACCAGTTCGTTGATGTCCTCGTGCGGTACGGCAAGGTCGAGCAGCGCCTCGGGCAGCTCGTCCCCCACCGGCAACAGCGCGTCCTCGTCCACCATGCGCGTCACCCTATGCGGCACCGGGGCACTGGGCACGGGACGCGGGGATTGCCGGACAACCGGGCTTCACCGGACAGCCCTATTCAGCCATCCAGCGGGTAAAATTTCCCTGAAGAGGCGATGGCCATGCGCACTGGGAGTGAACCCGCGACTGCGCGCAGTCCCCTGCGGATGAGGTTCTGGCTGAGCGTATGGGGGCTGGTCTGGGCCCTCGCCGGCACGGCGGGCTTCGCCCTGGAGGGCCGTCCCGGCTGGACGGCCGCGTGCGCGGCACTCGCCCTAGTGATCACGATCGACCTCTGCATGATCATCCACCACATCCATCAGGGCCCCCACTACCAGCCGGGCCCGGACATCCCGCCGTACGAGCCGCCTCGGCGGCGTTAGGCGCCGTCCGCGTCGAACCGCGCCGCCTCCACATACTCCGGCTTCGGATCCAGGGCCGCCGCAAGGCGGAAGTGGCGGACCGCCTGGTCGGGGCGAGACGTGCGTTCGTAGGTGCGGGCCAGGGCGAAGTGGGCGAAGGCGTTGTCCGGTTCGCGTTCCAGGACCAGCTGGAACTCCAGTTCCGCCGCACGGAGTTGGGCCGAGGCGAAGAACGCGCGGGCGCGCAGAAGGCGGGCCGCGGTGTTCTCGGGGTGGGCCGCGACGACCGAGTCGAGGAGCTTCACCGCGCCACGAGGGTCACGGGCAGCAAGCAGCTGCTCCGCCGCACGGAAGTCGATGACGTGTGTTTCCGGCGTGCTCTCGGCCACGGTCGAGTCCTTTCCCTCGCTGCGCGTTGACAACGCGCTGCCCAGTTCCGGTATTCCGTATTCATTCCGCCCGTCACGGAGTGCGAGGCCCGTTCACAGCGCGGCCATCGCCAGGACGAGACCCACGGCCAGTACGGCGGCTCCTGCCGCTACAAACGTACGGTCGAGGCCCGTTCGTTCCCGGCCGAGCAGAACGACCTCGCGCGGGTCGGCCGGATCGTAGGCGAGCTGGACGCGCGCGCCCGGGGTCAGTGGCTCGCGGCGGGTGGGCGGTACGGGGGACGGCAGCTCCAGGACTTGGCCGTCGGCCGTCTCGTACTGGAGGAGCGGGCGCCCGGAACCGGGCAGGGTGGGCTTGACCAGAGCCCAGGCGACGCCGCCCGCCGCCGCGATGCGCCGGGTCTCGCGCAGCCCGTACGCACCGGCCAGCAGCGCCACCAGGCCGCCGAAGACCGTGAAACCCGCCAGTACGAAGAGCACATCGGGATCGTAATCCCGGGAGACGAGGCGGTGCCGGGGATTTGAGACTTCCGGGCGGGAGCCCGGACCTAGCGCGCGGCAGCCCGCTCCAAGAGCTCGCCCCACACCTTCCTGACCTGGGGTTCCAGCGCTTCCAGCGGGCCGTCGTTGTCGATGACCAGGTCCGCCACGGCCAGCCGCTGCTCGCGGGGCACCTGGGCCGCCATCCGGGCCTCGGCCTCGGGCTTCGCCATGCCGCGCAGCCGCGTCAGCCGGTCCAGCTGCGTGGCGGGCGCGGCGTCGACGACCACCACCAGGTCGTACAGGGGGGCCAAACCGTTCTCGGTCAGCAGCGGAACGTCGTGGATCACCACCGAGTCCGGGCCCGCGGCCGCCTCCAGCTCCGCGGAGCGCGCGCCGACCAGAGGGTGGACGATGGCGTTCAGGACCGCAAGCTTCGCGGGGTCGGCGAAGACGATGGCGCCCAGGGCCGGGCGGTCCAGGGTGCCGTCCGACGCCAGGATCCCGGCGCCGAACGCCTCGACCACCGCCGCCAGCCCCTCGGTTCCGGGCTCGACCACCTCGCGGGCGATCTTGTCGGCGTCGATCAGCACCGCCCCGTACGAAACGAGCATGCGCGACACTTCGCTCTTGCCGGCGCCGATTCCGCCGGTCAGGCCCACCTTCAGCATGGGCGGCAGCCTAGGGGATGCCGCTCATGCCGTCGGTCCCAGGGCCTTTGGGGCCATTACAGCTGCCGCCGCCCCACCATTACAGGTCTCCCTCGCGCTCCGCGAGGAACCGCTCGAACTCGCGGCCCAGTTCGTCCGCCGACGGCAGGTCCGCCGGTTCGGCCACCAGGTTGCCCCGGGTCTCGGCGCCCGCGACCGCGTCGTACTGGTGCTCAAGTCCCTGCACCAGCGTGACGAGTTCCTCGTCGCCCTCGCCGATCTGGCGCTCGATCTCCGTCTGGGTGCGCTGCGCCTCGGTCCGCAGGCCGTGGGCGATGGTCGGCAGGACCAGGCCCGTGGCCGCCGTGATCGCCTCCAGGGCGGTCAGCGCGGCGTCCGGGTAGGCCGACCGCGCCACGTAGTGCGGGACGTGCGTGGCCACGCCGAGGACGTCGTGTCCGGCCTCCATCAGCCGATACTCGATCAACGACTCGGCGCTGCCTGGCACTTGCGCCTCATCGAAGGGCGAGCGGTGACCCGGCATCAGGTCCGTGCGGTTGCCGTGCGGAGTGATGCCGACGGGGCGGGTGTGCGGAACGCCCATCGGGATGCCGTGGAAGTTGACCGAAAGGCGTACGCCGAGGCGCTCGACGATCTGCCGTACGGCAACGGCGAAACGCTCCCACTCCACGTCCGGCTCGGGGCCGGACATCAGCAGGAACGGCGCGCCCGTGGCGTCCTGCACCAGGCGCACCTCGATCGCGGGGGTCTCGAACTCCGTCCAGCGGTCCCGCTTGAAGGTCAGCAGCGGTCGGCGGGCGCGGTAGTCGACGAGTCTGTCGTGGTCGAAGCGGGCCACCACCTGGTGGGGCAGGCTGTCCAGCAGCTTCCCGACGATCTGCTCGCCGGTCTCACCCGCATCGATGTATCCGTCGAAGTGGTACAGCATGACCAGGCCGGCCGACTCCTGCGCGAGCGCCATGTCGACGACTGCGAGGCCCTTCGGCTCCCATTCGTACAAACCCTGCGGATCAAGCACGATTACCGCTCCTCCTCGTGTTCGTAGGAAAGAACGCCCCATGGGACAGCGGCATTCCCGCGCGCGTCCGTTTCACATGCTGTTCTCACAGCGGCCGATACGGGGTCAGGTCCGCGATTTCCGGCCGCTGGTCCGGACCTTGACATGCCCACGCGCCCTCCCTACCGTCACCTGACGGCACGAAGTTCAGAAACGCGTTCAGCGTTCAGGTAAGAGAACTTCCCGCGTATGAGAACGGTTGCCCCCGCCTCGACCCGGAGGACCCCTATGCGTAACCGCCCGCTGCTCGCCTCCCTCCTCACCGGTGCCCTCGCCACCGGTGGACTCGGTCTCGCCGCCGCATCCGCCGACGCGTCCGCCGCCGTCATCGACGTGTCCACGGCCGCCCAGCTGAAGTCCGCGCTCGCCGCCGCCGAACCCGGTGACACCATCCGGCTCGCGGACGGCACGTACACCGGCAACTTCAAGACGAGCGCCGCCGGCACCCCGTCCGCGCGGATCACCCTCACGGGCTCGTCGAAAGCCGTGCTCAAGGCGAGCGGCGGCTACGGCCTGTACCTCAACGGGGCTTCGTACTGGACGGTCCAGGGCGTCAGCGTCACCGGCGGTCAGAAGGGGATCATGATGGACGCGGCGAGCGGTGTCGTCATCGACTCCGTGACCGTGCACGGCCTCGCCATGGAGGGCGTCCACTTCCGCAAGTCCAGCAAGAACGGCGTCATCAAGAACTCGCGCGTCTACGACACCGGCCGGGACGGCTCGGGCATGGGCGAGGGCGTGTACGTCGGCACGACGGGCGACCTCTCCGACAGGAGCGACCAGGTCCAGATACTCGGCAACACCATCGGCCCCGGCGTCGGTGGCGAGAACGTCGACGTAAAAGAAGGCACCACGGGGACCCGGATCACCGGCAACCACTTCGACGGCAGCGGGCTGACCAACGCCAACTACGACGACTCATGGGTCGATGTGAAGGGCAACAAGGTCGTGGTCGAGGGCAACACCGGCGTCCACACCCTCAACAACGGCTACGAGACGCACACCCAGCAGTCCGGCTGGGGCTGCGGCACTGTCTTCCGCTCCAACAGGTCGGATCTGAGCGACTCCCCCGGCTCGCTGCGACTCGCCGTCAACGTGACCAACTACAGCGCGAGCGGCTGCCCGACGACCGTCTACAGCAGCAACACCGTCACCGGCGGAAAGGGGCTTACCAACATCGCGGTCACCCCGTGACAGCCGTCCGCCCCCGGAAAACGATGTAAGGCCCGCCCCCCAATGGGGAGCGGGCCTTACATTCGGCTATCTACCGACCGGGGTCAGAGCGTCAGCTCTGGCCGCCCGCCAGCTTCTCGCGCAGGGCAGCAAGGGCCTCGTCCGACGCCAGGGCGCCGGAGTTGTCGTCCGACTCCGAGGAGTACGAACCACCCGAGATGCCGGCGCTGGCGGTGCCACCGGCGGCCGGGGCGGCAGCGCCCTCGGCAGCGGCGGCCTCGTCGGCCTCGCGGGACTTGATGACCTGGGCCTGGTGCTGCTCGAAGCGCTGCTGCGCCTCGGCGTACTGGCCCTCCCACGCCTCGCGCTGGGTCTCGTAGCCCTCGAGCCAGTCGTTGGTCTCGGGGTCGAAGCCCTCGGGGTAGATGTAGTTGCCCTGGTCGTCGTAGGACGCGGCCATGCCGTACAGGGTCGGGTCGAACTCGACCGACGCCGGGTCGGCACCGAAGGACTCGTTGGCCTGCTTCAGGGACAGCGAGATCCGGCGACGCTCGAGGTCGATGTCGATGACCTTGACGAAGATCTCGTCGTTGACCTGGACGACCTGCTCCGGGATCTCCACGTGGCGCTCGGCCAGCTCGGAGATGTGGACCAGGCCCTCGATGCCCTCGTCGACGCGCACGAACGCACCGAACGGAACGAGCTTGGTGACCTTACCCGGGACGACCTGACCGATCTGGTGCGTACGGGCGAACTGCTGCCACGGGTCCTCCTGCGTCGCCTTCAGCGACAGGGAGACACGCTCGCGGTCCATGTCCACGTCGAGAACCTCGACGGTGACTTCCTGGCCGACCTCGACAACCTCGGACGGGTGGTCGATGTGCTTCCAGGACAGCTCGGAGACGTGCACGAGACCGTCGACGCCACCCAGGTCCACGAAGGCACCGAAGTTGACGATCGAGGAAACGACGCCGGAGCGGACCTGACCCTTCTGCAGGGTGGTGAGGAACGTCTGGCGAACCTCGGACTGGGTCTGCTCGAGCCAGGCGCGGCGGGACAGGACCACGTTGTTGCGGTTCTTGTCCAGCTCGATGATCTTCGCCTCGAGCTCCTTGCCCACGTAGGGCTGGAGGTCGCGGACACGACGCATCTCGACGAGAGAGGCCGGCAGGAAGCCACGGAGGCCGATGTCGAGGATGAGACCACCCTTGACGACCTCGATGACGGTACCGGTGACGATGCCGTCTTCTTCCTTGATCTTCTCGATCGTGCCCCAGGCGCGCTCGTACTGAGCGCGCTTCTTGGACAGGATCAGACGGCCTTCCTTGTCCTCCTTCTGGAGAACCAGGGCCTCGATCTCGTCGCCAACCTTGACGACCTCGTTCGGGTCGACATCGTGCTTGATCGAGAGCTCACGGCTCGGGATCACGCCTTCGGTCTTGTAACCGATGTCGAGCAGGACCTCGTCCCGGTCGACCTTCACGATGACGCCGTCGACGATGTCGCCGTCGTTGAAGTACTTGATCGTCTCGTCGATCGCGGCGAGGAATGCTTCCTCGTCACCGATGTCGTTGACCGCAACCTGCGGGGTGGTGGCGGTGGTCTCGGTGCTGCTCGTCATGTGGGTAAGGGCTCCGGTTACGGACAGAAAGTCGTAGGTACTGCTACGCCGAAAGCCCTCATCGCCCTCTGCAGAAGCCGGACAGCCTAGGAAGCGCCACTCCGGGTCGGTCCGGTGGGCGCCTCGACAAACCGAGGGGACATGCAACAGATGGAAGCGCGCCTGCTACGTCTGAGGTGCGCAGGCTCGCAGCGCAACTTGTAGCATACGGGGGCAGCCGGACACGGTCAATGCGCGAAGGCGCACACCGGGGGCGGATCCCCGCAATCCCGGCAGAATTAAGGTCCTCCGAGGCCACGCAGGCCCATGCCGGCCCAAGCAGAAAGCGGCGGCACAGCCGCGCTCGCGCTTCTGCGCAAACTACAACGACGGGCACGATGATCCAAGAGTACGAGGCCGAATACGAGCCCGATGCGACGCGGCGTGACGCAGGCGACGCGGAGAGCAGCCGGGCCAGCCGCGGCTGGTGGGACCGGAACGCCGATGAGTACCAGACCGACCACGGAGCGTTCCTGGGCGACGACCGTTTCGTCTGGGGCCCCGAGGGGCTGGACGAGGCGGACGCGGCACTGCTCGGACCCGTGGAGTCCCTTAAGGGACTGGACGTCCTGGAGATCGGCGCCGGGGCGGCTCAGTGCTCGCGCTGGCTGGCCGCCCAGGGCGCCCGGCCGGTCGCCCTGGACCTCTCGCACCGGCAGCTCCAGCACGCGCTGCGCATCGACGGCGGGGCGGTTCCGCTGGTGGAGGCGGACGCGGGGGCGCTCCCGTTCGCGGACGGCTCTTTCGACCTCGCGTGCTCGGCGTACGGGGCGGTCCCCTTCGTGGCCGAGCCGGTGCGGGTCTTCCGCGAGGTACGACGGGTACTGCGGCCCGGCGGGCGCTGGGTCTTCAGCGTCACCCACCCCATCCGCTGGGCGTTCCCGGACGAGCCGGGCCCGGAGGGGCTGAGCGTGGCCGCGTCCTACTTCGACCGCACGCCGTATGTGGAGCAGGACGAGGCCGGGCACGCGGTCTACGTCGAGCACCACCGGACGCTGGGCGACCGGGTGCGCGACGTGGTGGCGGGGGGCTTCCGGCTGGTCGACCTGGTCGAGCCGGAGTGGCCGGCCTGGAACACGCAGGAGTGGGGCGGCTGGTCCCCGCTGCGGGGCAATCTGATTCCGGGCACAGCGATCTTCGTGTGCGAGCGGGATTAGTTCAGGCGCGGCCGGGCCCGCGCCGGGTTCGGCTGCCCCGGCGGAGGGCCCGCCGCACCCTATTAGTAATACGAACCCACAAACCAGCTGGTCTGTGGACGGCCGGAAACGGGCCCGGGCCGGGACGTACGAAACTGTGGTCGTGATCCGAACCGACGCGATCGAGCGTCTTCCCGTACGCCATGCCGTGCCCGAGCTGCTGAGCGCACTCGACGGGCGCGGCACGGCGGTCCTGTCCGCGCCCCCGGGCACCGGCAAGACCACGCTGGTGCCGCTGGCGCTGGCCGGGCTGACCGGGTCCGGCCCACGGCGGCGGGTGCTGGTGGCCGAGCCGCGGCGGATGGCGGTCCGGGCCGCCGCCCGCCGGATGGCCTGGCTGCTCGGCCAGGAGGTCGGGGACGCGGTCGGTTTCTCCGTGCGCGGGGAGCGCCGCACCGGCCCCGGCACGGTGGTCGAAGTGGTGACGACCGGCGTTTTGCTGCAACGGCTGCAACGCGACCCCGAGCTCGCGGGGGTGGACGTGGTGCTGCTCGACGAGTGCCACGAGCGCCATCTCGACGCGGACACCGCGATCGCCTTCCTGGTGGACGTACGGGCCGCCCTGCGCCCTGAGCTCCAGCTGATCGCGGCCTCCGCCACCAGCGACGCGGAGGCCTGGTCACAGCTTCTGACGGTGGCCGACGGCTCGGGCCCGGCCCCGGTGGTGCGGAGTACGGGACAGGGCCACGGGGCGGCGATCCACTACGCCCCGCCGCCCGCCGGGATCCGCCCGGCCCACGGCACCTGGGTGGACCCCCAGCTGCTGCGCCACGTCGCGGCGACGGTCCGGCTGGCACTGGAGGCGCACGAAGGGGATCTGCTCTGCTTCCTGCCGGGCACCGGTGAGATCGCGCGGACGGCCGGAATACTGAACGGGGTGGACGCCGAGGTCCTCCAGTTGCACGGGCGGGCTCCGGCGGCGGTCCAGGACGCGGTGCTGCGGGGAGGCGAAGGGCGCCGGCGGGTGGTCCTCGCGACCTCCGTGGCCGAGTCCAGCCTGACCGTGCCGGGCGTGCGGATCGTCGTCGACTCGGGGCTGGCCCGCGAGCCGCGCGTCGACCACGCACGGGGGCTCGGCTCGCTGGCGACCGTGACGGTGTCGGACGCCGGGGCGACCCAGCGGCTGGGCCGCGCGGGCCGGGAGGCGTTCGGCACGGTGTACCGGTGCTGGGCGCCGGCCGATGACGCACGGCGCCCGCGCTTCCCGTCCCCCGAAATCAAAATCGCGGACCTGGCGTCCTTCGCCCTGCGGGCCGCGTGCTGGGGCGATCCGACCGCACGGGGCCTCGCGCTGCTCGATGCCCCGCCCGCCGGGGCCATGGCGGCGGCCCGCTCCGTCCTGACCGCGATCGGCGCGGTGGACGAGGACGGCCGGGCCACCGAGCGGGGCGCGCGGATGGCCCGGCTCGGGGTACACCCCCGGCTTGCCCGGGCGCTCCTGGACGGCGCGGCCGAGGTGGGCGCGCGCCGGGCGGCCGAGGTGGTGGCGCTGCTGAGCGAGGAGCCGCCGAGGGAGTACGGGGACGACCTCGCGGCGGCGTGGCGCACGGCCCGCCGGGGCGGCGACGGATACGCGGCGCGCTGGCGCCAGGAGGTGCGGCGGCTGACGTCGGCGGTGACGGGAGCGGGTTCCGTGTCCACGGTGACGGGAGCGGGTTCCGTGTCCACGACGACGGGAGCGCGCCCCGTGTCCACCTCTCCCTCGCGCTCCGGGGCGGGACCCTCCCCGGCGTCGGGAGCGGACGACGCCGTTGCCGGGCTGGTCACCGCGCTGGCGTTTCCGGAGCGGGTGGCGCGGGCTCGGGGCGAGGGCTCGTTCCTGATGGTGTCCGGTACCCGGGCCGAGCTGGGCCAGGGGTCCGGGCTGCGGAGTGCCGGGTGGCTCGCGGTGGCCGTGGCGGACCGGCCGGTGCAGGCCGCTTCGGCGCGGGTGCGGCTGGCCGCCGTCGTGGACGAGGGCATCGCGCGCGTGGCGGCCGGGCCGCTGGGGGCCGAGGGCGAGGAGGTGCACTGGGAGGACGGCGATGTGGTCGCCCGGGAGGTGGAGCGACTGGGCGCGGTGGAGCTGTCTGTGCGTCCGCTGAAACAGCCCGACCCCGCTCTGGTGCGACAGGCGCTCCTGGAGGGGCTGGCGAGAGAGGGCATAGGGTTGCTGCGGTGGTCGCGGGAGTCCGGGGGGCTGCGGGAGCGGCTGGCGTTTCTGCACCGGACGCTGGGCGAGCCGTGGCCGGACGTGTCGGACGGGGCGCTGCTCGCGCGGGCCGAGGAGTGGCTGGAGCCGGAGCTGTCCCGGGCGCGGCGCCGGGCCGATCTGGGGAGGCTGGACGCGGGGCAGGCGCTGAACCGGCTGCTGCCGTGGGCGAGCGGCGAGGCGGCGCGCCTGGACGAGCTGGCACCGGAGCGCATCGAGGTGCCGAGCGGGTCGCGGATCAGGGTGGAGTACGGGGGCGCGCAGCCGGTGCTGGCGGTGAAGCTCCAGGAGATGTTCGGGCTGGAGGGAACGCCGGAGGTCGCCGGGGTGCCCGTGCTCATACATCTGCTCTCCCCGGCCGGGCGGCCCGCCGCCGTCACGGCCGACCTGGCGAACTTCTGGCGGGAGGGGTACCGGGCGGTCCGCGCCGAACTGCGCGGGCGCTACCCCAAGCATCCCTGGCCGGAGGACCCTTCGCAGGCCCAACCGACGCGTTACACCAACGCCCGGCTCAAACGGTGACCTGCGGAAAGGCGACCTGGGGAAAGGCGTCCTGCGGAAACCCGGCTCGCTCTCGCGCCGAGGTCACGCGTTGACCGGCTCCGGCTCCGTACGGGCCGTCCGGGCCGGGGTGCCGGGGCGGCGGCTGCGGGCCTCCAGCCACAGGGAGAGGGCGAGCAGGGCGGTGCCGAGTCCGAGGAAGCCCCAGGGAAGGTAGGAGGTGAGCAGCAGGACCAGGGTGCGGTTCTTCTTGATCAGCGCGACCGTGTGGTCGACGTAGTCCTCGCGCATCTTCACATGACCGGAGAAGGCGGTGATCTTGTCTTGGCCGAACAGAGCGGTGGCGTTGCGGAGTTCCTCCTGGTGGATCTCCTCGCCGTTGACCGGTCCGCCGGTCACGGGGTCGACCCAGAACATCCGCTTGGTGCTGTACCACCGGGTCAGGCCGGTCTGCTTGGCGACCTCGGGGGTGACGCCGAGGGGCATCGCCTTGGGGAAGGGGACCCGGGTCCAGGGGATGGTCTGTTCGAAGTAGTAGACCTTCAGGCCGTGGAAGGTGGTGGTGCCCTTGTAGTGGATGGGGGCGCTGGTGCGGCTCTGGGCGTCGAAGTACTCGTAGTCCCGCTTCTCGGTGAGGAACGGCCATTTGAACTCGATGCCCTCGCGCTTGACCGGGTCGCCGTCGACCATCTCACCGGTGGCGTGGACCGGGGCCTGGCTGTGGGCGTCGAAGATGTAGCGCTCGGGGTTCTTCGAGACGAACTGGCCCTTGTCGTCGAGGACATACGTCAGGGAGTCCCAGACGACGACGTCCTTGCCCGAGGTCTTCTCGATCTTCCGGGACTCCTCGACGTTGCCCTTGAGGGTCTGCACGATGGTCACCTTGGGGACCGTCACTGACTTGAACCGGTTGTAGTCGAGGAGGGTGGCGTTCTTCGCCTCCAGGACCGTCTCCTGGTACTGGCTGGGCGGGATTTTGGCGAGCCGGGGGAAGGCGTACCAGCGCAGCAGCGGGGAGAGCGCCGTGAGGAAGACGGCGAGGGCGAGCAGGATCAGGCTGGCTTTGCGTCGCATGCGGCCGGCTCTCCTCTACTTCCCGGGCGGGATGGCCCCGGGGGCGGTGGGGACGGTGGTGAGCAGGGGCTTGGGCGAGGTGGTGCCCTCGGGGCCGCCGATCGCCGAGACGGTCAGGACGATGGCGAGGGCGGCGGCGAGCCCGATGGCCGCGGCGACGAGGGCGCGCATGCTCGGCCTCCCGGAGCTGATGGGTCGTCAGGGTTGGGGCACCGTAGCAACGCGGGGGTGAGATGAGAACACGTTGCACCGCCCCCGCTGCACTTGCGGCAGCGGGGGCGGTCCGGAGACGACGGCGGCGGATTGCCGCGAGAGGGGAGGCGGTCAGGCGACCTTGAGCTGGACGTCGAGGGTGGCGCCGCCCGGGGTGGTGAGGCGGAGCACGAAGGTGCCGGTCTGGCCGTCCGCGTAGATCTTGGGAAGCCGCAGCACACCGTTGGCGTCGGTCTTCAGATCCTTCAGGGACCGGATCGGGTTGCCCTTGTCGTCCTTGAAGTAGGGGCCCTTGTCGTTGACCTTCGGGTCGGCGACCGCGGTGCCGGCGGCGGGCGCCTCCGGGGTGACGATCATCGCGGAGGCGACGGCGATGCCGGGGACGACGGCTCCCTTGTACGTGGCCTTGACCTCCACGTAGTTGGCGAACTCGGCGCCGGGGGCGGCCGTCAGCTCCTTGGTGTCGGTGCGCGCCAGGGCGTCCGCCTGGCGGGCGTTGACGGTCGCGGTCCACTTGATCTCGGGCAGGGTGGTGCCGACGACGGTGGCCCGGACGGTGAAGTTGCCGGCCTGCTCGCCCGCCAGCAGTGCGGGGGCGGTGGCGCGG
This sequence comes from Streptomyces sp. NPDC031265, assembly GCF_055570295.1. NCBI lineage: Bacteria > Bacillati > Actinomycetota > Actinomycetes > Kitasatosporales > Streptomycetaceae > Streptomyces > Streptomyces sp. NPDC031265. The sequence goes on from NZ_JBVIHM010000002.1 coordinate 149,665, forward strand.
CCGTCGCCGCCGGTGGTGGCCGTGACCTGAGTGGCGCCGCCCGGGAAGCGGGCGTCGGTGGCGCCGATGACCTGGAAGCGGACGGTCGCCTTGCCCATCGGCCGGCCGAACTGGTCCTTGACGCGCACCTTGGGCTGTCCGGCGAACGAGGAGCCCGCGGTGGCCTTCAGGGGCGCGGTGTCCGCGTCCTCGAACGTGCTCGCCTTCTTCGACGGCAGCGGCCTCGGTGAGCCGGGGTCGCTCGGGGCGGGCTTGGAGGGCTGCGGGTGCGTCGGCGTCGGCGTCGGGCCCGGCTTGGAAGGGGTGGGCTTCGGCGTCGGGCCGGGGGTCGACGGGTGCGGCGCCGGGACCGTGCCGGAGGGCCGGCGGCCCGGGGTGTCGCTGCGGCTGCCCGGCAGCACGCCCGTACCGTTCGGGACTTCGTGCGAGCCGCGCTTGTAGTAGGCGAACCAGGACAGGACCGTGCTCAGGTACTCCTGCGAGTGGTTGTAGCTGAGCACCGCCTTGTCCAGGTCGGACTGGACGGCGAGGTCGCGGCTGCCGCAGAGGTAGTAGGCGGCGGCGAGCGAGGCGTCGTAGACGTTGTTGGGGTCCTTGCGGCCGTCGCCGTTGCCGTCGCGGCCGGAGCTCGCCCAGGTGGAGGGGATGAACTGCATGGGGCCGACGGCGCGGTCGTGGACCGTGTCGCCGTCGTAGGAGCCGCCGTCGGTGTCGGTGATGTTCTCGAAGCCGACGCCGTTGAGGACGGGGCCCAGGATCGGGGTGAGGGTGGTGCCGTCGGCGTCGACGCGGCCGCCGTTGGCCTGGCCGGACTCGACCTTGCCGATGGCCGCGAGTATCTGCCAGGGGAGGTGGCAGGAGGCCCGGTCGCGGGCGAGCTCGGCCTCGGCCCTCTTGTAGGCGTCGAGGACGGTCGCGGGTATGCCCTGCAGATCCGCGCCGATGACGGGCGAGCCGGTGGTCGGGGCGCCCGGCACCGGGTTCGGGGAGACGAGGGGCGGGAGGTCCGTGTAGTACGGCGAGTCGCCGCTGGCCGGGGCTCCGGGGGGAGGCGTCGGGGTACCGGACGCCGCGTGTTCACCCGTCGGGCCGTCGGCCAGGACGCCCGGTCCCTGGGAGGCGGAGAGCGCCGCCACCGCCACCGCGGCCACAGCGGTCGTGGTCGCTCCCTTGCGCAGCCGTCGCCCGATCTGCGGTGCCATACGTCCAGCCCCTCCCCGTGGTCAGCAGTTCGCGCTCCCCAGCGCAGGCCTCAGGTGACCCTAACGGACCCACCGGGTAGCGCGACACCGCCCCCTGACCCTTATTCACCTTTTCACCGCTTCGTCACCCGGCGGCTGCCCAGATATGGCGGAGAATCGGTTCCCCCTACCGCACAAGGGCCTGCCCGCCGGGTGCGGCACCGGGCGGGCAGGCCCTCGGGGGCCCGGTGGTCCGGGCCGGTGGTCAGTGCGCGGCGGACTCCCAGTCCGCGCCCGCGCCCACCGACACGTCCAGCGGGGCGCGCAGGGACACCGCCGAGGCCATCTCCCGGCGGACCAGGGCCTCGACCTTTTCGCGCTCCCCCGGCGCGATCTCCAGCACGATTTCGTCGTGGACCTGGAGCAGCAGACGGGAGCCCAGGCCCGCCTCGGTCAGGGCGCGGTCCACCTTGAGCATGGCGACCTTGACGATGTCCGCCGCCGTGCCCTGGATCGGGGCGTTGAGCGCCATCCGCTCGGCCATCTCGCGGCGCTGGCGGTTGTCGCTGTTGAGGTCCGGCAGATAGCGGCGGCGGCCGAGCATGGTCTCCGTGTAACCGGTCGCCCTGGCCTCCTCCACCGCGCGCTGGAGGTAGTCCCGTACGCCGCCGAAGCGCTCGAAGAACGTGTCCATCAGGCCGCGCGCCTCGGCGGCCTCGATGTTCAGCTGCTGGGAGAGGCCGAACGCCGAGAGGCCGTAGGCCAGGCCGTACGACATCGCCTTGATCTTGCGGCGCATCTCCGGGTCGACCTGGGTCTTGTCGACGCCGAAGACCTGGGAGGCCACCGTCGTGTGCAGGTCCTCGCCGGAGGCGAAGGCCTCGATGAGGCCCTCGTCCTCCGAGAGGTGGGCCATCACCCGGAGCTCGATCTGGCTGTAGTCGGCGGTGAGCAGTGACTCGAAGCCCTCGCCGACCACGAAGCCGCGGCGGATGGCGCGGCCCTCGTCCGTACGCACCGGGATGTTCTGGAGGTTGGGGTCGGTGGACGAGAGGCGGCCGGTCGCCGCGACCGTCTGGTTGAAGGTGGTGTGGATGCGGCCGTCCGCCGCGACGGTCTTGATCAGACCCTCGACGGTGACCCGCAGCTTCGCCTGCTCGCGGTGGCGCAGCATGATGACCGGCAGCTCGTGCTCGGTCTGGGCGGCCAGCCACGCCAGCGCGTCCGCGTCCGTCGTGTAGCCCGTCTTCGTCTTCTTGGTCTTGGGCAGGGCGAGCTCGCCGAAGAGGACTTCCTGGAGCTGCTTGGGCGAGCCGAGGTTGAACTCGTGGCCCACCGACGCGTGCGCCTCCTTCACTGCCTGCTGCACCGCGCCCGCGAACTGCTGCTCCATCGCCTCCAGATGGGGGCGGTCGGCCGCGATGCCGTACCGCTCCATCTTGGCCAGGAGGGTCGAGGTGGGCAGCTCCACGTCGTGGAGCAGGTCGGTCGCACCGACCTCCTTGAGGCGCTCGGTGAAGGCGCCGCCCAGGTCCAGGACCGCGCGCGCCTGGGTCATCAGGGCCTCGGCCTCGGCCTGGTCGTCGGCGCCGAAGGCGAGCTGGCCGTCGGCGGCCGCCGGGGCGAGCTCACGGCCCAGGTACTCCACGGACAGCGCGTCCAGGGCGAAGGAGCGGCGGCCGGGCTTGACCAGGTACGCGGCGAGCGCCGTGTCCATGGTGACGCCGTCGACGCTCCAGCCGTGCTCGGGGAAGACCCGCATTGTGGCCTTCGCGTTGTGCAGGACCTTCGGCTTGGCGGCGTCCGCGATCCAGGCGGCGAAGGCGCGCTCGTCCGCCTCGTCGAGCTCGGAGGGGTCGAACCAGGCCGCGGGGCCGTCGGCGGCGGCCAGCGCGATCTCGCTGACGCTGCCCGTCCCGAGCCCCCAGGCGTCGACGGTGGCCAGGCCCAGCGGCCCGGAGCCGTGCTCGGCGAGCCACGGGGCGAGCTCGCCCGCGCTCAGCACCGCGCCGTCCAGCTCCACGCCGGCGGCGGGGGCCGGGGCCTCCTCCTCGCCCGCGCCCGGGTCGACCGCGAGCAGCCGCTCGCGCAGCGACGCGTTGCGGATCTCCAGCACGTCCAGGACGCCGATCAGCGCCGTCCTGTCGTACGGCGCGCGCTCCAGGTCGGCCGGGGTCTTGGCCAGCTCCACGTCGCGCACCATCTCGGTGAGGCGACGGTTGAGGCTGACGGACTCAAGGTGGTCCCTGAAGTTCTGCCCGGCCTTGCCCTTGACCTCTTCGGCGCGCGCGACCAGCTGCTCGAAGGAGCCGAACTGGTTGATCCACTTCGCGGCGGTCTTCTCGCCCACGCCGGGGATGCCGGGCAGGTTGTCGGACGGGTCGCCGCGCAGGGCCGCGAAGTCCGGGTACTGCTGCGGGGTCAGGCCGTACTTCTCCTCGACCTTCTCCGGGGTGAAGCGGGTCAGCTCGGAAACGCCCTTGGTGGGGTAGAGCACCGTCACGTTCGGGGAGACCAGCTGGAAGGAGTCGCGGTCGCCGGTGACGATGAGGACCTCGAAGCCCTCGGCCTCGGCCTGGGTGGCGAGCGTCGCGATGATGTCGTCGGCCTCGAAGCCCTCGGTCGCGAAGCGCGGTGCGTTCATCGCGTCCAGGAGCTCGCCGATCAGCTCGACCTGGCCCTTGAACTCGTCGGGGGTCTTGGAGCGGTTCGCCTTGTACTCCGGGAACTCCTCGGAGCGCCAGGTCTTGCGCGACACGTCGAACGCCACCGCGAAGTGCGTGGGCACCTCGTCACGCAGCGTGTTCGCCAGCATCGACGCGAAGCCGTACACGGCGTTGGTCGGCTGACCTGCGCCGGTCGTGAAGTTCTCCGCGGGCAGCGCGAAGAACGCCCGGTACGCCAGGGAGTGCCCGTCCATGAGGAGCAGGCGCGGTCGGTTGTCTGGGGTCTTCTTCGATGCTGTCTCAGCCACGTCCCCGATCCTGCCACGCCCCACTGACAATCCCGGCCAGTGCCCAGCGGGGACCGCGCCGGGACTGCTGTCAGTGGTCCGTGACAGGATCGGAACCGTACGCATCGCACACGTCGCTCGAAGGGGAGCGCCATGGCCACCAAGCCGCCCGATGGGGACCCGGTTCAGGACGCGCCGCAGGTCGCGCCGCCCAAGCACGCCGCCGCCGGGCTCACCGCCATCGGGTACACGGCGCTGGTGGCCCAGCAGCAGATGGGCGTTGCCCGGGCCACGCGGACGCTGCTGAAGGTCAACCAGAAGGACGGGTTCGACTGTCCGGGGTGCGCCTGGCCGGAGGGCGACAAGCGGCACGTGGCGGAGTTCTGCGAGAACGGCGCGAAGGCGGTCGCCGAGGAGGCGACGCTGCGCCGCGTCACCCCCGACTTCTTCGCCGCGCACCCCCTCTCCGACCTCGCGGGCCGCAGTGGGTACTGGCTGGGACAGCAGGGCCGGATCACCCAGCCCATGTATCTGGCGGAGGGCGCCGACCGGTACGAGGCGGTGACCTGGGAGCGGGCGTTCGAGATCATCGCAGCCGAGCTGAAGGCACTGGACTCACCGGACGAGGCGCTCTTCTACACCTCGGGACGCACCAGCAACGAGGCCGCGTTCCTGCTCCAGCTCTTCGCGCGCGAGTTCGGCACCAACAATCTGCCGGACTGCTCCAACATGTGCCACGAGTCGTCCGGCTCGGCGCTCACCGAGACCATCGGCATCGGCAAGGGCAGCGTCTCCCTGGAGGACATGCACCAGGCCGACCTGATCATCGTCGCCGGGCAGAACCCGGGCACGAACCACCCCCGGATGCTCTCGGCCCTGGAGCAGGCCAAGGCGGCGGGCGCGAAGATCATCTCGGTGAACCCGCTGCCCGAGGCGGGCATGGAGCGCTTCAAGAACCCGCAGACCGCCAAGGGCCTCGCGCTCGGCGGCCAGGCGCTCAACGACCTGTTCCTCCAGATCCGCATCGGGGGCGACCAGGCCCTGTTCCGCCTGCTCAACAAGCTGATCGTGGAGACCGAGGGGGCCGTGGACGAGCTGTTCGTCCGTGAACACACCCATGGGTACGAGGAGTTCGCCGCGGCGGCCCGGGCGGCCGACTGGGACGAGACGCTGGCCGCGACCGGGCTCACGCGCGCGGAGATCGAGCAGGCGCTGTCCATGGCGCTCGCCTCCAGGCGCACCATCGTCTGCTGGGCGATGGGCCTGACCCAGCACAAGCACGCGGTGGCCACCATCCGGGAAGTGGTCAACTTCCTTCTGCTGCGCGGCAACATCGGCCGCACCGGCGCGGGGGTCTGCCCGGTGCGCGGCCATTCGAACGTGCAGGGCGACCGCACCATGGGCATCTTCGAGCGGCCCGCGCCCGCGTTCCTCGACGCCCTGGAGAAGGAGTTCGGCTTCGCGCCGCCGCGCCACCACGGGTATGACGTGGTCCGCTCCATCGAGGCGCTGCGCGACGGCAAGGCGAAGGTGTTCTTCGCGATGGGCGGCAACTTCGTAGGAGCCACGCCCGACACCGAGGTCACCGAGGCCGCGATGCGCCGCGCCTCGCTCACCGTCCATGTGTCGACCAAGCTCAACCGTTCGCATGCGGTCACCGGCCGCCGTGCGCTGATCCTGCCGACGCTCGGGCGCACCGACAAGGACGTACAGAAGAGCGGCAAGCAGTTCGTGACCGTCGAGGACTCGATGGGGCTGGTGCACTCCTCGCGCGGCAACCTCAAGCCCGCGAGCCCGCACCTGCTCTCCGAGCCCGCCATCGTCGCCCGCCTCGCGCGCGCCACGCTCGGCGCCGGCTCCACGGTGAACTGGGAGGAGTTCGAGAGGGACTACGCGACTATCCGCGACCGCATCGCGCGCGTGGTCCCCGGCTTCGAGGACTTCAACGCGCGCGTGGCGAAGCCCGGCGGCTTCCGGCTGCCGCACGCGCCGCGCGACGAGCGCCGCTTCCCCACCGCGACCGGCAAGGCCAACTTCACGGCCGCGCCGGTGGAGTATCCGACGGTGCCCGAGGGCCGGCTGCTGCTCCAGACCCTGCGCTCGCACGACCAGTACAACACCACGATCTACGGCCTGGACGACCGGTACCGGGGCATCAAGGGCGGCCGCCGGGTGGTGCTCGTGAACCCCGAGGACGCGCGCGAGCTGGGGCTTGCGGACGGTTCGTACACCGATCTGGTGAGTGAGTGGAAGGACGGCGTGGAGCGGCGGGCGCCCGGCTTCCGCGTCGTGTACTACCCGACGACGCGGGGATGCGCGGCGGCGTACTACCCGGAGACCAACGTCCTGGTGCCGCTGGACTCCACGGCGGACACCAGCAACACCCCTGCCAGCAAGTCCGTGATCGTACGTCTGGAACAATCGGCGACCGTCTAAGCGTTCGCTCAGACAGGTCGGCCGTGCGGGCCGCCGCCGGCCGGACAGCCAGATGGAACCGGACCACGATCGGAGTCCCACCCATGGGTGAGCAGAGCAAGGTGAAGTTCCCGCAGGAGGTCATCGACGAGTACGCGGCGCTGGGCATCGACCTGCCCGCGCTGTTCTCCGCGGGACACCTCGGCACCCGGATGGGCGTGCAGATCCTGGAGGCCTCGGCGGAGCGCGTCGTCGGGACGATGCCGGTCGAGGGGAACACCCAGCCGTACGGGCTGCTGCACGGGGGCGCGTCGGCGGTGCTCGCCGAGACGCTCGGGTCGGTGGGGTCGATGCTGCACGGGGGGATCTCCAAGATCGCGGTGGGGGTCGATCTGAACTGCACGCATCACCGGGGGGTGCGCAGTGGACTGGTCACGGGGGTGGCCACGCCTGTGCATCGGGGGCGCTCGACGGCGACGTACGAGGTCGTGATCACGGATGAGCAGGACAAGCGGGTGTGCACTGCGCGACTGACGTGTCTGCTGCGGGACGCGGAGGTGCCGAAGGGCTGACGTGGCCCCACCCCGCCCCTTCCCCGAACCCTCCCGGGGGTGGGTGGGGGTGGAGGCGGGTTTCGCGGGGGCTGCACCCCCGGGCCCCGGGCGGGGGGCTCCGCCCCCCCGCACCCCTTTTGCGGGGCCTGCGGCCCCTGCACCCCGCTTTGGGGGCTCCGCCCCGGACCTCGTAGCGAGGTGGGGGGGTGGCTGTGGGCCCCGGAGGGTGTGGGTGGATTGCCGTGGACCCCGCAGCCGTGTGAGTGGATTGCCGTGCCCCCGCAGCGGGTGAGTGAATCGCCGTGGGCCCCGGAGCGGGGTGGGTAGGTTGCCGTGGGCGAAGCCCGCTGTCCTGCGCGGGGGCCCGCCCCCGATACCCCCGCCAGGGGCTCCGGCGCCGCCCCCACCTTCGGGGCTCCGCCCCGGACCCCCACTCCTCAAACGCCGGAAGGGCTGCATGCGCGGATCCCGGTCCTCAAACGCCGGGAGGACTGCATGCGCGGATCCCGGTCCTCAAACGCCGGAAGGGCTGAATTCGCCGCGCCCGACCTACTCGCGTCGGGGCTGCCCGAGCCGAATGCCCCCGTCGCTTAAGGAGCGCGGGGAACTGCGCGACCAGCCACCGCCGGCCCGCAGACATACCGAGCCCCCGCACCTCGAAGGCCCCGCGGAGAACCGCCACCAGCCACAGACAACCCGCGGACGAACCCCGGCACCCCCCGAAGGGCCCCGCGACCAGTCCCCACCCACCCGCAGCCGAACACGATCCCCGGGCCAGCCCCACGCCCCCCAACACCCTTACCCCCCAGCCCAGTTGTGTCACCGATCGTGACCCCCTACCGTTCCCGTCATGGCCAGCCCATCGGGAACCGGACACCGTGCCGCCACGCGGTACGCCCCGCTCCGGATCGTCGTCGGCGCGCTGATCGTCGCCTTGGCGGCCGTCGGGTGTGATGGCGGCAAGCGCGCCGCATCCCACGCCACCCCCGTCCCGGCGCCCACGACCACCACTCCGGAGGAGGACTGCCGACGGCTGGTCGCGTACTGGGCCGGCGCGATGGTCCAGGGCAACCGCTGGTCGGGCCTCGACTGGGAGCAGAAGGGGTTCTCGATCGACCAGCACTCCATCCACGACCGGGTCGTCACGGCGGCCCGCGCCGAGCAGCGTGCGCACGGCACCGAGGCCGCGCTCCAGCTGATAGACCGTCAGGCCCGGCAGGAGTGCACCGCCCGGCGCGGCGCGATGGGAGGTGGTCGGCACTAGGTCCGTACCGGGTCCGCACCAACCTTCCGGCCACTCCCGATCGTAACGCTCCGTAACTCGGGCGAAATGGATAAACGGGATCCGTGCCTCCGGTCCGCATTCACAAGATCATCACCGAAATCCCCTCCACGGACATCGCCGCAGGTGGGGCCGCTACCCCGGCGGAGCACTCTGTCAGTAGCAAGATCAGCTCAAGCCCCTTAGCGGAACTGGGGATTCTCAGTATGTGGGCACTCTTCGGGCTCACCAATGCCCCCATCTGTCCACAGAGCTCCCCTCGGTGTGTCCGCTCGTCATAACAAGAAAGTCACATCCTGACCTTCCCTGGTCCCGGACTCAGCAACCGCGCCTAGAGTCACGGCCAGTCACCGCGCCGCCGGGCGCGTCTGCTGCACGGCACCTGCACCACCCCCAGTACGGCCCGGCGAGTCACACGGCGCCTCAGCGGAGGCGTCGCGCCAGGGAGAGGACATATCGTGCGACACCGTTCCTTGCTCATACTCACCACCGTGCTCACCACAGGGGCGCTCACCCTCACCGCGTGCGGTTCGCGCGACAAGAAGGACGACGGCGACAGCGGCGGCAAGAAGACGACCGTGGTCATCGGTGTGGACGCACCCCTGACCGGCCAGAACTCCGCCACCGGCCTCGGTATCCAGTACGGCGTGCAGATCGCCGTCGACGACGCCAACGCGAAGAACCTGGTCCCGGGCGTCAAATTCGTGGTCAAGGCGCTCGACGACAAGGCGCTGCCGCCCAGCGGCCAGCAGAACGCCACCGCGCTCGTCGCCAACAAGGATGTCCTCGGTGTGGTCGGCCCGCTGAACTCCGGCGTCGCCCAGACGATGCAGCAGGTCTTCGCGACGGCCAACCTCGTCGAGATCTCCCCCTCGAACACCAACCCCACGCTGACCCAGGGCAAGGACTGGGCGGCCGGGAACAAGACCCGCCCGTTCAAGACCTACTTCCGCACCGCCACCACCGACGCCATCCAGGGCGGTTTCGCCGCGGACTACGCGTTCAACACCCTGAAGAAGAAGAGCGTCTTCGTCGTCGACGACAAGCAGACCTACGGCGCCGGTCTCGCCGCGCTCTTCAAGCAGGGCTTCACCAAGGCGGGCGGCAAGGTCGCCGGCGAGGACCACGTCAACGTGGGCGACAAGGACTTCGCCACCCTCGTCACCAAGATCAAGAACTCGGGTGCGGACCTCGTCTACTACGGCGGCCAGTACGACGAGGCACAGATCGTCACCAAGCAGCTCAAGGACTCGGGCGCCAAGATCCCGCTCTTCGGCGGTGACGGCATCTACAGCGACACCTTCATCACCACCGCCGGCAAGGCGGGCGAGGGCGACCTCGCCACCTCGGTCGGCGTGCCGGTCGACACCCTGGACGCCGCCAAGGACTTCATCCAGAAGTACAAGGACAAGAAGTACCCGGGCGACTACGGCACCTACGGCGGCTACTCGTACGACGCGGCCACCGCGATCATCAAGGCCGTCGGCAACGTGGTGAAGGACGGCAAGGTCCCGTCCGACGCCCGCCAGCAGATCGTCGCCGAGGTCCAGAAGACCCAGTTCGAGGGCATCGCCGGCAAGGTCGCCTTCGACGAGTTCGGTGACACCACCAACAAGCAGCTGACCGTCTACCAGGTCACCGACGGCAAGTGGAAGGCCGTCAAGAGCGGCACGTACAACGCCGGCTGATCCAGCCCCCGTACGACCCCGTACCACCCGTTCCACCGCACCACCGCACGACAACAGGGCCGCGCGGCCACGACAACCGTCCGACCGCGCGGCCCGACGTCTACTCCCCTGCACTCACTCCCCATCCACATGGAGGCCATGCGGTGCACACTCTGCCGCAACAGCTGGCCAACGGGCTGCTCCTCGGCTCGATGTACGGGCTGATCGCCATCGGCTACACGATGGTGTACGGCATCGTCCAGCTCATCAACTTCGCCCACGGCGAGATCTTCATGACCGGCGCCTTCGGCGGACTCACGGTCTACCTCTACGTGCTGCCCGACGGCATATCCATGTGGATAGCCCTCCCCCTGATGCTCATCGGCGGCGCACTCGTCTCCGTACTCATCGCACTGGGAGCGGAACGCTTCGCCTACCGACCACTGCGCGGCGCGCCACGCCTGGCGCCACTGATCACCGCGATCGGCCTCTCGCTCGCGCTCCAGCAGGCGGTCTTCAACTGGTACCCGAACGCCAAGAACGACGAGGTCTTCCCGCAGATCCCCGGCGGACCCTTCAGCATCGGTTCGGTCTCCTTCGGCACCGGTGACATCTTCCTGATCACCGCCGCCCCGCTCTGCATGGCCGCGCTCGCCCTGTTCGTCCGCTCCTCGCGCACCGGCCGCGCCATGCAGGCCACCGCGCAGGACCCGGACACCGCGCAGCTCATGGGCATCGACACCAACCGCATCATCATGATCGCCTTCGCCATCGGCGGCCTCTTCGCCGCCGTCGCGGGCATCGCCTGGGGCCTGAAGTACGGCTCCATCAAGTACGAGATGGGCTTCCAGGCCGGTCTCAAGGCGTTCACCGCCGCCGTCCTCGGCGGCATCGGCAACATCTACGGCGCCATGATCGGCGGTGTGGTCCTCGGCCTCGCCGAGACCATGGCCAGCGCGTACATCGCAGACGTCCCCGGGATGCAGCAGCTCGGCGGCTCGGGCTGGGCCAACGTCTGGGCGTTCGTCCTCCTCATCCTCGTCCTGCTCTTCAGGCCACAAGGCCTGGTGGGCGAACGCGTCGCGGACAGGGCGTGATCGACATGACCACCAGCACCACCAAGACCACCGCCCCCGCGGCCGAGCCGCACGGCATCATCGCGCTGCCGGCGCCCGTCGCCCGGCTGCTCATCGCGGGCGGCGCCGTCGCCACCGTCGCCTCCACCTTCCTCGCCTGGACCTGGACCTCCGAGTTCCCCGGTGACCTCACCGTCACCGGCTACCCGGCCGGGCTCCAGACCCTCACCCTGGTCGCCGGAGCGCTCACCCTGCTCTACGCCCTCGCGGGCCAGGGGATCCGCGGCCTCGGCTGGCTCAACCCGGGCGGCACCAACAACCCGGTGCTCCTCGCCGCGTTCTCCGCGTTCGCGGTCGTCTGGTACACCGTGATCGCCATCGCGTACGACCTGGGCGGCCTGGCCAACCTGGAGCCGGGCGCGTTCGTCGCGGCCGTCTCCTCCCTGCTGCCGGTCCTCGGCGCGCTCGCGCTGCCCCACCCGGGCCGCTCGCTGCGCGACCACATCGCCAAGCCCGACGGCATCCCGGCGGCCGTGCCGCTGCCCAGCTGGGCCCAGCGTCTGATCATCTCGCTGGCCACCGCGCTCGGCCTGGTCGTCTTCACGTACGGCATCGGCGTCAACGACGACGAGAGCGAGACGTTCATCGGTCTGCTGCTCCTCGTCCTGTTCGGTTCGATGGCGCTGTTCGCCGCCGGGCTCTTCGAGCGGTTCACCGAACTCAACGCCCGGCACAAGGGGTTCGCGACCACCGCCGTCTTCCTCGCGGCCGTGATCTTCCCCTTCACCCAGAGCGAGGACCACAACGCCAACCTCGGCGCCAACATCCTCATCTTCGGCACCGTCGCCCTCGGCCTCAACATCGTCGTCGGCCTCACCGGTCTGCTCGACCTCGGCTACGTGGCCTTCCTCGGCGTCGGCGCCTACGCGGCCGCGCTGGTCTCCGGCTCCGAGTTCTCCCGCTTCTCCGGTGTGCAGGTCCCGTTCTGGGCCGCCGCACTGATCGGCATGGGAGCGTCGCTCGTCTTCGGCGTCATCATCGGCGCACCGACCCTGCGACTGCGCGGCGACTACCTCGCCATCGTCACCCTCGGCTTCGGAGAGATCTTCCGGATCACCGTCAACAACCTCGACGGCGCCTCCGGCCCCAACCTCACCAACGGCCCCAACGGCATCTCCCAGATCCCCGACCTGGAGATCTTCGGGTTCAACCTCGGCGCCGCGCACGACATCGCCGGACGCACCATCGGCCGCTTCGGCAACTACCTGTTCCTGATGCTGCTGATCACGGCGCTCATCGTGCTCGTCTTCAACCGCGCCGCGAACTCCCGCATCGGCCGCTCCTGGATCGCCATCCGCGAGGACGAGACCGCCGCCACCGCCATGGGCATCAACGGCTTCCGGGTCAAGCTCATCGCCTTCGCCCTCGGTGCCTCGCTCGCCGGCCTCGCGGGCACGGTCTTCGCCCACGTCAACTACAGCGTGGTGCCGAGCCCCTTCCAGTTCGCCGGCGCCGCGCCGCCCAACTCGGCCTTCCTGCTCGCGGCCGTCGTCCTCGGCGGCATGGGCACGGTCAGCGGCCCGCTCCTGGGCGCCTCGCTGCTCTACCTCATCCCCGAGAAGCTGGGCTTCCTCAAGGAGTACGAGCTCTTCGGCTTCGGCGTCGCCCTCATCCTGCTGATGCGGTTCCGCCCCGAGGGCATCGTCGCCAACCGGCGCAGCCAGCTCGAATTCCACGAGACCGGCCAACTGGACGTGCCCGAACAAGGGCTTCCGGACACCACCGTCGGCGTCACCAAGGCGGAGGCGTAACCATCATGACCACCACCATCGCCCCCAGCCCGGTGCTCGAAGCGTCCGGCGTCACCATGCGGTTCGGCGGTCTGACCGCCGTACGCAATGTCGACCTCACCGTCAACAGCGGCGAGATCGTCGGTCTCATCGGCCCCAACGGCGCTGGCAAGACCACCTTCTTCAACTGCCTCACCGGCCTCTACGTCCCCACCGAGGGCAAGGTCTCGTACAAGGGGAAGGTGCTCCCGCCCAAGCCGCACCTGGTCACCCAGGCCGGCATCGCACGCACCTTCCAGAACATCCGGCTCTTCGCCAATATGACCGTTCTGGAGAACGTGCTGGTCGGGCGCCACACCCGCACCAAGGAGGGCCTCTGGTCCGCCCTGCTGCGCGGCCCCGGCTTCAAGAAGGCCGAGGCGAAGTCCCGCGAACGGGCCATGGAACTCCTGGAGTTCATCGGCCTGCAGCACAAGGCGGACCACCTCGCCCGCAACCTGCCCTACGGCGAGCAGCGCAAGCTGGAGATCGCCCGGGCGCTGGCGAGCGAGCCGGGGCTGCTGCTCCTGGACGAACCGACCGCCGGTATGAACCCGCAGGAGACCCGGACCACCGAGGAACTGGTCTTCGCCATCCGGGACATGGGCATCGCCGTCCTCGTCATCGAGCACGACATGCGCTTCATCTTCAACCTGTGCGACCGGGTGACGGTGCTGATGCAGGGCGAGAAGCTGGTCGAGGGCACGTCGGACGTCGTCCAGGGCGACGAGCGCGTCATCGCTGCGTACCTCGGTGAGCCGTTCGAGGGGGCGCCCGGGGACGAGGAAGTGGCGGAGGTCGAGGCGGCGGCCGCGGCGGCCGAGGACGCGGACGCGTCCCCGCAGGCCGGGCACGCCCCAGCCGCACCGGCCGACGAGGCTCCGGCTCCGGCGGACGCCCCCGAGGCCGAAGCCGAAGCCGAGGCCGCCCCCGAGGCCGACGGCGACGCCGACGCCGAGGAAGCCGACATCGCCTCCCCCGAGGCCGACGCTCAAGGCAAGACCCGCACCGAAGGAGACTCCCAGTGACCGCACTTCTGGAAGTCGAGGACCTCCGCGTCGCCTACGGCAAGATCGAGGCCGTCAAGGGGATCTCCTTCACCGTCGAGGCCGGGCAGGTCGTCACCCTCATCGGCACCAACGGCGCCGGCAAGACGACGACCCTGCGTACGCTCTCGGGGCTGCTCAAGCCCTCCGGCGGCCGGATCATATTCGACGGGAAGCCCCTGTCGGACATCCCCGCGCACAAGATCGTCTCGCTGGGGCTTGCCCACTCCCCCGAGGGCCGGCATATCTTCCCGCGGCTGACCATCGCCGAGAACCTCCAGCTCGGAGCGTTTCTGCGGAGCGACAAGGCGGGCATCGAGAAGGACGTCCAGCGCGCCTACGAGCTGTTCCCCATCCTGGGCGAACGGCGCAAGCAGGCGGCCGGCACGCTGTCGGGCGGTGAGCAGCAGATGCTCGCGATGGGCCGGGCGCTGATGTCCCAGCCCAAGCTACTGATGCTGGACGAGCCGTCGATGGGGCTCTCCCCGATCATGATGCAGAAGATCATGGCGACCATCGTCGAGCTCAAGGCCCAGGGCACCACCATTCTGCTCGTCGAGCAGAACGCCCAGGCCGCGCTCTCCCTGGCGGACCACGCCCATGTGATGGAGGTCGGCGAGATCAAGCTCTCCGGCTCCGGGCAGGACCTCCTCCACGACGAGAACGTCCGCAAGACGTACCTCGGCGAGGACTAGCAGGGGTTACGCGTACGGGCCGCGCCACTTACGAGTGGCGCGGCCCGTACGGCTTTGGGGGCACGGGGCTGAGACATTTGCGGCTCCGCCGCGTGGGCGCGACAAGCCACAGATCACCCGCAGCCGAAGACCGGCCTACCCCTTCGCCGCCTTCTTCTCCTCCGCGTCCTCGATGACCGCCTCCGCGACCTGCTGCATCGACAGGCGCCGGTCCATCGACGTCTTCTGGATCCAGCGGAACGCGGCGGGCTCACTCAGCCCGTACTGCGTCTGGAGGATCGACTTCGCACGGTCCACCAGCTTGCGCGTCTCCAGGCGCTGGGAGAGGTCCGCGACCTCCTGCTCCAGCGCCTTCAGCTCGGTGAACCGGGACACCGCCATCTCGATCGCGGGCACGACGTCGCTCTTGGAGAACGGCTTCACCAGGTACGCCATCGCCCCGGCGTCCCGGGCCCGCTCCACCAGGTCGCGCTGCGAGAACGCGGTGAGCATCAGGACGGGCGCAATGGATTCCTTGGCGATCTGCTCGGCGGCCGAGATTCCGTCCAGGACCGGCATCTTCACATCGAGGATGACCAGGTCGGGGCGGTGCTCCCGGGCCAGCTCGACGGCCTTCTGCCCGTCCCCGGCCTCGCCGACGACCGCGTAGCCCTCTTCTTCGAGCATCTCTTTGAGGTCGAGGCGGATGAGGGCCTCGTCCTCGGCGATGACGACGCGGGTCGTCAGCGGCGGGACGTGCGACTGATCGTCGTCGGCGACGGGCTGGGGCGACTCGGGGGCGGTCACGGGGGCTCCTTGTTGCGGGGCAAGTACTGCTTCCCAAGAGCGTACCCAGCTGCGGTAAGGTGTGGTCACGGCGGGTAGCCGCCTACCTTTGGTTCCAAGGATGCCCCGGTAGCCCAGCGGTAGAGGCAATGGTCTCAAACACCATCCAGCGTCGGTTCGAATCCGACCCGGGGTACTTTTCGTGCGAATCCATGGTCACGCGCCGTTGAGGTTCGCGTCACCCCCTGCCCCCTTCTCGGAGCAGGGCCCCCGCCCGTACGACAGGGGCCCGGGGCTTCAGTGCGGCGTGCCGAGGTAGGGGAACTCCGGGAGCAGGTCCATGTGCGGGCCGATGTGGTCCGTGGAGATCTTCCCGCCGGAGACCATGGCCAGCCGGGCCGAGGTGACGTCGTCCGTGAGCGTGCGGCCGTTGGGGTACGCGGCGGGCCTGCTTCTGTCGTAGCGCAGGACGTCGGGGAGCACCGTGCGCAGGGCCGCTTCGGCCGACTCCTCCGTGTGGCCGCCGGTGTGCTGGAGGACCGCTGTCCAGGGGGCGCGGTAGGTGTCCCAGTCGTCGGCCGGTTCGCCCGCGTTGTAGGCGTCCTTGACCTCCTCCGCGTTGAAGTACGCCGTGAGGGAGGGGTGGGCGCCCCGGTCCACCGAGGTCAGCGTCCCGTTCTGGTGGACGCTGACGCGGGCCCAGACGCCGATCACGGGGTCGGCTCCGAGTTCGGAGTCGGGTACTTCCAGGACGATGCCGAAGACGTTCTTGTCGGCGCCCCAGTCGGTGCCGGTCCACTGGAACTCGTTGACGATGCCGTCGAGGTCAGCGAAGAAGGGGTCGCTGCGCAGCCCGGCCGAGACGAGGTACTGGCCCGCCTCGGTGACCTGCGGATGGGGGCCGAAGCAGACGGGCGCGTCGGTGAAGAGCGGGGTGCCGGCGGCCTCGTGGGCGCGGGCCTCGGCGCCGGTGGCCCGGTGGACGGTGAGGGTCTGCTCCCCGTCGTCGGCGGGGTCGGAGAAGGTGAAGCTGTAGGCGACGTCGGCCCGGTGGTCACCGTCGGTGTCGATGTTGAGGCGGTAGACGGCGTCAGGGTGGAACGCCCGGCCGCCGGTGGGGGCGATCGGGTTGACGTTCATGATGAGGACGGTGCGGCCGCCCGGGACCGTGAAGGCGAACACGTCGGTGAGGTCGAGGCGCGCGTCGTCCATGGGCGAGCGGAGGTTCGGCCCGCTGTGGTGATGTGACATGGCGTCAGCGTGGCGGCGGACCCCGGGCCGGGCCCCCGAGGCCGGGCCGTCGGGTCATCCCTTCGGCCCGGCCGGGTCCCCGGTGCGGGCGACGCGTCCCCCGTACGGCGACGCGTTCAGCTCCTGGGGCTGTCCTCGCCGATGTGGTGGACGCGTACGAGGTTGGTCGAGCCGGCCACTCCGGGCGGGGAGCCCGCCGTGATGACCACGGTGTCGCCCCGCTCGCAGCGGCCGATCTTCAGGAGTTGTTCGTCGACCTGGGCGACCATCGCGTCCGTCGACTCCACGTGCGGCCCGAGGAAGGCCTCCACGCCCCAGGTGAGGTTGAGCTGGGAGCGGGTGGCCGGGTCGGGTGTGAAGGCGAGCAGCGGGATCGGCGAGCGGTAGCGGGACAGGCGCTTGACGGTGTCGCCGGACTGGGTGAAGGCGACGAGGTACTTGGCGTTCAGGAAGTCGCCCATCTCGGCCGCCGCGCGGGCCACGGCGCCGCCCTGGGTACGGGGCTTGCTGAGCTCGGTGAGCGGCGGCAGGCCCTTGGCCAGGACGTCCTCCTCGGCCGCCTCGACGATGCGGCTCATCGTACGGACGGTCTCGACGGGGTACTTGCCCACGCTCGTCTCGCCGGAGAGCATCACCGCGTCGGTGCCGTCGATGACCGCGTTGGCCACGTCGCTCGCCTCGGCCCTGGTGGGGCGGGAGTTGTCGATCATCGAGTCGAGCATCTGGGTGGCCACGATGACCGGTTTGGCGTTCCGCTTGGCGAGCTTGATCGCTCGCTTCTGCACGATCGGGACCAGTTCGAGGGGCATTTCGACACCCAGGTCGCCGCGCGCCACCATGATTCCGTCGAAGGCCGCGACGATGTCGTCGATGCTGTCGACGGCCTGCGGCTTCTCGATCTTGGCGATCACCGGGACGCGGCGGCCCTCCTCGTCCATGACGCGGTGGACGTGGTCGATGTCGCGGCCGCTGCGGACGAAGGAGAGCGCGACGATGTCGGCGCCGGTGCGCAGCGCCCAGCGCAGGTCCTCGACGTCCTTCTCGGAGAGCGCGGGCACGGAGACGGCGACGCCGGGGAGGTTGAGCCCCTTGTGGTCGGAGACCAGGCCGCCCTCGACGACGCGGGTGCGCACGCGCGGGCCGTCGACGCCGACGACCTCCAGGGCCACTTTGCCGTCGTCGACGAGGATGCGTTCGCCGATGGTGACGTCGTCGGCCAGGCCGGAGTAGGTGGTACCGCAGATGTGGCGGTCGCCCTCGACGTTCTCGACGGTGATGGTGAACTCGTCGTCGCGTTCAAGCAGTACGGGACCTTCGCGGAAACGTTCGAGGCGGATCTTCGGGCCTTGAAGGTCGGCGAGCACTCCGACGCTGCGGCCCGTTTCGTCGGACGCCTTGCGCACGCGCTGATAGCGCTCCTCGTGGTCGGCGTACGTGCCGTGGCTGAGGTTGAAGCGGGCGACGTCCATTCCGGCCTCGACCAGTGCCTTGATCTGGTCGTACGTGTCGGTGGCGGGCCCCAGGGTACAGACGATCTTTGCTCGGCGCATGCTTCGAGCCTAGGCCTTACCGGCCGGTAGAGAATTGGCCCCGCGTGACTACTCAACAACCTTTGCATGAAAGGTTATTGACAACTGTTGAATTGGGCGCGGGGGTGCTCCGATGAGCAGGGAGCGCCGGTCCGCACCCCCGCGCAAACCCTTGACATGTTCAGGCCCCAGCGCTGAGATATGTTCGTTTTCGTTCGACCTCGTTGAGTTGCGTGCTACTACACCGACGGAGCCGCACATGTCATCGTCCAGAACGCCGTTCAGAAAACGGGCCGGGGCCGCACTTGCCTCGCTCCCCCTCCTCGCCGGCGGGCTCGTCGCGCTGGCCACCACGACCGCCGCCCCCGCCGCGGCCGTCGACAACGGACTCGCCCGGACCCCGCAGATGGGGTTCAACAACTGGAACTCCACGCACTGCCGGGCCGAGTTCAACGAGGCGATGGTCAAGGGGATCGCCGACACCTTCGTCTCGCAGGGCCTCAAGGACGCCGGGTACACCTACGTCAACCTCGACGACTGCTGGGCGCTGCCCAACCGGGACGCGAGCGGCAACCTCGTCCCCGACCCGGTGCGCTTCCCCCACGGCATCAAGGCCGTCGCCGACTATGTGCACTCCAAGGGCCTGAAGTTCGGCCTCTACTCCAGCGCGGGCACCAAGACGTGCGACGTCCTGGGCTTCCCCGGCGGGCTCGGCCACGAGCAGCAGGACGCCAACCTGTGGGCCTCCTGGGGCGTCGACTACCTCAAGTACGACAACTGCAACAACAGCGGCGTCGACGCCAAGCAGCGCTACAAGGCGATGGGCGACGCGCTCAAGGCGGCCACTGGCCCGACCGGCCGCCCGATCCTCTACAGCATCTGCGAGTGGGGCTCCAACCAGCCCTGGACCTGGGCCCCGGCCGTCGGCAACTCCTGGCGGACCACCGGCGACATCAGCGACTCCTGGTCGAGCATGATCTCCATCGCACACCAGAACCAGTCGCTCGCGCCGTACGCCGGGCCGGGCGCCTGGAACGACCCCGACATGCTGGAGGTCGGCAACGGCGGGATGACCGACACCGAGTACCGCACCCACTTCAGCCTCTGGTCCCAGATGGCCGCGCCGCTGCTGATCGGCAGCGATCTGCGCACCGCGAGCGCCTCGACGCTCGCCATCCTCAAGAACACCGATGTGATCGCGGTGGACCAGGACCCGCTCGGCAAGCAGGGCACGGTCGTCTCCAGCTCCGGCGGCCTGGTCGTGATGTCCAAGCCCCTCGCGGACGGCGGCCGTTCGGTGACGCTGACGAACGAGAACACCTCGGCGAAGACGGTCTCCACGACCGTGAGGGACATCGGGATCGGCGGGGCGTCGTCGTACGCCCTGAAGGACCTGTGGTCCAAGGCGACGAGCACGACCACCAACGCCATCAGCGCGTCGGTGCCCGCGCACGGCACGGTCATGTTCCGGGTCACGCCGGGCAGCCCGGTGCCGCCGCCGACCGGCCTGAACCAGCTGAGCGATCTGCCGTGGACGTCGGCGGTGGGCGGCTGGGGCCCGGTGGAGCGCGACCGCAGCAACGGCGAGCAGGCGGCGGGCGACGGCCGCACGCTCACCATCGGCGGCACGGCCTACGCCAAGGGCCTCGGCACGCACGCGCCCAGCGACATCTCCTACTACCTGGGCGGCGCCTGCTCCTCGCTCGGGGTCGACGTGGGCGTCGACGACGAGTCAACGAAGGGCGGGTCCGTACAGTTCCAGATCTGGCGCGACACCACTCTGGTCGCCGACAGCGGGGTGCGTACCGCCGCCGACCCGCCGAAGCATCTGAGCGCCGACCTCAAGGGCGGCTCCAAGCTGCGCCTCGTCGTCACCGACGGCGGGGACGGCATCACCTACGACCACGCCGACTGGGCCGATGCGAAGCTGGCCTGCGGCGCGGGGCCCTCGGCCGGTACGCACGATCTCAGTGACCTGACCTGGTCGTCTGCCACGAACGGGTGGGGGCCGGTCGAGCGTGACCGCAGCAACGCCGAGCAGGCGGCGGGGGACGGTACGCCGCTCACCGTCAACGGGGCGGTGTACGCGAAGGGGCTCGGTACGCATGCGGCGAGCTCCGTCTCGTACTACCTGGGGGGTTCGTGCTCCTCGTTGACCACGGCGGTGGGGGTGGACGACGAGGTTCTCACGAAGGGGTCTGTTGTCTTCCAGATCTGGCGGGATGGGGCGCTTGTCGCCGACAGCGGGAAGTTGACGTCTGCGGATGTGGCGAAGCGGCTGTCCGTCGATCTGAAGGGCGCCCTTGAGGTGCGGCTTGTCGTCTCCGACGCGGGGGACGGGGTCGACTATGACCACGGTGACTGGGGTGGGCCGCAGCTTGTTTGCGCCTAGCTTCTCTGCGGGTTAGCTGTGGCTGGGCGCGCCCACGCGGCGGAGCCGCACATTGACACAGCCCCGCTCACCAGGACCGAAAGGCGGAGGCACCTCGCGGGCGACCAGATCCGCCGGACAGGCCCTAGAAGCAAGGAAGGTTGCGGCGGTCCCCGGGCGGCACATTCGTCCGGGGACCGCCGTGTGACTTTCGGCGGTCACTCGATCGAAACCCCGCAGGGGTGTTGCGTGGGAGTGGTTCTGGGCCAAAATCCTCTCGACCTTCTACGCGCGTCGCGTATGTCTACGCGCGTAACACACCGTCAGGGAGTGCATCACATGCCGCTGAACCGTAGGACGTTCCTGGGAACCACGGCCGCCGCCGGAGCCGGTGCGGCCATAGTCGGGGGTGTCGCGGCTCCCGCCGAGGCCCATGAGCAGGGGCACGGCCACGGGCGTGCGCCGAAGCGGTACTCGTTCAGCGTCATGGGCACCACCGACCTGCACGGCAACGTCTTCAACTGGGACTACTTCACGGACAAGGAGTTCGACGACAAGGCGCACAACGACGTCGGCCTCGCCAAGATCTCCACGCTCGTCGAGCAGATCCGCAAGGAGAAGGGCCGCCACAACACCCTGATGATCGACGCGGGTGACACCATCCAGGGCACCCAGCTGTCGTACTACTACGCCAAGGTCGACCCGATCACGGCCAAGCACGGCCCGGTGCACCCGATGGCGCAGGCCATGAACGCGATCGGCTACCACGCCGCCGCCCTCGGCAACCACGAGTTCAACTACGGCATCCCGGTGCTGCGCAAGTTCGAGGAGCAGTGCCACTTCCCGCTGCTCGGCGCCAACGCTCTGGACGCCAAGACGCTGAAGCCGGCCTTCCAGCCGTACGTCGTCAAGCGGCTGTGCACCCCGCACGGGCGGGACGTCCGGGTCGCGATCCTCGGTCTCACCAACCCCGGCATCGCCATCTGGGACAAGGCCAACGTCAGCGGCAAGATGGTCTTCCCCGGCCTTGAGGAGCAGGCCGCGAAGTGGGTGCCCAAGCTGCGCTCGATGGGCGCCGATGTGGTGATCGTGGCCGCCCACTCGGGCTCCTCCGGCACCTCGTCGTACGGCGACCAGCTTCCGTACATCGAGAACGCGGCCGCGCTGGTGGCCGAGCAGGTGCCGGGGATCGACGCGATCCTGGTCGGACACGCGCACGTGGAGATCCCCGAGTACCGGGTGAAGAACAAGCAGACCGGCAAGGACGTCGTACTGTCCGAGCCGCTGAAGTGGGGGCAGCGGCTGACCGTCTTCGACTTCGACCTGGTGTGGGAGAAGGGCCACTGGGCGGTCGAGAAGGCCGGGTCCAAGGTCCTCAACTCCAGCGCCGCTGTCGAGGACCCGAAGATCGTCCGGCTGCTCTCCGACGAGCACAGGAAGGTCGTGGCGTACGTCAACCAGGTAATCGGCACGTCGAAGGCGGCGATGACCACCGCCGAGGCGGCCTGGAAGGACGAGCCGATCATCGACCTGATCAACGCGGTCCAGGTGGACACGGTGAAGGCGGCGCTCGCGGGCGGCGCCTACGCGGCCCTGCCGGTGCTGTCGCAGGCGTCCTGCTTCTCGCGCACGGCCGTCATCCCGTCCGGCCAGGTCACCATCAAGGACGCGGCCGGGCTCTACCCCTTCGAGAACACGCTGGAGGCGCGGCTTCTGACCGGCGCCCAGATCAAGGACTACCTGGAGTTCTCGGCGCGGTACTACGTCCAGACGGCTGCCGGGGCGCCCGTCGACACGTCGAAGCTGACGAACGCCGACAACACGCCCGACTACAACTACGACGCGGTGTCGGGGCTGACGTACGACATCGACATCGCGAAGCCGGCGGGGGCGCGGATCTCGAACCTTGCGTTCCAGGGCAAGCCGCTGGATCCGGCTGCGCAGTTCGTGCTGGCCGTCAACAACTACCGTGCGAACGGCGGGGGCAACTTCCCGCATGTCGCGGGCGCGAAGCAGTTGTGGGCGAACTCCGAGGAGATTCGTAACACGATCATCTCGTGGGTGAAGGGGAAGGGTGTTGTCGACCCCGCCGCGTTTGCTTCCGTGGACTGGAAGCTGGTCCGGGACGGGGCGCCCGTCTTCCCGTAGTTCGTCTGCGGGCCGGTGGGGGCTGGTCGCGCCCACGCGGCGGAGCCGCAAATGTCACAGCCCCGCGCCCCTGGGCCGATGTCCCTCAAGGGGTGCGGGGTCAGCCCTCCAAGGGGATCAAGCCGCCCGGTGCCCTCGGTGCCGGGCGGGCTTCCTGTGGCTTGGTCAGGCCGAACGTGGTGAATGCCGTGCGCTCCGGCAGCGGGTACGGCTCCTTGCCCGTCAGGGAGTTCAGGATCGCCGCGCTGCGCCAGGCCGCCAGGCCCAGGTCGGGGGCGCCCACGCCGTGCGTGTGCTTCTCGGCGTTCTGGACGTACACCGCGCCCGTGACCGAGCTGTCCAGGACCAGGCGGAAGTCGGCGTCGATGCGCGGGCGTTCGGAGGAGTCCAGGCGCATATAGGGGTCGAGGCCGGACAGCATGCGGGCCAGGGGGCGCTCCCGGTAGCCGGTGGCGAGGATCACCGCGTCGGTGGTGAGCCGGGAGCGCACGCCCTGCTGCGCGTGTTCCAGGTGCAGCTCGACCTTGGTGGTGGCGACGCGGCCCGCCGTGCGGACGCTGACCCCGGGCGTGAGGGTCGCGTCGGGCCAGCCGCCGTGCTGGGTGCGGCGGTAGAGCTCGTCGTGGATGGCGGCGATGGTGTCCGCGTCGATGCCCTTGTGGAGCTGCCACTGGCGGGGCACCAGCTCGTCGCGGACGGGCTCGGTCAGGGCGTGGAAGTAGCGTGTGTAGTCGGGGGTGAAGTGCTCCAGGCCCAGCTTGGAGTACTCCATCGGCGCGAAGGTCTCGGTGCGGGCGAGCCAGGTGATGCGCTCGCGGCCCGCCGGGCGGTTGCGCAGCAGGTCGAGGAAGACCTCGGCGCCGGACTGGCCTGAGCCGACGACGGTGATGTGGTCGGCGGCGAGGAAACGCTCGCGGTGGTCGAGGTAGTCGGCCGAGTGGATCACCGGCACCGCGGGTGCGTCCGCGAGCGGCTTGAGCGGCTCCGGTACGTACGGTTCGGTGCCGACGCCGAGGACCAGGTTGCGGGCGAGGGCACGGCCCAGGGCCTCGGCCTGCCCGTGGATGTCGAGCTGGGTGAAGTCCACCTCGAACACCTCCCGTTCGGGGTTCCAGCGCACCGCGTCCACCTGGTGTCCGAAGTGCATTCCGGGCAGGCTCTCGCTGACCCAGCGGCAGTACGCGTCGTACTCGGTGCGCTCGATGTGGAAGCGCTCGGCGAAGTAGAACGGGAAGAGCCGCTCCCGGTGGCGCAGGTAGTTGAGGAACGACCAGGGGCTGGCGGGGTCGGCGAGGGTCACCAGGTCTGCCAGGAACGGGACTTGGAGGGTGGCACCCTCGATGAGCAGGCCGGGGTGCCAGTGGAAGGCGCGGCGCTGTTCGTAGAAGGCGGCCGAGAGTCCGCCGGGCACACCGTGGGCGAGGGCGGCGAGCGAGAGGTTGAACGGGCCCACTCCGATGCCCACCAGGTCGTGCGGACGGTCGTTGTCTTGGACGGGTGCCGGTGCGGTCATCGCGGGATGCTGCCTTCCACGGTCTTGAGGAGCTGTGCCAGGTCGCCGGTGGTGGTGTGGGGGTTGAGCAGGGTGGCCTTGAGCCAGAGGCGCCCGTCGGCGCGGGCCCTGCCGAGGACGGCCCGGCCTTCGGTGAGCAGGGCGCGGCGGATCCCGGCGGCCTCGTCATCGGTGGCGCCCCTCGGGCGGAACAGGACGGTGGAGATCGTGGGGCGCTCGTACAGGTCGAGACGGGGGTGTTCCTCGACGAGGTCCGCGAAGGTCAACGCGAGGGCGAGCGTGCGGTCGACGAGCTCGGCGAGGCCGGTGCGGCCGAGGGTGCGGAGCGTGACGGCGATCTTCAGTACGTCCGGTCTGCGGGTGGTGCGCAGGGAGCGGCCGAGGAGGTCGGGCAGGCCCGCTTCGGTGTCGTCATCGGCGTTGAGGTAGTCGGCGGTGTGGGCGAGCGGGGCGAGGCGGGCCGGGTCGGGGACCGCGAGCAGCCCGGCGGCGACCGGCTGCCAGCCGAGTTTGTGCAGATCGAGCGTGACGGAGTGGGCGTGTTCGAGGCCGCGCAGCTTGGTGCGGTGGGTGTCGCTGAAGATCAGCGGGCCGCCGTACGCGGCGTCGACGTGCAGCTCGGCGCCGTGCCGGGCGCACAGGGCGGCGATCTCGGGGAGCGGGTCGACGGCGCCCGTGTCGGTGGTGCCCGCGGTGGCGGTGACCAGGACCTGGTGGTGGTGCAGGTCGGTGAGGGCGTCGTCGAGCGCGGCGAGGTCGACGGTGCCGGAGGGGGCGGGGACGGTGACCGGCTCGGGGAGGCCCAGGAGCCAGGCGGCGCGGGAGAGGGAGTGGTGGGCGTTGGCGCCCTGGACGACCTGGACGGAGCCGCGCCGTTCGCGGGCGAGCAGGAGGGCGAGCTGGTTGGACTCGGTGCCGCCGCTGGTGACCAGCGCGTCGCCGCCGGGCCAGAACTCGGCGGCCAGCGCCCGGGTGACGAGGGCTTCGAGCTCGGCGGCGGCGGGGGCCTGGTCCCAGGAGTCCAGCGACGGGTTGAGGGCGGAGGCGGCGAGGTCGGCGGCTGCGGCGAGGGCCAGCGGCGGGGTGTGCAGATGGGCGGCGCAGCGGGGGTCGGCGGGGTCGGCCGCGCCTTCCGCGAGTGCCCGGACCAGCGTGGTCAGCGCTTCCTCGGCACTGGTGCCCCGTGACGGGAACGCCTCCCCGACCGCGGCCCCGACCCGCACGGCCACCGCCTCCGGCCCGCCGCGCGGCAGCGGCCCGCCCCGGGCCACCGCGCCCTCGCGCAGCGCGTCGAGGACGACGCCGAGGAGAGGGTGCAGGGCGGTGGGGCCGGTGGGGCCGCCGGCGAGGGGCGGGGTGTGCATGGGGGGAGTCCTTCGGGTGCGCGAACGACGGCCTCACCAGCGTGGAGCGTTCCGACGCGGTGAGGCTGCCCTGCACAACGATCTCAACCCGAAAGTGGTACTGGCCCCCGGAGGTGGGGTGTTGGTGGGTGGCGCACTGGTATGAGCACGCCGCCTCCGGGGCCGTCGTGCGGCTACCGGGTCAGGCGTTCCGTACCGCCAGCGCCCTGCGCAGGTCGTCGACCTGGTCGGTCAGCTTGCGCCGCAGGGCCGGGAGGAGGTCGTCGCGGGACAGGCACTCCTCGCCCAGGGCCACCGTCTCCGCGTCGACCGCGAAGTCCGGGAAAGCGTAGCGGCCCGCCGCCTCCGCGATCGCGGGGCCGCGCCGGGCGGCCAGCGGGACCGCGTCGACGTAGAAGCGCGTCACGTACTCCCGTACGAGGTCGGCCTGTTCGGGCTGCCAGAAGCCCTGGGCGGTCGCTGTGAACAGGTAGTTGGAGAGCGCGTCGCCGTCGAACATCGCGGCCCACGCGGCCGCCTTCGCGGGCGCGTCCGGGAGCGCGGCGCGACAGCGGGCCGCGCCCTCCTCGCCCGTCGCGCTGGGGTCGCGCGCCAGCTCGGCGGCGATCTCCGCCCCGGAGGTCGCGCCCAGCACCGCGAGCCGGTACAGGACGCGCCAGCGCAGCTCCGGGTCGAGCTCGGGGCCGCCGGGGACGCTTCCGTCGGCCAGCCACTCCTGGATGGTGTGGGGCTGGGCGGCGCAGTCGATGAAGTGGCGGACGGCGGTGAGGCGCAGGCCGGGGTTGTCGCCGTCCTCGGTGCGCCGGATCAGGTCCCGGGTCAGCTCGCCGAGGAGCGCGAGCGCGGCGGGGCGCGCGCCGTCCGCGAGATAGCGGTCGGCCACCTGCCCGCGGGCGAAGGTGAGGACGCCCTGCACGATGGCCAGGTCCGACTCGTGCGGGAGGTGGGCGCGGGCCGCCTCCAGGTAGGCGGCGGGCGGGAGCTGGCCGTCGCGGACCATGTCGCGGGCCGCGTTCCAGATGACCGCGCGGGCAATGGGTCCTCCCCTGCTCGAACGCAGTTGAGAGCTTGGGGAAGGGTCGGGCAGTCCGGAGAGGGAGCGCAGGGCCGTCTGCCACGACTCGGCGTCCAGGCGCACCTTGGCATAGCTGAAGTCGCCGTCGTTGAGGAGCACGAGCGCGGGGCGCGCGCCGGTGCGGGTCACCGGCTCGGCTCCGGGCACGTCGGTCTCGAAGCGCTCGCGCAGCACCAGCTGCCCGGGGCGCGCCGGGTCGGTGTCGTACGCGCCGACGGCGATCCGGTGCGGCCGGTCCCCGTCCTGCTCGACGGCGAGCGTCCAGGAGCCGCCGTCCGCCCCGACCACCGACGTCAGCGTGTCCACGCCGGTGGTGCGCAGCCACTTGTCGGCCCAGGCGTGCACATCGCGGTCGGTGGCGGAGGCGAGGTTGTCGATGAAGTCGGCGAGCGTGGCGTTGCCGAACTTGTGCCGTTTGAAGTGGGTGTTGATGCCCGCGAGGAAGTCCTTCTCGCCCAGCCAGGTCACCAGCTGGCGCAGTGCGGACGCGCCCTTGGCGTAGGAGATGCCGTCGAAGTTGAGCATCGCGGAGGCGGTGTCGGGCACGGCGGCCGGGTCGGGTGCGACGGGGTGGGTGGAGGGCCGCTGGTCGGCGTCGTACCCCCAGGCCTTGCGGACGATCCCGAAGTCCACCCAGGTGTCGGTGAAGCGGGTGGCCTCGGTGAGGGTCTGGTAGCCCATGTACTCGGCGAACGACTCGTTCAGCCAGATGTCGTCCCACCAGCGCAGGGTGACCAGGTCGCCGAACCACATGTGGGCCATCTCGTGCGCGACGACCATGGCGCGGGTCTGGCGCTCGGTGTCGGTGACGGCGGAGCGGTAGATGAACTCGTCGCGGAAGGTGACCAGGCCCGGGTTCTCCATCGCGCCCGCGTTGAACTCGGGCACGAAGGCCTGGTCGTACGAGTCGAACGGGTACGGCTCGTCGAACTTCTCGTGGTAGCGGTCGAAGCACTGCCGGGTGATCTCGAAGAGTTCCTCGGCGTCGGCGTCCAGGTACGGCGCGAGCGAGCGGCGGCAGTGCAGGCCGAAGGGCAGGCCCGCGTGCTCGGTGGTCACCGAGTGCCAGGGGCCGGCGGCGAGCGCCACGAAGTAGGTGGAGAGCAGCGGGGTGGTGGCGGCCTTCCAGCGGCCGTCGCCCTGCCGCTCGGTGATGCCGTTGGCCAGCACGGTCCAGCCTTCGGGCGCGGTGACGCTGAGGTCGAAGGCGGCCTTCAGGTCGGGCTGGTCGAAGGCGGCGAAGACGCGCTGCACGTCCTCCATGAAGAGCTGGGTGTATGTGTAGGTCTCGCCGTCGACCGGGTCGGTGAAGCGGTGCAGCCCCTCGCCGGTGTGCGAGTACGTCATCTCCGCCTCGACGCGCAGCTCGTGCGGGCCTTCGGCGAGACCGGTGAGCGCGAGGCGGTTCCCGACCAGCGTGGCGGGGTCCAGCGGCTGTCCGTCGAGGCTGACCGAGCGCAGGGTGGCGGGCTTGACCTCGACGAACGTGTCCCCGGCCGCGCGTGCGGTGAAGTGGATGACGGTCTGGGAGTCGAAGGTCTCCTCGCCGGTGGTGAGATCGAGCTCGATCTCGTACCGCTGGACGTCGAGGAGCCGGGCACGGGTCTGCGCTTCGTCGCGCGTCAGTACGGACATGGAGGCCATGCTGCCCGATGCGCCCCGGTCCGCACACGGGGAATGCGTTGCGCTCTCAGCGCAGGGCGCCCGGGCGCGCGGCGGCGAGTTGGTGCCCCGGACGCGGTGCGGGCCCGTGGTGCGGGCAACCGGGTCAGCCGCGTCGCGGGCGCCGCTCTCCCGCTTCGATGCCACGGGCCCCCGTCACGACGACTTGGCGATCGTCTCGTGGTGCCTGATCACCTCCGCGATGATGAAGGTCAGGAGCTTCTCGGCGAAGGCCGGGTCCAGCTTGGCGTTCTCCGCCAGGCGGCGCAGCCGGTCGATCTGCTCGGCCTCGCGGGCCGGGTCGGCCGGCGGCAGCTTGTGCTCGGCCTTGAGGTGGCCGACCTGCTGGGTGCACTTGAAGCGCTCGGCGAGCATATGGACGACGGCCGCGTCGATGTTGTCGATGCTGTCCCGGAGCCGGGCGAGCTCCGCCTGCACGGAGGGGTCGATCGTGGTCATGGTCGTCGAGCTTACGTGGCCGGGCCCGGGATCGTCGGAGGGTGTTCAGGATCCGGGATCCTGCTGCTCCAGCCGCCGGGGACGGCCCGGCCCTGCTGCTCGCGGAAGCGGACGGGGGCGGTGCCGACACGCCGGGTGAACAGGCGCGAGAAGTACGCGGGGTCGTCGTAGCCCACCCGGCGGGCCACGGCGGCGACCGGCAGCTCGGTGGCGGCGAGCAGTTCCTTGGCGCGGCCGAGCCGGATGCCCAGGAGGTAGTCCTTGGGGCTGCACCCCGCGCCCCGGCGCACCGCCGTGCGCAGCTCCGCGGGGGTCATACCGTGCCGGGCGGCGTGCTCGGCCACCGACAGCGGCTGGAAGGCGTCGCGCGCCAGCGCCTGCAGGACGGGGTCGCCGTCGGGCGCGAGGTCGGCGCGGGCGCGGCGCAGGGCGACGAGGAGTTCGTGGACGGCGGCGCCCGTCTCGACCTCCAGGAGCGGGTTGCCCCGGCGGGCCGCCCGTGCGATCCGGCCGACGGCGGCCCGGGCGCCCGCGGTGTCGGCGAGCGGCACGACGGGCCGCTCGGGTTCGATGTAGCCGAGCTCGGTGTACGTGGCGGTCGCGGGCCCGGCGAAGTCGACGAACGACTCGTCCCAGCCGGTGACCGGGTCGGGCCCGTAGTGGTGCGGTACGCCCGGGGTGAGCCAGATCAGCGCGGGCGCGGTCACGGTGAGGCGCTCCCCGTCCGCGCCCCGGAACCAGCCGCCGCCCGCGCCGATCACCACGGCGACGTGGTGGTCCAGGGTGCGCGGCCCGACGGTGGGCAGCACGCCGTGCTGCATCCCGACGCCCAGGCAGACCAGGCCGAGCCGGTGGTGGACCGGGCTCGGCGTGAAATAGCGCATCCAGGTCTGGTACATGCCGGTTCCGCCGCCTCCCGTCCCCCTTTGCGTCCAATCAGCGCCGATCTTTGTCCATGGACCGGCGCCCGCGCCAGGGGCGAGGCTGACCCCGGGAGATCGAGAGACGGGCGGGGCCGGTGGCTGACTTCACCGTGGGTGACGAGGACTTTCTGCTGGACGGGCGGCCGGTGCGGCTGCTTTCGGGGGCGCTGCACTACTTCCGGGTGCACGAGTCCCAGTGGGGCCACCGGCTCGCGATGCTGCGGGCGATGGGGCTGAACTGCGTCGAGACGTACGTGCCGTGGAACCTGCACGAGCCGGCCCCGGGCCGCTACCGGGATCCGGACGCGCTGGGCCGCTTCCTGGACGCGGCGCACGCTGCCGGGCTGTGGGCGATCGTGCGCCCCGGCCCGTACATCTGCGCCGAGTGGGAGAACGGCGGGCTTCCGCACTGGCTGACGGGCGCGCTCGGGTCCAGGGTGCGCACCCGGGACCCGGAGTATCTGCGGCACGTGGAGCGCTGGTTCCGGGCGCTGCTGCCGCAGGTCGCGGCGCGCCAGGCCGACCGGGGCGGCCCGGTGGTCATGGTGCAGGTGGAGAACGAGTACGGCAGCTACGGCTCGGACCGGGTGTATCTGCGGGCGCTCGCGGACCTCCTTGCCGAACTGGGCGTGACCGTACCGCTGTTCACCTCCGACGGCCCCGAGGACCACATGCTGACCGGCGGTTCCCTTCCGGGTGTGCTCGCCACCGCGAACTTCGGCTCGGACGCCCTCGAAGCCTTCGGGGTGCTGCGCCGTCACCGCCCCGAGGGGCCGCTGATGTGCATGGAGTTCTGGTGCGGCTGGTTCGAGCACTGGGGCGCGGAGCCGGTGGTGCGGGACGCGCGCGAGGCGGCCGGGGCGCTGCGGGAGATCCTGGAGTGCGGCGCCTCCGTCAACCTCTACATGGCGCACGGCGGCACCAGCTTCGCCGGGTGGGCGGGCGCCAACCGGGACGGCGAGGCGCATCTGGGCACGCTGCGGCCGGACGTCACGTCATACGACTACGACGCGCCCATCGACGAGTACGGCCGCCCGACGCCGAAGTTCTGGGCGTTCCGCGAGGTGCTCGCCGAGTACGCGCAGGAACCGCTCCCCGAACTCCCGCCCGCGCCACCGGTGTTGGGCGCCCCGGTCACCGTGCCGCTGACGCAGTGGGTGGCGGCCGAGGACGTACTGGAGGCGCTGGGGTCGGCGGAGGGGGTGTACGGGGCGCCGCCGACGTTCGAGGAGCTGGACGTGGACCGGGGTGTGGTGCGCTACCGGTTCGAGGTCCCCGGGCCCCGGCAGCCGTATCCGCTGCGGGTGCTCGGACTGCGGGACCGGGCGGTCGTATACGTCGACGGGGTGCGGGCCGGGGTGCTCACCGAGGACGACGCGGTGCTGCCGGAGCCGGTGGCGGGGCCCGCCGTGGTCGAGCTGTGGGTGGAGTCGCTGGGGCGCGTCAACTACGGGCCGACGCTCGCTGAACCCAAGGGGATCACCGTCGGGGTGCTGCACGAACGGCAGTTCCTGCACGGCGTACGCGCATGTGGGCTGCGGCTCGACGCGTTCGAGGACCCCGAGCGGGTGCGGCGGCTCCCGTTCCGTTCAACTGCGGAGGCGGGCCGGGGACTGTTTCGAGGCACCTTCGACGCCCCGGTTCCGGGAGACGCGCGTCTCGGACTCCACGGCCTGGTGCGGGGTTTCGTCTGGGTGAACGGCTTCAATCTCGGACGCTACTGGTCCACCGGACCACAGCAGTCCCTGTACGTCCCCGGAGCGGTGCTGCGGGATCAAGCCAACGTGGTGTGGGTGTGGGAACTTGAGGTTGAGGACCCAACGGGTCCGGAAGTGAAATTCCACTAGCCTCGAAGAGCGCGAAGAAAGCGGTCTCGATCACCGGTTCCGGCTACACGCCCGGCGCCGCCGTGAACGTGGGCGAGTGCGCCTACGCCACCGTCTGTTCCAGCGACGTCAAGTACCTCACCGCCGACGCCGACGGCGGTGATATCGGTGTCGCTCGACGTCAAGAAGGCCTTCACCGCCAAGGACTGGTCAACGGGCCAGGAGATCAACGTGGACTGTGCCGCCGTGCAGTGCAACATCACGGCCTGGGAGCAGGCCCCGGGCAACACGGTGCAGAACATCTCCTTCGCCTGAGCGAGTGAGCAACGGCCGCCCCGCCCCCTCGCGGGGCGGGGCGGGCGACCGCTCCTACAGCTCCGTCACCTCGAACGCGTCCAGTGTGAACTCCGCCGTGCCGTCGTCACCGGTCTTGCGCAGCCCGACCCACGCCTCGCCGGTCGCGGGGGCCGTGAACTCGTAGACGTACGCGGTCGGTCCAGTCGCCGTCCCGAACACCTCGCGGCTCAGCTCGCGCGTCCCGGCGCCCTCGTCGACGGCCGTGATCCACGCGTACTGACCGGCCTTCTCGCTCTCGTAACGGAAGCCGACGCGGTAGCGCTTACCGGGGAGGAACCGGACGGTGAAGGGCACGGTCCGGTAGACCAGGCCGTCGTTCTCGCCGCGCGACTTCAGCGACTGGCCGCCGTCGATCACGTCGTCGACCGCCTTCCCGTTCCAGCCGCGCTGGGTGTACGGGGCGTGCCGCTGTGCGAGGTGGGTGCGGGGGTCGGTGGCGCCGCCCGCGTCGCCCTTGACGAAGACGCCCCAGCCCTGCGGCACGTTCTCGAAGTCCTCGTAGACCAGCGCGCCCTCCTTGACGGTGGGCCGGGCCGCCACGACCCGTACGTTGTCGAACCGCACCCGGGCCTCCCCCGCCTCCGCGCACAGGGCGAGTTCGACCGGGCCGCCGCCCTCGGGGACCGTGAAGTGGGTGAACATCCGCTGGAAGCGGGTGCCGTGCTTGCGGTCGGCGGCGACGTGGTTGCCCGCCGTGGAGGTCGCCGTCCAGTTGCGCGCGGTCACACCGTCGGCGGTGCGCACCTCCAGGGCCGCGACGCGCCGCTCCCCCGCCCGCTCGCCCACCTCGACCTGCACGGACGCGGCGTACGTACCGGGCGCGAGGCGGGTCAGGCGCTGTCCGGCCGAGGCCGCCGCGCCCGCGCCGATCACCAGCTCGTAGTCACCGAGTGCGCTGCGGCGTACGGACGCGGGGCCGCTGACCGTCCAGCCCTTCAGGGAGCCGGAGTGGAACCCGGGATCGTACAGCCCGGTGCCCTGGCCCCAGCGCGGGTCCCGGTTCCGGGCGCGCTCGCGCAGGACGACATGGGGCTGTCCGGCCGCCGCGCCCTCGATGGTGACCGTGCCGGAGCGGACCGGCAGCTCGCGCTCGTACGCCCGGCCCTGGTCGGTGAGCCGGTACAGGGCCACCGTGCGGGCCCCGGACCAGCCGCGCGGCAGCCGCCAACTGGTCGTGCCACCGGCCGGGTTGTAGTGGTAGAGCTTGGCCGGGTCGGCCGCGCGGCGGGGCTCCCAGGGCAGCAGATAGGCGCCGCCGTCGTACACCACGCGCGCGTCCGTGGTGATGCGGCGGGTGCCGTCGGCGTCGGAGACCGAGGTGGCTCCGGGTCCGAAGAAGGTGATCTCGTGCTCGTTCCAGCGCCGGATCGGATACGCCTGGAGGTACTTGGCGGGCAGCGACTGCGTCCAGATCAGCTCGTAGAACGCCGTCCAGTCGGTCTTTCCGACCCACCCCTCGAAGTTGCCCATACGGGCATGGCCGAGCAGCGTCGGCCACTTGTCGGCGAAGACGTCCTTCTGGTGGTTCCTGATGAAGCGGATCAGCCGGGAGTTGATGCCGCGCGAGGTGTCGCCGCCGTAGTCGGTCTCGTTGGCCCAGTGCGACCAGAGCGAGGAGCGCTCCAGGCCGTGGCCCCACTCGGAGGTGACCAGCCAGCCCTGGTCGCGCAGGGCGCGCTGGAGGCGGTCGGAGGTCCAGCCCGACTCGCGGAACACGTCGATGTAGACGGCTCCCAGCGCCGGGTCCGCGTCGCGGCGCAGCGCGGCGAACCGCCGCGCGATGTCACCGGAGACCAGGTCGCGGCGCTGGTCGATGCGGTACGACTGGTCGAGCCAGTCCCACTGCTCGTTCGCCTTGTCGACCAGCGTCTCGGAGAAGGCGTGGGCGACGGGGTAGGACTCGGTGGCGTTGACGTGGACGGCGAAGTCGCTGTTCCACTTCTTCCCTTCGCGGACCAGGTGGTTGAGGTCCTCGATGCCGCCCGCGCGCTCGTTGTAGTTGCCCGCGTAGTCGGGGTGGGCCGAGTCGTGGCCCTCGGACTGGTAGCCCTTGAGCAGCGTGTACTGGCGCAGGCCGTCGGTGGCGAGCGAGATCCGCTTGACGTTGTCGAGGGTGGCCAGGAACGGGTTGGTCGCCTGCGAGGCGAAGTTGAACGGGATGTGCGGGACGACCCGCAGATGCTGTTCGTCGGCGCCGAGCGGGCTGACCATGATGTCGCGGAACGCGATGGCCGCGTCCTGCCAGTCGACGGTGCCGTCGCCGTTGCGGTCGCCGGTGACGATCACGGTGGCGTACGGCAGCGGCTCGGTGTCCCGCACGACGGCGGTGGCGGCCCGGTGCGTCCACTGGCCGGGGACGAGCCGCGCCTCGACGTAGCCGTCGCGCTTGAGGGTCTGACGCCACAGCCGCCCGTTCTCCCAGGTGGTTCCGGCCGCGCTGTCGGGCTTGTCGTAGACGGTGTTGGTCTCGACGGCCCCGCCGAGCCCGTCGTGGGCGACCACCGCGTACGCACAGCCGACCGGCGCCGCGTCCGGGGCGGTGTCCGCGGTGACCCGGACGAGCGTGTCTCCGCTCTTCGCCTTGTCCAGCTGGATCCGGGCGGCGAACAGCGCCGCGCCCGGCTGGTCGCTGCGCACGGAGAGCAGGGCGAGGCCGGGGATCTGGAGGGTGCCCACGCGCAGGGCCGCGGTGTCGTCGATCCGGGTCACCCGCCAGTCGACGCGGTGCCCCTCGACGCGGATCTCCACGCCGATCTCGGTGCCGCCGTCGAAGGCGAGCGTGTACGCGGCCCGGTCCCGGCCCGTCCGCGCGGTGACCCGGGGCGTGTGGGCGACCCCGTCGACCAGCACGCTCGTGACCGGCTCCTCCTGCCCGTACAGCTTCGCGCCGGTCGCGCGGTCGGTGTACGAGACGATGCGCGGGAACGCGGCGTCGACCAGCACCTCCAGGTCGCGCGAGCGGATGGCGCTCTCCCCGGCGGCGAGCGCGGTCCCGGGCGCCCCCAGCGCGACCCCGGCCCCGGCCAGCGCGGTGGCCGCCACCACCGTCCTCCGCTTCGGTCCGCGTACTTCAGCGTTCACGCCGGCTTCCTCCTCGTGACGGGGTCTCGTGCCAGGTCACGATGGGCCGGGAGGTGTGGGTACGCCCATGGACAAAGGGGAGGGGGTGTTGGACTAAGTGTTCGACTGCGGGTTGTGCGT
The DNA here is from genome assembly GCF_055570295.1 of Streptomyces sp. NPDC031265. NCBI lineage: Bacteria > Bacillati > Actinomycetota > Actinomycetes > Kitasatosporales > Streptomycetaceae > Streptomyces > Streptomyces sp. NPDC031265. The sequence goes on from NZ_JBVIHM010000002.1 coordinate 184,807, forward strand.
GGCCGGCCGCGCCCACGCGGCGGAGCCGCACATGTCACAGCCCCGCGCCTCTGGGAGGTCAGGGACGCGGGGAACCGCGCGAGCAAGCCTGCACGGTCCGCAGGCGAAAGACGGCCACTCAGGGGCGCGGGGAACCGCGCGATCAGCCACAGACGGTCCGCAGCCGAAGATCGCGCCACCGCAGCCCTCCAGTGGCAGGACCGCCAGGACCGGCCGGCCGCCCTCCGGCGACGGGCCCGCCGTCAGTTCGCCGCCGAGGGCCGTCACCTGCTCGTCCAGGCCCGCGAGGCCGAACCCCCCGCCCCGCACGCTCGGCGGAACCTTCGTCGCGCGGGAGCCGTCGTCCGCGACCCGGACCTCAAGGCCGTCCTCGACCAGCCGCAGCCCCACCCGCACTGCACTCGCCTCGGCCGCGTGCCTGCTCGTCCAGGACGGCCATGTCACGCCTGCTCTCCAAGATCATGCGGAACCCGGTCCTGACCATCTCCTGGTCTTCCGCGATGACCACTGTGATCGACATGTCCACATCTGACCAGATTGGGCCGGACGCCCGCACATTCGGGGCGCCCGGCCGGGAGGAGCTGTGCGGTGCGAGCGGAGCGCTAGGGCGTGTTTCGAAAGTAGCGTCGTCCGCCCGAAGGGCGGGCCCGGCGGCGTCTGGTGCGTGCGATCGCAAGGCGGAGGGTCGCCCCGATACTGGTTGTATCGGGGCGATCCCGACAACGCGGCGAGCGTGCGTGCCAGACGCCGCCGGGCAGACGGGACTTTCGAAACACGCCCTAGAGGGTGGCCGCGGCCTTCGCGATGTCGGCGGCGAAGGTCGAGACCTCGCTGTAGACGCCCGGGTAGCCGGGCTCGGCGCAGCCCTGGCCCCAGCTCACGATGCCGACCTGGATCCAGGCGTTGTTGTTGTCCTTGCGGAACATGGGGCCGCCGGAGTCGCCCTGGCAGGTGTCGACGCCGCCCTGCTGGACGTAGCCCGCGCAGATCTCGTCACTCGGGACGAGGTCGCTGCCGTACGCCTGCTGGCACTGCGCGTCGGAGACGAACGGGACCGTCGCCTTGTAGAGGTAGCGCTGCTGGCCGCCGCCCTCACTGCGGGCGCCCCAGCCGGCGATGGTGAAGGTGCCGTTGTTGAACGCGGTGGTGGTGGCGATCTTGAGGGTGGGCTGGTTGACCGGCTTGGCGAGCTTGATCAGCGCCCAGTCCTTGCCCTTGCCGTTGTAGCCGGGCGCCTGGAGCACCTTGGTCGACTTCACCTTGATGGCGCTGCTGCTCTGGAGGTCGACCACGCCCGCGGTCGCGGTGATGGAGGTGTTGGTGCCGGAGCCGTCCACGCAGTGGGCGGCGGTGAGGACGATCTGCTGGGTGTAGAAGGCGCCGCCGCAGCCCATGGAGAGGCGGACCATGAACGGGAACTCGCCCTGGGCGGCCCGGGTTCCGCCGACCACGGGCGCCTGGGACGCGGAGGCTCCCATGGCGGGCTGGAGGGTGAACGCGGCGAGGGTGACCGCCGCGACGGCCATGCATCTCTTGAGCGCACGCACGAGGGTGTTCTTCAAGGGACTGCCTTTCGTGGGGGGTTGAGCGTGGGGATCGAACGTCTCCGCGCCCCGGCGCGCCACTGGGATGACATGGGCGCGTCAATGCGCGTGTTGTGGATTATCGGAGCCCCCGGGGCGCCCAACAAGGATGACTTTCCGGCCATGTGTACGAAGGCGGCGTGCCGCGGGTCCCTCGTACAGTGGAGGCTGGTTCACCGTCGTACGGGGGTGACAGCGTGGCCCATACGAACGCGGCCGGGTCCGGGGCCGGTCACGGCTCCGGTCCGGTCGTCCACGGGTATCCGCACATCGAGACCGTGCGGGCGGCGATCACCGCGCTGTACCGGCGGCTGTCGTCCGACGGGATCCAGGGGTACGCGACGAGCGTCCTCCCCGCGGACGTGGCCTTCGCCGACCACGACGACCTCCATCTGGGCGCCCAGCGGGTGGCCAGGGCGCTGGTCCAGCACCTCCATCTGCCGGACGCCCGGATGATCGTCGGGTTCCGCGAGATGCAGCACGCGGCGTCGGTCGAACTGGCCGCGGGGCCCGAGTACTTCATCGAACTCAACGACCGCTTCCGGCGCCACCGGCGGGACATCGGGGCGGCCCTCGCACACGAGATCACACATGTGCTGCTGCACCGGCTCGGGCTGGAGTTCCCGGGGACGCGGGCCAACGAGATCCTCACGGACACGGCGACCACGTATCTGGGGGCGGGGTGGCTGCTGCTCGACGCTTTCCGGGAGGACGGGGTGTCCAGCCAGAAGCTGGGGTACCTGACGCCGGAGGAGTTCGGTTACGTACTGGCGAAGCGGGCGGCGGTGTTCGGCGAGGACCCGTCGCCGTGGTTCACCAGCCCGCAGGCGTACCCCGCGTACCGGGCCGGGCTCGCCCGGGCCCGGCTCGACGAGCAGCAGCCGCCGCTGGTGGCGGCGGGGTGGGCGGGGCGGCGGCGGTACGCGCGGGACCGGCGGGGTGCGCGGGGGTCGGCGGGGGCGCCGTACTCCTTCGAGGGGGAGGGGTCCTCGCTGCGGGTGTGCTTCTCGTGCCCGACGTGTGGGCAGCGGAATCGGGTGGGGGTTCGGGGGAGGGTGCGGGTGCGGTGCGGGGTGTGCGGGGCGGTACTGACCTGCGACACATAGCCCCCACCCCGCCCGTTCCCGCTGTGACGTTCGCGGCTCCGCCGCGCGGCCTCGGGGGTGGGTGGGGGTGGAGGAGGGTTTCCCGGGGGCTACGCCCCGGACCCCGGGCGGGGCCCCGGACCCTGCACCCCGCTTTCGGGGCTCCGCCCCGGCCCCTGTTCGTCTGCGGGGCCGTCTGTGGCTGGTCTCGCCCACGCGGCGGAGCCGCACATGTCACAGCCCCGCACCCCTGAAGAGCGGGAGCCTCACTCCCTGCCCCGGCTCCTCAAACGCCGGAGAGGCTGGATTCGCACGCCGGAGGGGCTGAATTTCCCGCCGCCGGGGCTGAATCTTGGCCGGGCCCCCTTCTGCGTGCCTTTAGGGGCGCGGGGAACTGCGCGAGCAACCACAGCCCGGCCCGCAGACATACACCGGGCCCAAAAGGGGCGCGGGGCCGTGACATTGTGCGGCTCCGCCGCGATGGGGGTCCCCCCTGTTCGAGCGAAGCCGAGAACGTGGGGGAGCGACCAGCCCCCACCGAACCCGCAGATGAACCCGTAAATCAGCCATCACCCACCGGCCCGGCCGAAATTCGCCCCCGCCCGCCCTGCCCGACGCCCCACGTTCACCACCGCGTCACACCCCACCCCCGTAATGAAGGAGTTGTCTGTACAACAGTTGGCTGTACAACCTCGCCCCTCATGGAGCCCTCGTGACGACCGCCCCCCGTATCCGCACCACCGGTATCGCCCTCGCGCTCACCGCATCCGCGTTCGCCCTTGCCGCCTGCGGCGCGAAGAGCGATGCCAAGAACGTCGACTCGGGCGGGAAGGGCGGCGGGGTTTCCGTCGCGGCCGCCGGGTCCGCCGCCGAGGCCGGTGGGATGGACGCCCTCATCGCCGCCGCCAAGAAGGAAGGCACGCTCAACGCCATCGCCATCCCCCGCGACTGGGCCAACTACGGTGCCCTCATCGACGGGTTCCAGAAGAAGTACGGGATCAAGGTCGCCGTCGAGAACCCGGACGGGACCAGCCAGGACGAGATCAACGCCGTCAAGACCCGCAAGGGCCAGGACCGCGCCCCGGACGTGCTCGACCTCGGTGCCTCGTTCGCGCAGGCCGCGGCCCAGCAGGGGCTGACCGCCCCGTACAAGGTGACCGCGTACGACAAGATCGCCGAGGGGCAGAAGGACGCGCAGGCCCGCTGGTTCAACGACTACGGCGGCTACGTCTCCATCGGCTGTGACGCCAAGCGCGTCAAGGAGTGCCCGCAGACCTTCGCCGATCTGCTGAAGCCGCAGTACAAGGGGCAGGTCGCGCTCAACGGCAACCCGACCAAGTCGGGTTCGGCCTTCGCCGGTGTCTATGCCGCCGCCCTCGCCTCCGGCGGGTCCTTCGACGACATCCAGCCCGGTCTCGACTTCTTCGGCAAGCTCAAGAAGAACGGGAACTACAACCCCGTCGAGTCCACCCCGGCCACCGTCGAGAAGGGTGAGACCCCGATCAGTATCGACTGGGACTATCTCAACGCCGGGTATGGGGAGGAGTTCAAGAGCAAGGGGCTGGACTGGAAGGTTGCTGTGCCGGGGGATGGCGTTTACGCGCAGTATTACTCCCAGGCCATCAACAAGGATGCGCCCCACCCCGCCGCCGCCCGGCTGTGGCAGGAGTACCTGTACTCCACCGAGGGGCAGAACCTGTGGCTGAAGGGCCACGCCCGTCCCGCGCTCATGACCGCCATGGAGCAGGACGGCTCGCTCGACAAGGCCGCCGCGGCCGCGCTGCCCAAGGTCGCGGGCACCCCGAAGTTCCCGTCCGAGGCGCAGACCGCCAAGGCCAAGCAGGTCCTCGCCGCGGGCTGGGCCAAGGCGATCTCGGGCTGATCTGATCCATGACCTCGTCACTCCTCACCTCCTCCTCGTCGGGGGCCGGCGCCGCGACTGACGTGCGCCGTCCCCGGCGGGGCCTCAGGGCACCCGGGTCCTGGCTCGCCGCCCTGCCCCTGCTCGCCTTCGTGGCCCTCGCCTTCGGGCTCCCCGCCGTCGCCATGTTCAACGGCGCGCTCACCGTCAGCGGCTCGTACGGGCTCGGCAACCTCGACCAGTCCCTGCACGGCGCCTACCGCACCGCGCTCCTCGGCAGCCTCAAGCTGGCCGCGGTCACCGCGGCCATCGGCTCGGTGCTCGGGTTGCTGCTCGCCCAGGCCGTCGTCACCTCGCGCGGCCGGGCGCTGCGCGAAGCCGTGCTCACCGCGTCCGGCGTGCTCGCCAACTTCGGCGGTGTACCGCTGGCGTTCGCCTTCGTCGCGACCCTCGGCAACGCCGGTGTGCTCACCACCCGCCTCGGCCTCGACCGGCATGGGTGGAGCCTCTACAGCTTCTGGGGACTCTCCCTTACTTATCTGTACTTTCTGGTGCCGTTGATGGTTCTCACCGTCGCACCCGCCCTCGACGGGCTGCGGCCGCAGTGGCGCGAGGCCGCGCTCAACTCCGGTGCCGGCGCCTGGCAGTACTGGCGGCACGTGGGCATCCCGGTGCTGCTGCCGACCCTGCTCGGCGGGTTCGTGCTGCTCTTCGGCAGCGCCTTCGCCGCGTACGCCACGGCCGCCGCGATGGTCGGCAGCTCGGTGCCGCTGGTGACGCTCCAGATCGCGGACGCGCTCTCCGGCAACGTCCTGATCGGCCAGGAGAACGTGGCGCTCGCCCTCAGCCTCGACATGGTCCTGGTCGCGGCGCTCGTCATGGCCGTCCATCTGCCGCTGCAGCGAAGGAGCGCCCGATGGCTCGCCTGATCCCGGCCGGGATGCGCCGGTGGCGCGGTGTCGTCCTCGGCGCCGCCGGGCTCTACTTCCTGGTTCCGCTGATCGCGGCTCTTGTCTTCACGGTGGATGTGCCCGGTCAGGGGTTCACCCTTGATTCGTACACGCAGATCTTCTCCGCCGACGGCTTCACCACCGCCCTGCTGCTCTCCCTCGGCCTCGGGCTCACCACGGTCGCCCTCGCGCTGCTCCTGACGCTCCCGGCCGCGCTCGCGGTGCGGATCTCGGGCTCGGGACGGCTGCGGGCGGTGCTCGAAGTGGTCTGCACGCTGCCGCTGGTGGTGCCGCCGGTCGCGCTGGTCGCCGGGATCGGGACCGTACTGAAGTGGGGGCCCGACCACCTCGCCGGCACTCCGCTGTACGAGACGTTCGTCGCCGTGCAGGACCCGGACTTCCCGATCGTGCTGGTCCTCGCGTACGTGGTGATGGCGCTGCCGTTCGTCTACCGCTCACTGGAGGCGGGGCTGCGGGCCGTCGACGTCCGTACGCTCGTCGAGGCCGCCCGCGACCTGGGCGCCTCCTGGCCCCGGGCGATCGTCTCGGTCGTCCTGCCCAATCTGCGCACAGCGCTGCTCAACGCCTCGTTCCTGGCGCTCGCGCTGGTGCTCGGCGAGTTCACGGTGGCGCAGCTGCTCGGGTTCCGGCCGTTCGCGGTGTGGATCGTGCAGGCGTCCGGCTCCAACGCCCAGCTGTCCGTGGCCGTCTCGCTGCTCAGCCTGGTGCTCACCTGGGTGCTGCTGCTGGCCCTGACCGCCGTCTTCCGTACGCGTGCCGCCCGTTCGGCGCGTGCCCCCCGCAGTGACAAGACCAAGAAGGAGGCGGGCGCGTGACGATCACCGACGCAGCTGCGCGCACCGGGACCGCCCTGAGGATCCGGGGGCTGCGCCGCACCTTCGGCTCCGCCGTCGCGCTCGACGGGCTCGACCTCGATGTCGTACCCGGTGAACTCCTCGCCCTGCTCGGCCCGTCGGGCTGCGGCAAGACCACGGCGCTGCGGGTCCTCGCGGGCTTCGAGAAGCCCGACTCCGGTCAGGTGCTGCTCGACGGTGAGGACATCGTGCCGGTCCCGGCCAACCGGCGCGACACCGGGATGGTCTTCCAGTCGTACAGCCTCTTCCCGCATCTGACCGCGGCCGACAACGTGGCCTTCGGGATGCGGATGCGCAAGGTCGCGGCGGCCGAACGGCGTTCGCGCGCCGCCGAGTTGCTGGAGCTTGTGGGTCTGCCCGACCACGGCGGGCGATTTCCGCACCAGCTCTCCGGCGGTCAGCAGCAGCGCGTGGCGCTGGCCCGGGCGCTCGCCCTGCGGCCCCGGCTGCTGCTGCTCGACGAGCCGCTCTCGGCGCTCGACGCCAAGGTGCGGGTGAACCTGCGCGAGGAGATCCGGCGGCTCCAGCTGGAGCTCGGGATCACCACCGTGTTCGTCACGCACGACCAGGAGGAGGCCCTGTCGATGGCCGACCGGGTCGCGGTGATGCGCGGCGGGCGGCTGGAGCAGTGCGCCACCCCGGCCGAGTTGTACGACCGTCCGGCGACCGCGTTCGTGGCGTCCTTCATCGGCACCATGAACCGGGTCCCGGGGCGCCCCGCCCCGGACGGGCAGGCGGAGGTCCTCGGCGTCACGCTTCCCGTGGACGGTCCGGCGGCCGGTGCCACCGCGTTCCTGGTGCGCCCCGAGGCGCTCGACGTGTCGGCGGACGGACCCGACCTCGTCACCGGCAGCTCCTTCCACGGGGCCAGTACCCGGCTGCGCGTCCGTCTCGCGGACGGCACCGAGGTGAAGGTTGATCTGCCCTCGCACGCGGCGGGCGCGTTCGGCGCCGGTGCGGCCGTGACCGTACGGCCGCAGCGGCGTCCGGTGCTCGCGGCGGGTGAGGAGGCGTGAGCGGGCTGCGGGCGGTGCTCTTCGACATGGACGGCACCCTGGTCGACACCGAGCGGGCCTGGGTCGAGGTCGTCGAACAGGTCGCGGCCCGGCACGGGTACGCGCTGGTGGGCACCGGGCGCACGGCGGTGTACGGACGGTCCGTCGAGGACACCGCCACGATGCTGTACGAGCCGCTCGGCGTTCAACAAGCCGCCCTGGCGGCCGAGTTGGGCGACGGTTTCGCCGCGCGGCTCGCGGACGGGGCCGAGCCCCGGCCGGGCGCGCTGCGGCTCCTTTCGGTGCTGCGCCGCAACCAGGTGCCGACCGCGCTGGTGTCGGCGTCCCCTCGCGCGGTCGTCGACCGGGTCGCGGCCTCCCTGGCCGGGCACCGCTTCGACGCGGTGTACGGGGCGGAGGACACCGTACGGACCAAGCCCGCGCCCGATCCCTATCTGGCGGCGGCAGCGGCGCTCGGCGCGGAGCCTTCGCGGTGCGTGGCCGTCGAGGACACGGTGACGGGGGTGGCGTCGGCGGAGGCGGCGGGGTGCGCGGTGCTCGCGGTGCCGTCGATGGAACCCATCGCGCCAGCGGCGGGCCGGACCGTGCTGGCTAGTCTGGAGGAAGCTGATCTGGCGTTGCTCCGCTCGCTGATCAGCGTGCGCTAGCGGGCAGTCGACGGGGACAGGAACGGGGACGGGGAGAGATGGCAGGCAAGGCGCCGCTGTACCGGAAGGTGGCCGGCGATCTGCGGGCGGCCATCACCGCCGGGGAGTACGGGTCGGGGGCGCGGCTGCCCGCCGAGGACGAACTCGCCCGTACCTACGGCGTGTCCAGGGGCACGGTCCGCCAGGCGCTCGCCGCGCTGCGGGCCGACGGGCTGGTCACCTCGCGGCGCGGGGCGCGGCGGGTGGTGCTCGGCGGGGGCGGGACGCGGCTGCAGAGCTTCGAGGAGCTGCGGTCGTTCGCGCGCTGGGCGCGCTCGCAGGGCGAGGAGCCGGGCGGCCGGACGGTCGCGGTGGACCCGGGCGAGGCGACCGAGGAGGAGGCCTACCATCTGCGGCTCCCGGTCGGGGAGCGGATCTTCCGGGTCCTTCGGGTCCGTACGCTCTCCGGGTCCCCGGTGATGGTGGAGCGCACGACCTACCCGGAGCGGGTGGGTGAGCTGGTGGCGGCGATGGACCCGGGCCTCGCCTCCCACGCCGACGAGCTGGAGGCGCACGGGGTGCTGTTCAGCGACGCCCTGCACACGATCGACGTGGTCCCGGCGGACGCCGCCGACGCGGAGCTGCTCGGCTGCCGGGCCGGTGACGGCCTGCTGCGCGAGCGCCGCCGCTCCACCGACCCGGCGGGCCTGCCGCTGGAGTGGTCCCAGGACCGCTATCTGCCGGGCACGGTGGCGTTCACGGTACGGAACTCGTCGGGGTCGAGGGCGATGGGCAGGAGCCTCAACGGCTCGTGAGGCTCCTGCCTGCCCGGGTCCGCCGCTGTTGCTCAGCAGCCGTGGTCGACCAGGTCGAACGTCGCGTAGTGGTCCGAGGTGTAGTAGTCCTCGTCGCTCTGCTGTCCGGTGACGATGCGGCGGGCGCCGCGCGTCGAGGAGCCGGGCGTCTTCACGGTGTACTCGTGGTAGTAGCCGCTCGGCTCCGACGGCAGCACGTGCTCGCGGTTGGAGAAGACGACGCCGTCCTGGGAGTACGGGAACGGGCCGCCCTTGTCGATGAGCCGCAGCGTGTCGTACGCCTGCGAGGGCAGGGCGGAGTAGCAGATGCTGCCGACGCTCTGGACGGACGCCGTCGACGCGGTGGCCGCGGTGGCCGCGGTGGCCGGAAGTGCGGCCGGGCCGAGGAGCAGGGTGGCGGCGAGGGTGACTATTCCGCCAAGCGTGGTGATACGTGGGGGGATTCTCATGCGGCCATGATGACGCGCGTAGAGCGGGGGCCGTCAACGTCAATTCCGTTGAATTTCCCACGAGTTAACCTGCGGCACCCGCCCGTAACGGAAGCGTCTGCCGCTCTTTGCTCTCATGGGAAGAATTTGGTCATTCTTTCGTTTAAGCGAACTAAAGGCCTTGCTACTCTCTCCCGCCATGGACCACAGACTCGCTGCCGACCGTGCCAAGGCGGTCGAAGATCTTGTCTCCGTGACGCGCGAACACAGCGGCGTCACGGTGATGTTCCACACCGCGGTCGCCGAAAGGCAAGGCCTGGGCGCCTCCGAGACCAAGACGCTCGATCTGCTGGAACGGTTCGGTCCGCTCACCGCGAAGGAACTCTCCCAGCACACCGGCCTCGCCCCCGCCTCCGTCACCGGCCTCGTCGACCGCCTGGAGGCCAAGGGGTTCGCACGGCGCGCCAAGCACCCCACGGACAAGCGACGCGTCCTCATCGAGATCCGCCGGGAGAACATCGACGGCCTGAAGCGGTTCTTCGTGGACTGGTCCCATCAAGTGGCGGACTTCTGCGAGGAGTTCACGACGGACGAGCTGGAGACCGTGATCCGCTTCCTCGTCGGCAACAGCACGCTCCAGCGCGAGGCGGCGGCGCGGCTGGGGCCGTAGGCCCTGTCGTCAGATTCCCGCCTGCCCCGCGACGGGCGACGACGGGAATTCGACGAAAGGGCCCCAGCGCGGGACGCGCCGCCGCAGCCGGCGGCTTCCCCGCCCCCTCACCCCGCCCCGTACACCGCCCCCGGCGCCTCTGCCTCCCCCAGCAGCCTTCGTGCCGTCTCGCCCGCCTCCGCCGGGGTCCAGCGGGCTCCCTTGTCCGCCGTCGGGCCCGGGCGCCAGCCCTCCATGACCGTGATGCGGCCCCCTTCCGCCTCGAAGACCCGGCCCGTCACGCCCTCGCTCGCCGCCGAGCCGAGCCACACCACCAGCGGTGACACGTCCTCGGGTGTGGCCGCGAGGCCGGTGAAGACCTGCTCGGTCATCCGGGTGCGCGCCGCCGGGGCGATCGCGTTGACCTGGACGCCGTACTGCCCGAGCTCCGCCGAGGCCACCAGCGTGAGGCCGACGATCCCGGCCTTGGCCGCCGCGTAGTTCCCCTGGCCCACGCTGCCGAGCAGGCCCGCCCCCGAGGTCGTGTGGACGACCCGGGCCACCGGCCCGCGGCCCGCCTTGGACTCGGCGCGCCAGTGCGCCGCCGCTGCCCGCAGCGGCAGGAAGTGGCCCTTGAGGTGGACCCGGAGGACCGCGTCCCAGTCGTCCTCGTCGAGGTTGACCAGCATCCGGTCGCGCAGGAAGCCCGCGTTGCTCACCAGCGTGTCCAGGCGGCCGAAGCGGTCGAGGGCGGCTTCGACGAGGGAGGCAGCGCCCTTCGCCGTCGCGATGTCCCCGCCGTGTGCGACCGCCTCACCGCCCGCCGCACGGATCTCGGCGGCGACCTGCTCGGCCGGGCTGCCGGGGGCGGGGGAGCCGTCGAGGCCGACGCCGAGGTCGTTGACGACGACCTTCGCCCCCTCGGCCGCGAACGCCAGGGCGTGCGCACGGCCGAGCCCCCGCCCCGCCCCGGTCACCACGACGACCCGCCCCGCACTGATGTCCGTCATCTCAACTCCCTTGCTCCTCGGGTGATTTGTTGACCGTGGCCGCGTCGAGGAACGCCGGGCGCTCGCCGCCGCCGTGGACCAGGAGGGACGCGCCGGTGATGTACGCGGCCCGCGCGGAGGCGAGGAAGACGGCCGCCTCCCCCACCTCGCCCGGCTCGGCGAGGCGGCCGAGCGGCACGGTCCTGGCGACGGCCTCGACGCCCTGCCCGTCCCCGTAGTGCAGATGCGCGAGCTCGGTGCGGACCATTCCCAGGACGAGCGTGTTGACCCGCACCCCGGGCGCCCACTCCACCGCCATCGAGCGGGCCAGGTTCTCCAGGCCCGCCTTGGCGGCGCCGTACGCGGCGGTGCCGGGCGAGGCGCGCGTACCGCTGACGCTGCCGATCATCACCACCGAGCCGCCGGACGCCCGCAGATGCGGGTACGCGGCGAGCGAGGCGGTGAGCGGCGCGGTGAGGTTGAGCTCCACCACGCGCGCGTGGCGCTCGGCGGGCGACTCCCCGAGGAGGCGGTAGGGCGTGCCGCCCGCGTTGTTGACGAGCACGTCGAGGTGCCCGTACGCCGTCGCGACCGCGTCGAAGAACTCCCGTACGGCGGAAGGTTCCCGCAGGTCGAGCGGGCGGAACTCGGCCTCCCTGCCCTCCGCTCCGACCGGCCGCTCCGGCGGTCTGCGGGCGCAGACCACCACCTCGGCGCCCGCCGCGAGGAACGCCCGCGCGATGCCCGCACCGACGCCCCGGGTGCCGCCCGTGACGACCGCCGCCTTCCCGGCCAGCTCCATCCGCTGCTACCTTCCCTACCTAACAAATGTTTGGTGGAAAGGTAGCTGATCCGCTCATGGGTGTCTCCACCACCGGCCCCGAGAAGGGGATTTCCCTCGTCACCGTCGACTTCCCACCCGTCAACGCGCTTCCCGTGCACGGCTGGTACGAGCTGGCCGACGCCGTGCGCACGGCCGGGCGCGACCCCAAGATCCGCTGTGTCGTCCTGGCCGCCGAGGGGCGCGGCTTCAACGCCGGGGTCGACATCAAGGAGATGCAGCGCGACCCCGGCCACAGCGCGCTCATCGGCGCCAACCGGGGCTGTTACGAGGCCTTCGCGGCGGTGTACGAGTGTGAGGTGCCGGTGGTCGCGGCGGTGCAGGGGCACTGCCTGGGCGGCGGGATCGGTCTGGTGGGCAACGCCGACGTGGTGGTCGCCAGCGAGGACGCCACCTTCGGGCTGCCCGAGCTGGACCGGGGCGCACTCGGCGCCGCCACCCATCTGGCCCGGCTCGTCCCCCAGCACCTGATGCGCGCGCTCTACTACACCTCGCGGACGGCCACGGCCCGGGAGCTGCTGGCCCACGGATCGGTGTGGAAGGTGGTCCGCGGTTCCGAACTCCTCGACACCGCAGTGGAGTTGGCGCGAGAGATCGCCCGTAAGGACGGTTCACTCATCCGGCTGGCCAAGGCCGCCATCAACGGCATCGACCCCGTCGACGTCCGCCGCAGCTACCGCTTCGAACAGGGCTTCACGTTCGAGGCCAACCTCAGCGGGGTGGCCGACCGGGTCCGCGACACCTTCGGCGAGGAACCGGGGAAGGGGAAGGAGCGGGCATGACGGACAAGACCATGACGCCCGAGGAGGCCGTCGCGCGGCTGCACAGCGGCATGACCCTCGGCATCGGAGGCTGGGGCTCACGCCGCAAGCCGATGGCGCTGGTCAGGGCGCTGCTCAGAGCGCCGGTGACGGATCTGACGGTGATCTCGTACGGCGGCCCGGACGTCGGACTGCTCGCGGCCGCCGGAAGGATCCGCAGGCTGATCGCCCCCTTCGCCACCCTCGACTCCATCCCGCTGGAGCCGCACTTCCGCGCGGCGCGCGAGGCGGGGGCGTTCACGCTGACGGAGATCGACGAGGCGATGTTCATGTGGGGGCTGCACGCGGCCGCCAACCGGCTGCCCTTCCTGCCGGTACGGGCCGGACTGGGCTCGGACGTCATGCGGGTCAACCCCGGTCTGCGGACGGTGACTTCGCCGTACGAGGACGGGGAGACGTTCGTGGCCGTGCCCGCGCTCCACATGGACGCGGCCCTGGTCCACCTCAACCGCGCCGACCGGCTCGGCAACGCCCAGTACCTGGGCCCCGACCCCTACTTCGACGACCTGTTCTGCGAGGCCGCCGACAGCGCGTACGTCTCCTGCGAACAACTCGTCGAGCCGGGCGGCTTCGCGGACGCCGTCCCGCAGACCCTCCTGGTCGGACGCCACTCGGTCACGGGCGTCGTCGAGACGCCGAACGGAGCGCACTTCACGTCGTGCGTACCGGACTACGGGCGGGACGAGCCGTTCCAGAAGCTGTACGCGACGACACCGTGGGACGAGTTCGCCCCGCGGTTCCTGGCGGGGCCGGACGAGAAGAGCTACCAGTCGGCCGTCCAGGCCTGGCACGAGGAGGTCCGATGACGGACTCGACCGTGGTGATCGGCCGCGCCGAGTACTGCGTGATCGCCTGCGCCGAGGCCTGGCGCGGCGACGGGGAGGTGCTGGCCAGCCCGATGGGCCTGATCCCGTCGCTGGGCGCGCGCCTGGCCCGGCGCACCTTCGCCCCGGACCTGCTGCTCACCGACGGCGAGGCGACGCTGGTCGGGGCGGACGGGGCGGCGGAGGGCTGGCTGCCGTACCGCCGCCATCTGACCATGGTCACCGGGGGCAGACGGCACGTGATGATGGGCGCGAGCCAGATCGACCGGTTCGGCAACCAGAACATCTCCTGCATCGGCGACTGGGCGGCGCCCACACGCCAGCTGCTCGGGGTGCGCGGCGCCCCCGTCAACACCCTCAACAACCCGGTGAGTTACTGGATCCCGCGCCACTCCCCCCGGGTGTTCGTGCCCGAGGTCGACATGGTGTGCGGCGTCGGCTACGACCGGGCGGCCGCCGCCGGGGCGCGCTACCACCGCATCCCCCGGGTCGTCAGCGACCTCGGCGTCCTCGACTTCGCCACACCGGACCGCACGATGCGACTGGCGTCGCTGCACCCCGGGGTGACGGTGGAGCAGGTGCGCGCGGCGACGGGCTTCGAGCTGACGGTGAAGGACGAGGTCCCGTACACCCGGGACCCCACTCCCGAAGAGCTGCGTCTGATACGGGAGGTGCTGGACCCGGAGGGGCGGCGCGACGGGGAGGTCCGTAGCTGATGGAGACGGCACTGACCCGGCTGGTGGGAGTGCGGCACCCGATCGTGCAGACGGGGATGGGGTGGGTGGCCGGTCCCCGGCTGGTGTCGGCCACGGCCGAGGCCGGGGCGCTGGGCATCCTCGCCTCGGCGACGATGACCACGCGGGAGCTGCGCGCGGCGGTACGGGAGGTCAAGTCGCGTACGGACGCGCCGTTCGGGGTGAACCTGCGGGCCGACGCGGGGGACGCGCGGGAGCGGGTGCGGATCATCGTGGAGGAAGGGGTACGGGTGGCGTCCTTCGCGCTCGCCCCCTCGCGGGAGCTGATCGCCTCGCTCAAGGACGCGGGGGTGGTGGTCGTGCCGTCCGTCGGGGCGCGGCGGCACGCCGAGAAGGTGGCGGCGTGGGGCGCGGACGCGGTGATCGTGCAGGGCGGGGAGGGCGGCGGGCACACCGGCGAGGTGGCGACGACGGTCCTGCTGCCGCAGGTCGTGGACGCGGTGGACATCCCGGTGGTGGCGGCCGGGGGCTTCCACGACGGGCGCGGGCTGGTGGCCGCGCTGGCGTACGGGGCGGCCGGGGTCGCGATGGGCACGCGGTTCCTTCTCACGTCGGACTCTCCGGTGCCGGATGCGGTGAAGGCGCGGTATCTGGCGGCGGGGGTGGGGGACGTGACGGTGACGCGGGCGGTGGACGGGTTGCCGCACCGCATGCTCCGTACGGAGCTGGTGGCGTTGCTCGAACGGGCCGGGCGGGTGCGTTCGTTGGTCTCTGCCGTGCGGCACGCGGCGGCGTTCCGCTCGCTGTCGGGCTCGTCGTGGGCCCGTCTGGTGGCGGACGGCCGCGCACTTCGCCACGGCAAGGACCTGACGTGGAGCCAGGTACTGCTTGCGGCGAATACGCCGATGCTGCTGCGGGCGTCGATGGTGGAGGGGCGGGTGGAGGCGGGGGTGATGGCGTCCGGGCAGGTGGCGGGGGTGATTGAGGATCTGCCTAGCGTGGGGGAGCTCGTGGGGAGGGTGATGCGGGAGGCGACGGCGACGCTGTCCGCGCTCCGTGACCTTGGCCCCACCCCGCCCCTTCCCTAAACCCTCCGGGGGTGGGTGGGGGGTGATGTGGCTCTCCCGGGGGCTACGCCCCCGGACCCCCGTCGCGGGGCTGCGCCCCTGCACCCGCTTGCGGGGGCTCCGCCCCCTGCACCCCTGACGGGGCCTGCGGCCCCGGTACCGCCACGCTGGGGCCTGTGGCCCGCGCACCCTGTTCACGGGAGTTGCGGCCCCGGATCCCTGGCGGGGCCTGCGGCCCCTACACCCCGCTCACGGGGGCTCCGCCCCCGGTACCCCCGCTGGGGCTTCGCCCCCGCCCCCGCTTTCGGGGCTCCGCCCCGGACCTCGTTCGTCTGCGGGTCGTCTGTGGCTGGTCGCGCAGTTCCCCGCGCCCCTGAAGGGCGGGAGCTTCGCTCCCTGCCCCCTGCTCCTCAAACGCCGGAGGAGCTGAATGTGCCCCCGCTGCCCGACCTGTCCGCGCTGGACACCCCCATCCCCCTAAGGGGCGCGGGGAACTGCGCGACCAGCCCCCACCGGGGCCGCAGACAAACAGAGGGGTCTGGGGGCGCTGAGACCGGTGGAAGCTCCGGCTACGCCGACGCGCTGCGGCGGCCGCCCGACTGGGGACGGCCACGCCGCGCCCCGCCGGCCTGGGCGCGGGCGCCCTGGGACTGGGCACTCCGGGCCCCGCCCTGGGACTGCCCGGCCCGGCCACCCTGGGCAGAACCCGTAGCCCGACCGCCCTGGGCAGAACCCTGAGCGCGGCCACCCTGGGCAGAACCCTGCGTACGGGCACCCTGGGACTGCCCCGTGTGGCCCGAGGACGTGCGGGAGCCCGAGCGGGCGCCCCGGCTACGGGTGCGGGCACCCGACGGCGGCGTCGGGGCCGGGACCTCGATCACGACCGGCACCCCGGACGGCTCGCGCGCGCCCGTGACCCGTACCAGCTCCTCGTCGCTCGACTTCACCGCCGCCGTCCGGGGACGGATCCCCGCGAACGTCATCAGGCGGCTCATCTCCCGCTTCTGCTCGGGCAGGACCAGCGTCACGACGCTGCCGGACTCGCCCGCGCGGGCGGTGCGGCCGCCTCGGTGGAGGTAGTCCTTGTGGTCCGTGGGCGGGTCGACGTTGACGACCAGGTCGAGGTCGTCGACGTGGATGCCACGCGCCGCCACGTTCGTCGCGACGAGCGCGGTGAGCTGGCCGTTCTTGAACTGCTCAAGGGTGCGGTTGCGCTGCGGCTGGGAGCGGCCGCCGTGCAGGCCCCCCGCCCGTACGCCGCTCGCGAGCAGCCGCTTGACCAGCCGGTCCACCGAACGCTTGGTGTCCAGGAACATGATCACCCGGCCGTCGCGCGCCGCGATCCGCGCGGTGACGGCCTTCTTGTCGGTCTCGTCCTGGATGTAGAGGACGTGGTGTTCCATCGTCGTGACCGCGCCCGCCGACGGGTCCACCGAGTGGACGACCGGGTCGGTCAGGAACATACGGACCAGGCGGTCGATGTTCTTGTCCAGGGTCGCGGAGAACAGCATGCGCTGCCCGCCCGGCTCGACCTGCTTCAGCAGCGCCGTGACCTGGGGCATGAAGCCCATGTCGGCCATCTGGTCGGCCTCGTCGAGGACGGTGATCCGTACCTGGCCGAGCACGCAGTCGCCGCGCTCTATGAGGTCCTTGAGGCGGCCGGGCGTCGCCACGAGCACCTCGGCGCCGCGCCGCAGCGCGTTCGACTGCTTGGTGAGCGAAAGGCCGCCCACGACCGTGGTCAGGCGCAGGTTGACGGCCGTGGCGTACGGCGTCAGCGCGTCGGTGACCTGCTGGGCCAGCTCACGCGTCGGCACGAGCACGAGGGCGAGCGGCGCCTTCGGCTCGGCGCGGTGGCCGGCCGTACGGGCCAGGAGTGCGAGGCCGAAGGCGAGGGTCTTGCCCGAGCCCGTGCGGCCGCGGCCGAGGATGTCGCGGCCTGCGAGGGAGTTCGGCAGGGTCGCGGCCTGGATCGGGAACGGCTCGGTCACGCCCTGCGCGGCCAGCGTCTTGAGGAGCGCCGCGGGCATGTCGAGGTCGTCGAAACCGGCCACCGAGGGCAGCGCGGGCGTGACCGTTTCCGGCAACGTGAATTCGCCCTGCGGCTGCACGGTCCGGCCGCGCGCGGCGTTCGCGGCGGGCTTGGCGGAGCTGGAGGTGGAGCGCTTGCGGGGGGTCATACGCGTCATACGGAAATTGCCTTCCTGGGCCCGGTGGACGGACAGCACGCAAGCCGGGACCCGCACCTGCGCGGTGCGGGCCCCGGCTCGGAATTCGCCGTGATCAGACGGGGAGGATGTTCTCCGCCTGCAGGCCCTTCTGGCCCTGGGTGACCTCGAAGGAGACCTTCTGGCCCTCAAGGAGCTCACGGAAGCCGGAGGAGGCGATGTTCGAGTAGTGGGCGAAGACGTCCGGGCCGCCACCGTCCTGCTCGATGAAGCCGAAGCCCTTTTCCGAGTTGAACCACTTCACGGTGCCAGTAGCCATGTCATTCTCCTGAATAGGTAGGGGCCCCATCCGGAGAAAGCCGGAAAAACAATAATGCGCCTGAGGAACATTCCCGTCAGGCGCACATAAAGTCTATGGGTACCAAAACTGCAACGGAGAAACTGTACCACGTGCCCCCCTCAGGGGCAGGTGCGGGCCGTGTGGGCCGCACCACTCCCCCGGGCCCGGCTCACAGGCGCTCGATCACCGTCACATTCGCCTGGCCACCGCCCTCGCACATCGTCTGGAGGCCGAAGCGCCCGCCGGTGCGCTCCAGCTCGTGCAGCAGCGTCGTCATCAGCCGTACACCGGTGGCTCCCAAAGGGTGCCCCAGCGCGATGGCGCCCCCGTTGACATTGACCTTCGCCGGGTCCGCGCCGGTCTCCTTCAGCCAGGCGAGCACCACCGGCGCGAACGCCTCGTTGATCTCGACCAGGTCGATCGCGTCGATCGTCAGGCCCGTCTTCTTCAGCGCGTACGCCGTCGCCGGGATCGGCGCCGAGAGCATCCGGATGGGGTCCTCGCCGCGTACCGAGAGGTGGTGGATCCGGGCGCGCGGGGTGAGCCCGTGCTCCCGTACGGCCCGCTCGCTCGCCAGGAGCATCGCGGCCGCGCCGTCCGAGACCTGGGAGGAGCACGCGGCGGTGATCGTGCCGCCCTCGACGACCGGCTTCAGGGCCGCCATCTTCTCCGCCGTGGTGTCGCGGCGCGGCCCCTCGTCGACGCGCACGTCCCCGTACGGCACGGTCTCGCGTACGAAGCGGCCCTCGTCGGCGGCCCGGATCGCGCGCCGGTGCGAGCGGAGTGCGAACTCCTCCTGGTCCTGGCGGCTGACCCCCCACTTGTGCGCGATGAGCTCGGCGCCGTGGAACTGGTTGACGGGCTGGTCCCCGTACCGCGCCCGCCAGCCCGCGGAGCCCGCGAAGGGGCCCTCGGTCAGGCCGAGCGGCTCGGCCGCCTGCCGGGAGGCGAAGGCGATCGGGATCATCGACATGTTCTGGGTGCCGCCCGCGACCACCAGGTCCTGGGTGCCGGAGAGCACGGCCTGCGCGGCGAAGTGCACGGCCTGCTGGGACGAGCCGCACTGGCGGTCGACGGTGACGCCCGGCACCTCCTGCGGCAGCCCGGCCGCCAGCCACGCCGTCCGCGCGATGTCCCCGGCCTGCGGCCCGACCGCGTCGAGGCAGCCGAAGACGACGTCCTCGACGGCGGCCGGGTCGATCCCGCAGCGCTCGACGAGCGCGCTGAGCACATGCGCCCCCAGGTCCGCCGGGTGGACACCCGCGAGCCCGCCCCCGCGTCGCCCCACCGGGGTGCGCACCGCTTCGACTATGTATGCCTCGCCCATTCTCAACTCCCCTGATACGCCAACGGATTACTCTCGTACGGCGATTCCGTCCAGCACCATCGACAGGTACTGGCGGGCGATCTCCTCCGGGCTGTGCTGTCCGCCGGGCCGGTACCAGGACGCGGCCACCCACACCGTGTCGCGGACGAACCGGTAGGTGAGCCGGACGTCCAGGTCCGCCCGGAACGCCTTCGCCGCGACCCCCCGCTCCAGGGTCCCCAGCCACGCCTCCTCGAACTTCCGCTGCGAGTCGGCGAGGTAGCCGAAGCGCGGCAGCGCGGTGAGGTGCCTGGACTCCTTCTGGTAGATCGCGACGGCGGCCCGGTGCCGGTCGATCTCCCGGAAGGACTCGGTGACCAGGGCCTCGATGGTCTCGCGCGGCCCGAGCCCGGCCGCGAGCACGGCGTCGTACCCCTCCCACAGCTCGGTCAGGAAGGTGGAGAGGATCTCGTCGAGCATCGATTCCTTGGAATCGAAGTGGTAGTAGAGGCTGCCCGCGAGCATGCCCGCCTCGTCGGCGATCCTGCGGACGGTGGTGGCGTTGTAGCCCTGGGCGGCGAACACCTCGGCCGCGGTGGCGAGGAGTTCTCCGCGCCGCTCGGGCACGCCGGTCACCTGCTGCTTCTTGTTCTTCGGCACGGGTCCATTGTGGTCCTGGGGGTCCTGGGCGGCGGCGCTAGGCGTGCTGGCTGCTGACGGCGACGACTTCGCCCGTCATGTAGGAGGAGTAGTCGCTGGCCAGGAAGACGACGACGTTGGCCACCTCCCACGGCTCGGCGTACCGCCCGAAGGCCTCCCGCGCGGCGAGCTCGTCGAGGAGCTCGGCGGAGGTGACCTTGGCGAGGTGGGGGTGCATGGCCAGGGAGGGCGAGACCGCGTTGACCCGCACCCCGTGGGCGGCCGCCTCGATCGCCGCGCAGCGGGTGAGCGCCATGACGCCCGCCTTGGCGGCGGCGTAGTGGGCCTGCCCGGCCTGGGCGCGCCAGCCGACGACGGACGCGTTGTTGACGATCACGCCGCCCCGGCCGGCGGCCCGATAGGCACGCAGGGCCGCCCTGGTGCACCGGAAGGTGCCGTTGAGGGTGACGTCGAGGACCCGGTCCCACTGCTCGTCGCTCATGTCGGCCAGCTCGGCAGTGCCGCCGAGGCCCGCGTTGTTGACGACGACGTCGAGGCGGCCGTGCAGCCGTACCGCCCCGTCGAACAGCGCGCGCACCTGTGAGTCGTCGGTGACGTCGCAGGGCAGCGCGGCCACGGCGCCGGCGCCGAACTCGGCCGCCAGGGCCTCCTCGGTCTCCTTGAGCCTGCGCGCGTGCGCGTCGCTGACCAGCACCCGCGCGCCCTCCTCCAGGAACCTGCGGGCGGTCGCGCCGCCGATCCCGGCCCCGGCGGCGGCGGTGACGACGGCGGTGCGGCCGTCGAGGAGGCCGTGCCCGGGCACGTACGGAACCTTGTTGTCGGTCACGTCCGCAGGCTAACCTACCAAACACTTGTTAGGGAACGGTCGCGAAGGGGCGGGCCCCGCAATGGACTTGGACCACACGGCCGAGGAGGACGCCTTCCGCGCCGAGGCGCGCCGGTGGCTCGCCGTCCATGTGCCGGGCGCGCCGCTCCCCTCCCTGGAGACGGCGGAGGGTTTCGCCGCGCACCGGGAGTGGGAGGCCGAGCTGTACGCCGGGCGGTGGTCGGCCGTCTCCTGGCCCGAGCGGTTCGGGGGCCGGGGC
Organism: Streptomyces sp. NPDC031265; assembly: GCF_055570295.1. Taxonomy (NCBI): domain Bacteria; kingdom Bacillati; phylum Actinomycetota; class Actinomycetes; order Kitasatosporales; family Streptomycetaceae; genus Streptomyces; species Streptomyces sp. NPDC031265. The sequence goes on from NZ_JBVIHM010000002.1 coordinate 205,491, forward strand.
GCCGACCTCTTCCGGTGGCTGGCCTTCGAGGAGGAGTACTGGGCGGCGGGAGCGCCGGGCCGGGTCTCCCAGAACGGCATCAGCCTGCTCGCGCCGACGCTCTTCGACCACGGTACGGAGGAGCAGCGCGCCCGGGTGCTGCCGGACATGGCGAGCGGGGGGGTGGTGTGGGCGCAGGCCTGGTCGGAGCCGGAGGCCGGGTCCGACCTGGCGTCGCTGCGGTCCCGGGCCGTACGCACGGACGGGGGCTGGCTGCTGTCGGGCCAGAAGACGTGGTCGTCGCGGGCCGCGTTCGCCGACCGCGCCTTCGGCATCTTCCGTACGGACCCGGCGGCGCCCCGCCCCCACCAGGGCCTGACCTACGTGATGTTCGATCTGCGGGCCCCCGGGGTGACCGTCCGCCCGATCGGCCGCCTCGACGGCAAACCCGCTTTCGCGGAGCTGTTCCTGGACGAGGTGTTCGTCCCCGACGAGGACGTCATCGGGGAGCCGGGGCAGGGCTGGCGCATCGCGATGTCGACGACCGGCAACGAGCGCGGCCTGACCCTGCGCTCCCCCGGCCGCTTCCTGGCCGCCGCCGACCGGCTCGTACGGCTGTGGCACGAGCGGGGCGAGGACCGTGGGATGCGCGACCGGGTGGCGGACGCGGTGATCGGGGCGCGGGCCTATCAGCTGTTCACGTACGCGGGCGCGTCCCGCTTCGCGGCGGGCGGGGAGATGGGCGCGGAGTCGAGCCTGAACAAGCTGTTCTGGTCGGAGTACGACATCACGCTGCACGAGACGGCGCTGGAACTGCTGGGCGCGGAGGGCGAGTTGGCGGAGTCGCCCGAAGGGTGGGGAGAGGGGTACGTCTTCGCCCTGGCCGGGCCCGTGTACGCCGGTACCAACGAGATCCAGCGCGACATCGTCGCCGAGCGCCTGCTCGGCCTCCCGAAGGGCCGCCCCCGATGAGGTTTCTGCCGACCGCCGAGCAGCGCGACTTCGCCCGCTCCCTGGACGCGCTCCTGACCGCCTCGGACACCCCGTCGGCCGTACGGTCCTGGTCGGCCGGGGACCACGGGTCCGGCCGGGCGCTGTGGGCGCGGCTCGCCGGGGCGGGGGTGTTCGCGCTCGCGGCGCCGGAGGCGCACGACGGGATGGGTCGCCGTCCGGTCGAACTGGCCATGGCCTACCGGGAGTTGGGCCGCCACGCGGTACCGGGCCCGCTGGTGGAGACGGCGGCGGCGACGGCCCTGCTCTGCCACCTGGCGGACGGCGGCGACCCCGCCCCGGCCAAGCGCCTGCTGCCGGGCGTGCTGGCGGGCGAGAGCGTCGTCACGCTGGCGGTGCCGGAGGGGGCGGGCGGGGGGTATGTGCTGGATCCAGACGGGGCGGATGTGGTGCTGGTGGTGACGGGGGCGGGCGGGGCCGGGGCCGCTCCGGGCGAGGCCGGGGAAGCCGGGACCGGTGGAGCCAGGACCGGTGGAGCCGGGACCGGTGGGGCAGGAGCCGCGCGCACCGGCCGCCGCACCGGCCCCGCCCCCGAGCTCCGGCTCGCCCCCGGCCACGGCCCCCTTCTCACCTCCCTCGACCCCGCACGGCGGCTCGCGCGCCCCGACCCCGGTGGGGAACTCCTCGCCGCCGGACCCCTGTTGGCAGAGGCGGTCGGTTGCGCCGTCCGCTGGGCCCGGCTCGCGGCGGCCGCCCAGGCGGTCGGGGTGGCCGAGGAGCTGCTGCGGCGAACCGTCGCGTACGTCAAGCAGCGCACCCAGTTCGGGGTGCCGATCGGCTCGTTCCAGGCGGTCAAGCACCGGCTCGCGGACACACTGCTCGCGGTGGAGTTCGCGCGGCCGCTGGTGTACGGGGCGGCGCTCACCCTCGCGCCGGGCGACCTCGCGGCGGCGAAGGCGACGGCGGGCGAGGCCGCCTACACGGCGGCCCGGGCCGCGCTCCAGCTCCACGGCGCGATCGGCTACACCGAGGAGCTGGACCTCTCCCTCTGGCTGCGCAAGGCGCGCCCGCTACGTGACGCCTGGGGCACACCGGCCGCCTGCCGGGCGGAGGTGCTGGCGGCGTACCCCTAGGCGTCTTCGCGCGGCGGCTCGGTCCCGTTGCCCCGCCGGATGGTGCGCAGGGCGGCGCCGGGGCGCCAGGCCCGCAGGACGATCTCCTCCGCCTCCTTGTCGATGCCCGTGTGGACCACCTCGGCCAGCTCCGCCCGGAAGAGGAGGAACGGCTCGGGCGGATGCACATCGCCCGCGTACCGGGCGAGCTCCCCGGCGTCGACGACCTCGACCGCCCGTCCGCTGATCCGGACGTCACCCTCGGCCATCTCCGCGTCGGGCCCCGGGTTCGCCTGGACCGCGAAACGCGGGTCGCGGCGCAGGTCGTACGCCTTACGGGAGTTCGGCATCATGCCGAGCCACAACTCGCCACCACGGATCTCGACCTCAAGACCGGTGACCCGGGGACTGCCGTCCGCGCGCAAGGTCGCGAGGACATGATGCTTGTACAGAAGGAAACGCTCGCGCACGGCCTCGGCGAACTGCGGCTCGGCGGTCTCGAACTCTTTCCAGCGGAATGTCTGCGATGCCATGCACCCATCAAACCGCAGGTGCCCGGCATCTTCTGCCTGGACTACTCCGGGGGTTGCCGGGCGTCCACCCGGGACGTGACCGTCGCCGCACGATCCCCCGCGCCCGCGCCGCCCGCAGCCAGTACGGGAACTCCCCGAGGAGACGGTCGTAGAGCTCCGCGTCCGCCACCCGGCGCGGGTCGGCGCCCGCGTGGAAGAACCCCGCGTTGTCGACGGGCCGGAGCGCCGGGACCGCCCGCTCGTCGAGCTTGCGCAGAAAGTCGAACTGCCGGCTGCCGGGGTCGCCGCAGCCGATGAACTGCCAGAACATCGGCAGCCCGGCGTCCTTGCAGGCGTATCCAGGGGGAGCAGGGACTCCCACAGGTCCTCCGGCATGCCGTCGAAGAGCGCGGCCACGGTCTGCTAGCGCGGCCGCCGCAGGTCGTCCGCGGGGAGAGCGGACAGGCACGCGAGTTCGTCCGCGGGCAGCCGCGGCGGATGGTTGCGGTACGCCACGGGCTCATGGTTCCCGATGTTCTCCGGCAGCACCTTCGTCCCGTGCACGTCGTTGACGACGTAAGGGGTACACGGTCCGGGTCCAGCGGGAGGGCGGCCGTCTCCGGGTGGCCGTGGACACGGCGGGCCTCGCCGACTTCACCGGCACCGGGCGCCCTTGCCCCCAGGGCGCCCTGGGGGCGTACGCGGAGGACGCGCGGGTGGAGTTCCGGGGGCCGCAAGGGGTGACGCGCCGCGGCGCCCACCCAGTCGTCCGGTCGGGGACAGTGGGGCAGGCGCCGCGCTGCGGGGGTCCGGGGTATCCCCCGATCCGGCGCAGCCCGTACACCGTTGTACGGAACGTTTTTGGGGTGGAGGGACTCAGACCGTCAGGGCCCGGTCCGTGGGACGGATCGGGGCGGGCAGTTCGCTCCTCCCCGTAAGGTACCGGTCCACACCACGTGCTGCCGAACGGCCCTCCGCGATCGCCCAGACGATCAAGGACTGGCCGCGGCCCGCGTCACCGGCCACGTACACTCCGTCGACATTGGTCGCGAAGTCCGCGTCGCGGGCGACGTTGCCGCGCTCGTCGAGCTTCAGGCCGAACTGCTGGACCAGGCCGTTGGCCTGGTCGGTGCCCGTGAATCCCATGGCGAGGGTGACCAGCTGCGCGGGGATCTTCCGCTCGGTGCCCGGCTTCTGGGTCAGCTTGCCGTCGACGAACTCGACCTCGACCAGGTGCAGGAACTGGACGTTGCCGTCCTCGTCGCCCTCGAAGTGGGTGGTGGAGACGGAGTAGACCCGCTCGCCGCCCTCCTCGTGGGCCGAGGTGACCTTGTAGAGCATCGGGAAGGTCGGCCAGGGCTGGCCGGCCGGGCGGTCCTCGCTCGGCTGCGGCATGATCTCCAGCTGGGTGACCGAGGCCGCGCCCTGGCGGTGGGCGGTGCCCACGCAGTCCGCGCCGGTGTCACCGCCGCCGATCACGACGACGTGCTTGCCCTCGGCGGTGAGCGGGGGCGCCACGAAGTCGCCCTCCTGCACCTTGTTCGCCAGCGGCAGGTACTCCATGGCGAAGTGGATTCCGTTGAGCTCGCGGCCGGGGACCGGCAGGTCGCGGGAGACCGTGGCGCCGGCCGCGATGACCACCGCGTCGTAGCGCCTGCGCAGCTTCGCCGCGTCGATGTCGCGGCCGATCTCGACCTCGGTGCGGAACTTGGTGCCCTCCGCGCGCATCTGCTCGATGCGGCGGTTGATGTGCACCTTCTCCATCTTGAACTCGGGGATGCCGTAGCGCAGGAGGCCGCCGATGCGGTCGGCGCGCTCGTACACCGCGACCGTGTGACCGGCCCGGGTCAGCTGCTGGGCGGCGGCCAGGCCCGCCGGGCCCGAGCCGATGACCGCGACGGTCTTGCCGGAGAGCCGCTCCGGCGGCTGCGGGGTGACGTCGCCGCTGTCCCACGCCTTGTCGATGATCGAGACTTCGACGTTCTTGATGGTGACGGCGGGCTGGTTGATGCCGAGCACACACGCCGACTCACAGGGAGCCGGGCACAGCCGCCCGGTGAACTCCGGGAAGTTGTTGGTGGCGTGCAGCCGCTCCGACGCCGCCGACCAGTCCTCCCGGTAGGCGTAGTCGTTCCACTCGGGGATCAGGTTCCCCAGCGGACAGCCGTTGTGGCAGAACGGGATGCCGCAGTCCATGCAGCGTCCGGCCTGCTTGCTGATGATCGGCAGCAGCGAACCGGGAACGTAGACCTCGTTCCAGTCCTTGACGCGCTCGGCCACGGGGCGGGTCTGGGCGACCTCGCGACCGGTGGTGAGAAAGCCCTTGGGGTCAGCCATTGGTCGCCGCCTCCATCATCTTCTCGGTGGTCTCCTGCTCGGAGAGACCGGCGAGCTCAGCGGCTTCCTTGGCGGCGAGCACTGCCTTGTACGTGGACGGGATGATCTTGCTGAAGCGCTCCGCCGCGGCGGGCCAGTCGGCGAGCAGCTTCTCGGCGACCGTGGAGCCGGTCTCCTCCTGGTGGCGGCGCACGACGTCGTGCAGCCACTGCTTGTCGGCCTCCGAGGGGGCCTCGACCGCCGCCAGGTTGCCGGAGTTGACGTGGTTCGGGTCGAGGTCGATCACGTACGCGATACCGCCGGACATACCGGCCGCGAAGTTGCGCCCGGTCTCGCCCAGGACCACCGCGTGGCCGCCGGTCATGTACTCGCAGCCGTGGTCGCCCACGCCCTCCGAGACCACCAGGGCGCCGGAGTTGCGGACGCAGAACCGCTCGCCGGTGCGGCCGCGCAGGAACAGCTCGCCGCCGGTCGCGCCGTACGCGATGGTGTTGCCCGCGATGGTCGAGTACTCGGCGAGGTGGTCGGCGCCCCGGTCCGGGCGGACGATCACGCGGCCGCCGGAGAGGCCCTTGCCGACGTAGTCGTTGGCGTCGCCCTCCAGGCGCAGCGTCACACCGCGCGGCAGGAAGGCGCCGAAGGACTGGCCGGCCGAGCCGGTGAAGGTGACGTCGATGGTGTCGTCGGGCAGGCCCGCACCGCCGAACTTCTTGGTCACCTCGTGGCCGAGCATGGTGCCGACGGTCCGGTTGATGTTGCGGATCGCGACCTGGGCGCGGACCGGCTGGGCGGCCTCGGCGGAGTCGGCGCCCAGCGCGTCGGCGGCCAGCTCGATGAGCTCGTTGTCGAGCGCCTTCGCCAGGCCGTGGTCCTGCTCGACCCGGGCGTGGCGCACCGCGCCCTCGGGCAGCTCGGGCACGTAGAAGAGGGCGTCCAGGTCGAGGCCCTGCGCCTTCCAGTGGCGCACCGCGCGGCTGGTGTCCAGGAGCTCGGCGTGGCCGACGGCCTCCTCGATCGTACGGAAACCGAGCTCGGCGAGGAGCTCGCGGACCTCTTCGGCGATGAACTCGAAGAAGTTGACGACGAACTCGGGCTTGCCGGAGAACCGGTCGCGCAGCACCGGGTTCTGGGTGGCGATGCCGACCGGGCAGGTGTCGAGGTGGCAGACGCGCATCATGACGCAGCCGGAGACGACGAGCGGCGCGGTCGCGAAACCGAACTCCTCGGCGCCGAGCAGCGCGGCGATGATCACGTCACGGCCGGTCTTGAGCTGGCCGTCCGTCTGAACGACGATCCGGTCGCGAAGTCCGTTGAGCAGCAGGGTCTGCTGGGTCTCGGCGAGGCCGAGCTCCCAGGGGCCGCCCGCGTGCTTGAGACTCGTCAGAGGAGAAGCACCCGTGCCACCGTCGTGGCCGGAGATGAGGACGACGTCCGCGTGCGCCTTGGAGACACCCGCGGCGACCGTGCCGACACCGACCTCGGAGACCAGCTTCACGTGGATACGTGCCGCCGGGTTGGCGTTCTTGAGGTCGTGGATCAGCTGGGCCAGATCCTCGATGGAGTAGATGTCGTGGTGCGGCGGCGGCGAGATGAGGCCGACGCCCGGGGTGGAGTGCCGGGTCTTGGCGACCCACGGGTAGACCTTGTGGCCGGGCAGCTGGCCGCCCTCGCCGGGCTTGGCGCCCTGGGCCATCTTGATCTGGATGTCGTCCGCGTTGACCAGGTACTCGGAGGTCACACCGAAGCGGCCGGAGGCGACCTGCTTGATGGAGGAGCGGCGCGCCGGGTCGTACAGACGGTCCGGGTCCTCGCCTCCCTCACCGGTGTTGGACTTGCCGCCCAGCTGGTTCATGGCGATGGCGAGCGTCTCGTGCGCCTCGCGCGAGATCGAGCCGTACGACATGGCGCCCGTGGAGAAGCGCTTGACGATCTCGGAGACCGGCTCGACCTCGTCGATGGAGATCGAGGGGCGGTCCGAGGAGAAGCCGAAGAGCCCGCGGAGCGTCATCAGGCGCTCGGACTGCTCGTTCACGCGCTCGGTGTACTTCTTGAAGATGTCGTACCGGCGGCCGCGGGTGGCGTGCTGGAGGCGGAAGACCGTCTCCGGGTCGAACAGGTGCGGCTCGCCCTCGCGGCGCCACTGGTACTCCCCGCCGATCTCAAGCGCGCGGTGGGTGGCCGCGATGCCGGAGACGGGGTACGCCTTGGCGTGCCGGGCGGCGACCTCCTTGGCGATGACGTCGATCCCGGCGCCGCCGATCTTGGTGGCGGTGCCGATGAAGTACGTGCCGACGAACTCCTCGTCGAGGCCGACGGCCTCGAAGACCTGGGCGCCCCGGTAGGAGGCGACGGTCGAGATGCCCATCTTGGACATCACCTTGAGGACGCCCTTGCCGAGCGCGTAGATCAGGTTGCGGATGGCCTGCTCGGGCTCCAGGCCCTCGATGAAGGTGCCCGCGCGGACCAGGTCCTCGACGGACTCCATCGCCAGGTACGGGTTGACGGCGGCGGCGCCGTAGCCGATGAGCAGAGCGACGTGGTGCACCTCGCGCACATCACCGGCCTCGACGAGCAGACCCACCTGGGTGCGCTGCTTCGTACGGATGAGGTGGTGGTGGACGGCGGCGGTGAGCAGCAGCGACGGGATCGGCGCGTGCTCGGCGTCGGAGTGCCGGTCGGAGAGGACGATCAGACGGGCACCGTCCTCGATGGCGGCGTCGGCCTCGGCGCGGATGGCCTCGATGCGCTCGGCGAGCGCGGCGCCGCCGCCGGAGACCCGGTAGAGGCCGGAGAGCGTGGCGGCCTTCATCCCCGGCATGTCGCCGTCGGCGTTGATGTGTATCAGCTTCGCCAGCTCGTCGTTGTCGATCACCGGGAAGGGCAGCGTGACGCTGCGGCAGGACGCGGCGGTCGGGTCGAGCAGATTGCCCTGCGGGCCGAGCGAGGAGCGCAGCGAGGTGACGAGCTCCTCGCGGATGGCGTCCAGCGGCGGGTTGGTGACCTGCGCGAACAGCTGGGTGAAGTAGTCGAAGAGCAGCCGCGGGCGCTCGGAGAGGGCCGCGATCGGCGAGTCCGTGCCCATCGAGCCGAGCGGCTCGCCGCCGGTGCGGGCCATCGGCGCGAGGATGACACGCAGCTCTTCCTCGGTGTAGCCGAAGGTCTGCTGGCGGCGGGTGACCGAGGCGTGCGTGTGCACGATGTGCTCACGCTCGGGCAGGTCCTCCAGCTCGATCTCGCCGGTCTCCAGCCACTCCTTGTACGGCTTCTCGGCAGCCAGCGCCGCCTTGATCTCGTCGTCCTCGATGATGCGCCGCTCGGCGGTGTCGACGAGGAACATCTTGCCGGGCTGCAGACGTCCCTTGCGGACGACCTTCGCCGGGTCGATGTCGAGCACGCCGACCTCGGACGACAGGACCACGAGTCCGTCGTCCGTCACCCAGTATCTGCCCGGGCGCAGGCCGTTGCGGTCCAGGACCGCGCCGACCTGGGTGCCGTCGGTGAAGGTGACGCAGGCCGGGCCGTCCCAGGGCTCCATCATCGTGGCGTGGTACTGGTAGAAGGCGCGCCGGTCCGGGTCCATCGAGTCGTGGTTCTCCCACGCCTCGGGAACCATCATCAGGACGGAGTGCGGCAGCGAGCGCCCGCCGAGGTGGAGGAGTTCGAGCACCTCGTCGAAGGAGGCGGAGTCGGAGGCGTCCGGCGTACAGACCGGGAAGATCCGCTCCAGGTCCTTGGCGTCCCGGCCTTCCCCGAACAGCTCGGTGACCAGCTGCGACTCGCGGGCCACCATCCAGTTGCGGTTGCCCTTGACCGTGTTGATCTCGCCGTTGTGCGCGACGAAGCGGTACGGGTGGGCGAGCGGCCAGCTCGGGAAGGTGTTCGTCGAGAAGCGCGAGTGGACCAGCGCGACGGCGGTGGCGAACCGGCGGTCGGAGAGGTCCGGGAAGAACGGCTCCAGCTGCCCGGTGGTGAGCATGCCCTTGTAGACGATCGTCCGGGCGGAGAGCGAGGGGAAGTACACCCCGGCCTCGCGCTCGGCGCGCTTGCGCAGGACGAAGCCCTTGCGGTCCAGCGCGATACCGCTGCTGGTGCCGTCGGCGACGAAGATCTGCCGGAAGGCGGGCATGGTGGCGCGGGCGCCGTTGCCGAGCAGCTCGGGCGTGACGGGCACCTCGCGCCAGCCGAGGACGTCCAGGCCCTCCTCGGCGGCGATGGCCTCGATCTTCGCCACGGACGAGGCACTGTCCTCGACGGGCAGGAAGGCGATGCCGACGGCGTACGCACCGGCCTCGGGCAGCTCGAAGGAGGTGACCTCGCGCAGGAACGCGTCCGGCACCTGGAGCAGGATGCCGGCGCCGTCACCGGAATCCGGCTCGGAGCCGGTGGCGCCCCGGTGTTCGAGATTGCGCAGTACGGTCAGCGCCTGCTCGACCAGCTCATGGCCGGCCTCACCGGTCAGGGTGGCCACGAACCCGACACCGCAGGCGTCGTGTTCGTTACGGGGGTCGTACATCCCCTGCGGGGCAGGTCGACCGTCCATGGGCGACCAGGCGTCGGAACGCATCGGCTCTCCCGTCGTCGTCGTGGCATATGAATAACCGAGGGACGACGTTGGCCCTCTGCGAAATTTCGTGCAGGTTACATGATGGGACGGATCTCGGGAACCGGATAGCCCATTCCAGCATGCGGACACTCGGGCGGCGATCGCCGTGCCTTCCGGGGGCAGGCTTCATTGCCTGCGTCGGCGGAGTGTGTACGGCCTATGCCCGGTGTTCAAAGATGCGAAACCGCCGAGTAACGACTAGTTATGTGGGGTCCTGCATATTCCCGCATTCTACGGGTGGCGGGGCGATCCCGCGCAGGACGTAGGTCACATGGTGACCCCGGACTCGCACGCCTGCACGGCGAAGGCCCGCCCGGACGGGGGTACGTCCTGGCGGGCCTTTCGAGTCGAGAGGGGCTGAGGGGGCTCAGGGGGGCTCAGAGGGCCAGTAGGGGCCGGGCCCCGGTCAGCCCGCCGCCGCGCCGAAGAGCGAGCCGAGGCCGAAGGTGAGGGCCGCGGCCGCGCCGCCGAGGGCCAGCTGGCGCATTCCGCTGAACAGCCACGAGCGCGCGGTGACCTTGGCGACCACGGCGCCGCAGGCGAAGAGACCGACCAGCGCGAGCAGCACGGCGGGCCACAGGGCACTCGCGCCGAGCAGATACGGCAGTACGGGCAGGATCGCACCCAGCGCGAACGAGCCGAAGGACGAGACGGCGGCGACGGCCGGCGACGGCAGGTCGTCCGGGTCTATGCCGAGCTCCTCGCGGGCGTGGATCTCCAGCGCCTGTTCGGGGTCGCGGGAGAGCTGCATGGCGACCTCGCGGGCGAGCGCGGGCTCGACGCCGCGCGACACGTACAGCTCGGCCAGCTCCTCCATCTCGTCCACCGGGTGCTTGCGCAACTGCTGGCGCTCGACGTCGAGTTCGGCCTCGACGAGCTCGCGCTGCGAGGCGACGGAGGTGTACTCGCCGGCGGCCATCGAGAAGGCTCCGGCGGCCAGGCCCGCGAGGCCGGTGACGATGATGGTGTGCTGCGAGACGGCGCCGCCCGCGACGCCGGTCATCAGGGCCAGATTGGATACGAGCCCGTCCATCGCGCCGAAGACGGCGGGCCGCAGCCAGCCGCCGTTGACGTCCCGGTGCGTGTGGTTGTCCCGGTGCGCCTCGTGCAGCGTGGCTTCGGTGTTGATGACGGACACAGCTCTCCCCTTGCGTTCAGCAGCGGGCTCTCGCGTCCCGCTCCCCCCTCGTCTTCGTCGAAATTACGCTCGATGTAAGCCCCGCGCTAGCAAGGCAGGCCGTACTTACCCAGGTCAGAGGAGTGTTGCGCTCATCCGTGTCCGCTCTTGCACACATGTGGCGGGAGGGTGACAGATGGACTCCCGGCTCGTTCGGCGTGGCAGAGATCAACCGAAGGATCAGGCGACGTCGAAAGGCCTCCCATGGAGTTGATCGCCAGCGGCCCGGGAACAGCCGAGGCCATCCGCGAGCGAGCCAGAGGCGCGCTGCTGGGCCTGGCGGTGGGGGACGCGCTCGGAGCCCCCGCCGAGAACCTCAAACCCTCGGAGATCCGGCGCCGCTGGGGCCGTATCGAGGGCTTCGTCTCCGACGACCCGGCGGGTACGGACGACACGGAGTACGCCATCTTCTCGGGCCTGCTGCTCGCCCGGCACGGCTCGGCGCTCACCGTCACCCACGTCGAACACGCCTGGCACCACTGGATCGCGGACCTCGACGAAGGCCCGTTCCGGGGCGCGGGCTTCAGCGAGCGCGGCACCCTGGAGAACCTCCGCCGGGGTCTCGCCGCCCCCATCTCCGCCCAGCACCGCCACGCCTGGAGCGACGGCCTGGCGATGCGCGCGGCCCCCTTCGGCGTCTTCGCCGCGGGGGCGCCGAAGGAGGCGGCGCGGCTGGTGGCGATCGACGGCTGCGTCAGCCACGAGGGCGAGGGCATCTACGGCGGCCAGGCGGTGGCGGCGGGCGTCGCGGCGGCGATGACGGGCGCGGGCCTCACGTCCGTGATCGCGGCGGCTCTGTCGGTGATCCCGATGGACTCCTGGACGGCACGCTCGCTGCGCCGCGCGGTAGCGGTGGCCGACCAGGGCGAAAGGGCCGTCCGCTCGGCGGTGGTGATCGGCGGCTACCCCTGGACGGACCTTGCCCCCGAAGCGGTCGCCCTGGCCTTCGGCGCCTTCGCCACGGCCCGGGGCGACTTCACGGCGTCGGTCCTGACGGCGGTGAACATGGGCCGCGACGCGGACACGACGGCGGCGGTGGCGGGAGCCCTGGCAGGCGCGCACGGCGGTGCCGCATCGATCCCCCCCGCCTGGTCGTCCGCGATCGGCCCGGTCCGCGGCAGCTGCCTCCCCGAGATGCGCGGCTACCACGTCCTGGACATCGCGGACTTGCTGACGCCGGACCCGGAAGAAGAGGAAGGGCAGATCGCGTGATGGGTGACGAGGTTTCAGGGCGGGGGCCGGGGCCGATGCTTCGGAGCGGCGGTCCGGGGGTGCAGGGCCCGAGCGGGGTGCGGGAGCCGCAGGCCCTGCTGGGAGGCCCGGCGGCTACACCCCCGAGCGGGGCACAGGGGCCGCAAGCCCCGCAAGGAGGCCCGGCGGCGCCGCTTCCGAGCGGGGCACAAGGACCGCAAGCCCTGCCGGGAGGCCCGGCGGCTACACCCCCGAGCAGGGCACAGAGGCCGCAGGCCCCGCAAGGAGGCCCGGCGGCGAAGCCCCCGGGTACCACCTCCCCTTCCCCCACCCGCCCCCACCCCCGGAGGGTCGGCGGGGTGGGGGAATCCCGGCGCGAAGCGCCCACCCCGCCACCCCCGCACCAAGACGACCGCATCCTGGGCCTCCTCCTGGGCCTGGCCGCAGGCGACGCCGCAGGATGGCCGGCAGCGCGGCACCGCGCGGCCCGCATGCCCGAGTGGACCCGAAGACTCACCCGCGAACTCGACACCTTCGCCGAGCAGAACGCCACCACCACCCTCCCCGTCCCCATCGCCCTCAACCAGCCCCCCGAACCCCTGCGCCTGGGCCCGTCGGACGATGCCGAGTGGGCCGCGTTCGCCGCCGAGACCGTACTCACCGCCGCCGAGCCCCTGCTCGCCCACCTCACCCCGGCCAGACGCGTCCGCGCCGCCGTCGACCGCGCCTGGAACCTCCTCGCCGCCGAGGTCGCCGCGGCCGCCGACCGCGCCCCCGAGGTCGAGTCGGCGGTGCTCCCCCTGCGCGCCCGTATCTCCGTACGCGCGGGCCTCGGCAACCTGGCCACCGGCCTGCGCCCGCCCGCCACCGGCCACGACAACCCGCACTACTTCGACGACGCCGCCTGCGTACGCGCCGCGGTCCTCGCCGTGGTCCACCCCGGCGCGCCCCGGGAAGCCGCCGAACTGGCCGAGTTCGACGCCCGCTACACCCAGGACGGCGACGGGGTGCACGGCGCCCGCGCCATCGCCGCGGCGATCGCGGCCGCGCTCGGCGGGGCCGGCGTCGAGGACGCCGTGGCGGCCGCCCTCGACGAACTCCCGCCCGACACCGAGATCGGCCGCAACGCCCGGCTCGCCGTCAAGCTCGCGCACGACTTCGCCGACGACACGGCGGGCGCGTTCGCCCTGGTCCCGCTCCTGGAGCACCAGATCGTGGACCACGTCTACAGCTACGGGATCGCCGCCGCGGAGACCGTTCCCGTCGCCCTCGCCCTCGCCACCGCCTCGCGCGGCACGGTCGCCGAGGCGGTCCCGGCCGCGGCCTGTCTGTCCCGGGTCGCGGACTCGGCGCCCGCCCTCGCCGGGGCGCTCACCGGCGCGCTCGGCGGCGGCGCCGCGATCCCCGCCCCCTGGCTCGACGCCTGCCGCACCCTGTCAGGCTGCGCCCTGCCACGCCTGGCCGGTACCGACCTCGTGGAGCTCGCCGGGCTCCTCGCCGACACGCTGCGCCACCCCCGGGCGGCTGAGCTTTTCGCGAAAATGCCACGAACCACCCCGAACTGACCGTCCAGGGTGGACAATTCCGGCATGACGCTCACGACGTCGTACGCGACGCTCACTCTTGAGGACCGCATCACCGGCGCCCTGGTCGGCGCGGCCGTCGGGGACGCCCTCGGCGGCCCGGTCGAGGGCTACACCCCCGAGCAGATCGTGGAGCGGCACGGCGGCCGCGTCCACGGCATCGTCGGCCCCTGGCACGGGGACGACTGGCGTACGGCGCGGCCGATCGCCCCGTACCACAAGGGCGACGGGCACATCACCGACGACACCTTGATGACCCACGCGCTGATCCGGGTGTACGAGCGGGTCCGCGACCACCTGGACGCGTACGCGATCGCGGACCACCTGGTCCCCGACCTGATCTCCCGCCCGCTCTGGATCCCCGAACTCGAAGCCGAGACAATCCCCCTCCACCGCGTCTTCCTCGCCGAGAAGTGGATCGTGGCCCGGCTGCACTACGGCCATGTCGACCCCCGCGAGGCGGGCACCGGCAACATCGTCAACTGCGGCGCGGCGATGTACATGGCCCCGGTCGGCCTGGTCAACGCGGCCAACCCGGCGGCGGCGTACGCGGAGGCCCTGGAGGTGGCGGCCCCGCACCAGTCCTCGTACGGGCGGGAGGCGGCGGGCGTCTTCGCGGCGGCGGTGGCGGCGGCGTGCGCCCCGGCCGCGACGGCGGCCGGGGTGGTGGAGACCTGCCTGTCCCTGGCGAAGGACGGAACGCACGCGGCGATCGAGGCCGTGGCGGAAACAGCATCCGCACACACGGACTTCGAGACCGCCCTCGCTCCCCTCCGGGCGGCGGTCACCCCCTTCGACACGGTCGGCCCGGACTACCGCGCCCCGTCCCTGGGAGCCCGCCGCCCGTCCCGCCTGCACGCCATCGAGGAGCTCCCGATCGCCCTGGCCATGCTGCTCGTCGCCGACGGCGACTACCGCACGGCAGTACTCGGCGCGGTGAACTACGGCCGGGACTGCGACTCCATCGCGACGATGGCGGGCGCGCTGGCGGGCGCGCTCCGGGGCGAGGCCCCCATCCCCGCCGCCTGGTCCAAACCGGTCGCCGAGGCCAGCCGCCTGGACCTGCACGCCCCCGCGCGGGCCCTCACGGAGGTGACGCGCGAGGTGTACGCGAAGGACCGCGCCCGCCAGGACGCCCACCGCACGGCCTTCGAGGCGCTGACCCGATGACCCCCCTGCGCCTGACCTGGGTCCAGCCGGAGGACCTCATCGCCCACGAGCTCCGTCAGGCGAAGGAGGACGGCCGCGACGCGAGAAGGATCGAAGCGCGCTGGGCAACGGCGGGCGGCACTGCGACCCCCGCCCCCTCGGGCGCCTCCCCGACCCCGGCACCCCCGCCCCTGCGCGCCCTGGCGATCCGGCTCCTGGACGAACTGGCCGAGATGCCTTCCCCGTTGGCGGAGCGAGAACCGACGGACTTCGAGGCGATCAGATCCGCAACACCCACCTGGCCGGACGGCCTCAACCACCCACCCGCCCCGGAGCGCAGCCCCGAGGAGGTGCAGGGACGCAGCCCCGCCCAGGGGCCCGAGCCCGAAGCCCCCGGCCACCCACCCACCCCAGGACGCAGCCCCGAGGAGGTGCAGGGGGCGAAGCCCCCGCTCAGGGGTCTGGGGGCGCAGCCCCCAGGAACACCTCCCCCTTCCCCCACCCACCCCCGGAGGGTTGCGGGAAGGGGCGGGGAGGGGCGAACCAACGCCCTCCACTCCGCCTGGCTCGGCCGAGCCGCCGGCTGCCTGCTCGGCAAACCCGTAGAGAAGCTGCCCCTGACCGGCATCCGCGCCATCGCCCGAGCCACCGGCAACTGGCCCCTCCACAGCTGGTTCACCGCCCACCGCCTCCCCGCCGAGCTGGCCGCCGCGTACCCCTGGAACCGCCGCTCCGCCCCCACGTCCCTCGCCGAGAACATCGACGGCATGCCCGAGGACGACGACCTCAACTACCCGCTCCTCGGCCTGCTCCTACTCCAGCGCCACGGCCCCGCCTTCACCACCGCCGACGTGGCGCGGCTGTGGCTGGACGAGCTCCCGGCGGGGCGTACGTTCACCGCCGAGCGGGTCGCGTACCGCAATCTCCTGGACGGGATCGAGCCGCCGCACACCGCCACCCACCGCAACCCGTTCCGCGAGTGGATCGGCGCCACCATCCGCGCCGACGTCCACGGCTGGACCAACCCGGGCGACCCCGCGGCCGCCGCCGAGCAGGCGCACCGCGACGCCGTTCTCACCCACACCGCCAACGGCGTGTACGGCGCCATGTTCACGGCCGCGGCGATCTCCCTTGCCGCCACCGGCGCGTACGACGTGCACGGCTGCCTCCACGGCGGCCTCGCCGTGATCCCCCCGCGCTCCCGCCTCGCGGAGGCCGTCCGCCTCGGGATCCGTCTCGCCCGCGAAGAGGACGACTTCGACACGGTCGTCGACCGGCTGCACGCGGCCCTCGGCGCCTACCACTGGGTGCACTCCGTCCCCAACGCCGCCCTGCTCGCCGCCGCCCTCACCCACGCCGACGGCGACTTCTCCGGCTCCATCTGCCGCGCGGTGTCCGGCGGCTGGGACACCGACTCCAACGGGGCCACCGCCGGATCGCTCACGGGACTCCTCGCCGGGCACCCGGACGCGCTGCCCGCCCGCTGGACCGCACCGCTCAAGAACCGTCTCGCCACCACCGTCGCCGGCTTCGACGGCACCGGATTCGACACCCTCGCAGAACTGACAGCGGAACTGACGGCGGAACTGACCGCACAGGCGACCGCACAAGTAAGCGCACACGCAACCGCACAACAGACCGCACAACTCGTCCCCCAGGAGGTACGGAGCGCATGACGCGCATCGCGGTGCTCGGCAGCACCAACATGGACCTGGTCGCCTACGTGACGGCCGCCCCGCGCCGCGGCGAGACCGTCACCGGTCACGACTTCCGTACGATCCCGGGCGGCAAGGGCGCCAACCAGGCCGTCGCCGCGGCCCGCGCGGGCGGCGACGTCGCGATGATCGGGGCCGTCGGCACGGACGGGTTCGGCGTACGGTTGCGGGCCGCGCTCGACGGCTCCGGCGTCGACACCGACCTCGTGCGCACCACCGAGGGACCGTCCGGCACGGCCCACATCGTGGTCGACGCGACCGGCGGCAACGCGATCGTCGTCATCCCCGGAGCCAACGCCTCCGTCACCCATCTCGGCCCCGGCGACGAGGCGCTGATCGCGGGCGCCGAGTCGCTGCTGCTCCAGTTGGAGCTGCCGTTGGACACGGTCGTCGAGGGCGCCGAGGCGGCCCGGCACCACGGGGTGCGGACGGTCCTCACCCCCTCCCCCGTCCAGCCCCTGCCGCCCGAACTCCTCGCCGTCACGGACCTGTTGGTGGCCAACGAGCACGAGGCCGCCGCGCTCACCGGCATCGGCGACCCGAAGGCGGCCGCCCGCGCGCTCCTTGAGCTGGTCCCCGAGGTGGTGGTCACGCTCGGCGCCCGGGGCAGTCTGTACGCGGCGCGCGACCAGGACCCGGTCGCGGTGCCGGCCCCCGAGGTGACCGCGGTCGACACGACGGGCGCGGGCGACACGTTCGTCGGCGCGCTCGCCGTCGCCCTGGGCGAGGGCCGGGCGATGCCCGAGGCGCTCGCCTGGGCGTCGGACGCCGCCGCGCTCTCGGTCCAGCGGCCCGGCGCGGTGGCCGCCATGCCGTACCGCGCGGAGATCGACGCGGCGGCGGCCGGGGCCGAGGGAACCGGGCGGTGACGACTCCCCTGCCGACGACTCCCCTGCAACGGCTGCGGGTTCTGGACCTCGCCACCCTGTTCGCCGGGCCGCTCGCGGCGACGATGCTCGGCGACTTCGGCGCCGAGGTCATCAAGGTCGAGCACCCCCGCCGCCCCGACCCCTCGCGCGGCCACGGCCCCGCCAAGGACGGCATCGGGCTCTGGTGGAAGCTGCTCGGCCGCAACAAACGGACGATCACTCTCGATCTGTCCACGCCGGGCGGCCGCGAGACCCTGCTCCGGCTCGCCGCCTCCACCGATGTGATCATCGAGAACTTCCGCCCGGGCACCCTGGAGCGCTGGGGCCTGGGCTGGCCCGAACTGGTCGCCGCCAACGACCGGTTGGTACTGGCCCGGGTCACCGGGTTCGGCCAGTGCGGCCCGTACGCCCACCGGCCCGGATTCGGCACGCTCGCCGAGGCGATGAGCGGCTTCGCCGCCGTCACCGGCGAGCCGGACGGCCCGCCGACGCTGCCCCCGTTCGGCCTCGCGGACTCGATCGCCGCGCTGGCCACCGCGTACGCCGTACTGACCGCTCTCACCGCGCGCACCGCCACCGGGCGTGGACAGGTGATCGACATGGCGATCATCGAGCCGATCCTGACCGTCCTCGGCCCCCAGCCCATCTGGTACGACCAGCTCGGCTACGTCCAGCCGCGCACCGGCAACCGCTCCCGCAACAACGCCCCGCGCAACACCTACCGTACGGCGGACGGCAGTTGGCTGGCCGTCTCCGCCTCGGCCCAGTCGGTCGCCGAGCGGGTGATGCGGCTCGTGGGGCGCCCGGAGCTGATCGCCGAGCCGTGGTTCGCCACCGGTTCGGGGCGGGCCGAGCACGCGGACGAGCTGGACGAGGCGGTGGGCGGCTGGATCGGGCGGCGCACCCGTGAGGAGGCGATGACGGCGTTCGAGAAGGCGGAGGCGGCGATCGCGCCGATCTACGACATCCGCGAGGTGATGACGGACCCCCAGTACCGCGCGCTCGACACACTCACCACGGTCGACGACCCGGAGCTGGGCCCGGTCCGGATGCAGAACGTCCTCTTCCGGCTCTCCGAGACCCCGGGCGCGATCCGCTGGGCGGGCCGCCCGCACGGCGCGGACACGGACGCGGTCCTGACCGAACTGGGCCTGTCCGCCCAGGAGATCACCACGCTGCGCAAGACGGGCGCCCTGTGACGACGATGGTCCCGCTGACCTGGCTGTACGCCCCCGGCGACCGGCCGCAGGTGGTCGAGAAGGCGCTGTCGGCGGGCGCGGACGTGGTGATCGTGGACCTGGAGGACGCGGTGGCGCCGGACCGCAAGGAGTACGCCCGGGCGGCGACGGCGGAGCTGCTCGCCGCCCCGCTGTCCACGCCGGTCCACGTCAGGGTGGCCACGGAGGAGGACGTACGGACCCTGGCCGGGCTCCCGGGCCTGTCGGGCCTGCGCCTGCCCAAGGTCACCCACGCCTTCCAGGTCCAGCGCATCGCGGCCCTGGCCCCCGGCGTCGCCCTCCACCCGCTCCTGGAGAGCGCGCTGGGAGTGGAGTACGCGTACACGATCGCCGCCGCCCACCCGGCGGTACGGGGCATCGCGCTCGGCGAGGCGGACCTCTGCGCGGATCTGGGCGTACGCAACGAGTCGGGCCTGGACTGGCCGCGCAGCCGGGTGGTGGTGGCCGCGCGGGCGGCGGGTCTGGCCCCGCCCGCCCAGTCGGTGTACCGGCACATCAGCGACCTGACGGGCCTGGCCGCGTCCTGCGCCCACGGCCGCGCGCTGGGCTTCCTGGGCCGCGCGGCGATCCACCCGGCACAACTGCCGGTGATCGAACGCGCCTATCTGCCACCGCCGTCGGAGGTGGCCGCAGCGGAGGAGATCCTCACGGCGTCCCCCACGGACACGGGAGCCCTGGCCCTACCGGACGGCCGCTTCGTGGACGCGGCGGTGGTGGAGGCGGCCCGCCGCACGCTGGCGCTGGCGCACCGTCGCGATCCGCCACCCCGCCCGCCCCCGCTGTGACATGTGCGGCTCCGCCGTGTGGCCTCCGGGCGGGGGCGGGTTCTTCCCGGGGGCTACGCCCCCGGACCCCCATGTCGACTGCGGGCCGTGCTGGGTTGCTCGCGCAGTTCCCCGCGCCCCTAGGGCCTGTCCGGCGGATCCTGTCTGGGACGCGGGGTCCTGGCACGCCCTCCCCCAAGGCCTCAAGGGCCAGGGGCGGGGACCCCCAGCGGCGTTGTCGTCGGTTGCCGACTCCCCCAAGCTCTCGACTTCGTTCGAGCAGGGGGACCCCCATCGCGTCGACGCCCTCCTCCGCCTTGCAGCAGGACACACCAGGACCCCGCTCACCGGGACCGAAAGGCGCAGGCACCTCGCGGGCGACCAGATCCGCCGGACAGGCCCCAGCCGCCCAGGGGCGCGGGGAACTGCGCGACCAGCCGCAGACGGCCCGCAGACGAAACCCGGCCCCAACGGGCCTCAGCTCTTGCTCGTCGTCCCGTTCTCGGACGGCACCGACTTCTCGGCCTCGCCGGCGGGCGCGTCGTCGGAGGGCGCATCCCCCGACTCCGGCTCCGCGTCGGCGGACTCCGCGGAGCCCGGCTCCACCGCCTCGTCGACGCCGCCCGGCTCGACCACCTCTTCCCGCCCCGGCCGCACCCGCGAAGAGATCACGATGTACGTCACGGCGAGCACGAAGACGGTGATCGCGGTCCAGTCGTTGAGGCGCAGCCCCAGCACGTGGTGGGCCTCGTCGACCCGCATGTACTCGATCCAGCCGCGTCCCACGCAGTACGCCGCGACGTACAGCGCGAACGCCCGGCCGTGGCCCAGCTTGAAGCGGCGGTCCGCCCAGATGACGAGGAAGCCGACGCCGAGGCACCACAGCGACTCGTACAGGAAGGTCGGGTGGTAGGTGCCCGCGACCCGGTTGGTGCCCTCGGTGATCTTCAGCGCCCACGGCACGTCGGTGGGCTTGCCGTACAGCTCCTGGTTGAACCAGTTGCCCCAGCGGCCCACGGCCTGGGCGAAGGCGATGCCCGGGGCCAGCGCGTCGGCCCAGGCCGGCAGCGGGATGCCCCGGCGCCGGCAGCCGATCCACGCACCCACCGCGCCGAACGCGATGGCGCCCCAGATGCCGAGCCCCCCCTGCCAGATCTTGAAGGCGTCGACCCAGTCCTCACCGTCGCTGAAGTACAGCTGGTAGTCGGTGATGACGTGGTAGAGGCGGCCGCCGACGAGGCCGAAGGGCACCGCCCAGACGGCGATGTCGGCCACGGTGCCGGCTCTGCCGCCCCGGGCGATCCAGCGCTTGTTGCCGTACCAGACGGCGACGAAGACACCGATGATGATGCAGAAGGCATAGCCGCGCAGCGGGATCGGTCCGAGATGGATCACGCCGGTCGACGGGCTGGGAATGAAGGCGAGGTTCATGGCAGGGTCGACGCTACCCTGCCGGGCGGGCGGTCGGACCACCCACCCGGCAACTTATGAGTAACGAGCGGTACGGCAGGGGCCTAAGGGGCCGCCGGAGCCGGAGCGGCCCCCGCTCCCGTCCCCGCCCCGGACCGGGTCGCGGTTCCCGCGCCCGGTCCCGCGTGGGCCGCCGGGGCCCCCGGATGCGCCGAGCCCGGTGCCGGCGCCTTCTTCGGGACCGTCCCCGGCACATGCGCGGACCTCGGCTTCGCCCCGGACACGGCAGGCGCGCCCGCCGGCGGCGAACTGGGGGCGGGCGCCCCCGGCTGCGACGGCAAAGCCGTCCCCGGCTGCTTGCCCTTGTTCGCCTCGACGACCCACTTCTTCAGGTTCGCCGGGCTGATCTGCTCGCTGCCCCTCTGCGGGAAGACCGACTCCCCGTTCAGCTGGACCGTCGGCGTGCCGCTGAAGCCGCCGTTCTGGAAGGCGTCGTTGGACTTGCCGACCCAGCTGTTGTGCTTGCCCCCCTCCACGCAGGAGCGGAAGCCGGCCGTGTCGAGGCCGGGGACCTTCTGGGCCAGCTCGATCAGCTTGCTGTTCTTCCCGTACGCGTCGTCCGTCTCCTTGGGCTGGTTGCTGTAGAGCACGTCGTGGTACGCCGAGAACTTCCCGGCGTCCTGTGCGCAGCCCGCCGCGTTCGCCGCGTGCAGCGAGCCGCTGCCGCCGAGGTTGCGGTCGATCAGGGTGGCGAGGTGGTACTGGACGCGGATCTGGCCTCTGCCCTCCAGCTCGTGGATCGTGGACCGGAAGCTGTTCTCGAACGCGGCGCAGGCCGGGCAGCGGAAGTCCTCCCAGACCGTGAGCGTGGACGGCGCGTCGGCGGCGCCCACCGGGATGGCCAGGTTGTCCTTGCCCTCGGCGCCGGCGGGCGCGAGCAGCGGGCCCGCCGTGCTCTTCTTGTCGTCGCTCTTGGTGTTGGCCGCGATCACACCGATCACCGCGGCCAGCCCGAGGACGCACACCACCGCCCCGCCGACGATCATCGTGCGTCTGCGGCGGTCCTGGGACCGCTGCCGCTCGCGCTCCTGGGCCAGCCGCTCGCGGGCTGTTCTCTTGCCTTCTTGGTTCTTCTCGCTCACACCCGCAGCAACGAACCGGGGAGGCACCCACGTGCCTCCCCGGTCCCATATCCACCCGTACGAGCTAACGCGAGCCCGGTCCGCCCGGCCCGGGCGGGGTTACGGCGCGTTGCGGCGTCGGCCTGCGCCCTTACGGCGTACGGCGTACGCCCTGCGCGAGTTCACCCGCGAGGGCGCGCACGGCGGCGAGCCCGCTCGCGTGGTCCGGCGCGTCCAGCATCCGCTGGACGAACGCCGAGCCGACGATCACGCCGTCGGAGAAGGCCGCGACTTCCTGGGCCTGCTCCGCGTTGGACACGCCGAGGCCGACACAGACCGGCAGGCCGGTGGTGGCCCGGGTGCGCCGGACCAGGTCCTCGGCCTGCGCGCCGACCGACGCGCGCGTGCCGGTGACGCCCATCAGGGACGCCGCGTACACGAAGCCGGAGCCCGCCGCGGTGATCTGCGCGAGCCGCTCGTCCCTGCTGCTGGGCGCGACCACGAAGACCGTGCCGAGGCCGTGCTTGTCGGCGTGCTCGCGCCACAGCGCGGACTCCTGGACCGGCAGGTCGGGCAGGATGCAGCCGGCGCCGCCCGCCTCGGCCAGCTCGGCGGTGAAGCGCTCCACGCCGTACCGGTCGATGGGGTTCCAGTACGTCATCACCAGCACCGGCTTGCCGGTGGCCGCGTGGGCCTCGCGGACCGTGCGCAGCACGTCGGCGATCTTCACCCCGCCCTTGAGGGCGATGTCGTCGGCGGTCTGGATGACCGGCCCGTCGAGCACCGGGTCGCTGTGCGGAAGGCCGACCTCGACCACGTCCGCGCCGCCGTCGAAGACGGCCTTGACCGCGTCGATGCCGCCGTCGACGGTCGGGAACCCGGCCGGCAGATAGGCGATGAGCGCGGCGCGGTCCTCGGCCTTCGCCTTGGCGAGGGTGTCGCTCAGCAGTTGTACGTTCCCGCTCACTTCGCGTCCCCCTCGGCCCCGTTGTCGTACAGCCCGAAGTAGCGGGCCGCCGTGTCCATGTCCTTGTCGCCGCGCCCGGAGAGGTTGACCAGGAGCAGCCCGTCCTTGCCGAGCTCGCGGCCGACCTCGAGGGCGCCCGCGAGCGCGTGCGCGGACTCGATCGCCGGGATGATGCCCTCGGTGCGCGAGAGCAGCCGCAGGGCCTGCATGGCCGCGTCGTCGGTGACCGCGCGGTACTCGGCGCGGCCGGTGTCCTTGAGGTAGGAGTGCTCGGGCCCGATGCCGGGGTAGTCCAGACCGGCCGAGATCGAGTAGGGCTCGGTGATCTGGCCCTCGTCGTCCTGGAGCACGTACGAGCGGGAGCCGTGCAGGATGCCCGGCTCGCCCGCCGTCAGGGTCGCCGCGTGCTCGCCGGTCTCGATGCCGTGCCCGCCGGGCTCGCAGCCGATCAGACGGACGTCCGCGTCCGGGATGAAGGCGTGGAAGAGCCCGATGGCGTTGGAGCCGCCGCCGACGCAGGCCACGGCCGCGTCCGGGAGCCGTCCGGCACGCTCCAGGATCTGGCGGCGGGCCTCGACGCCGATGACCCGGTGGAAGTCGCGGACCATGGCCGGGAACGGGTGCGGGCCCGCGACCGTGCCGAACAGGTAGTGCGTACGGTCCACGTTGGCGACCCAGTCGCGGAACGCCTCGTTGATGGCGTCCTTCAGCGTGCGGCTGCCGGACTTCACGGGGATGACCTCGGCGCCGAGCATCCGCATCCGGGCGACGTTCAGCGCCTGGCGCTGGGTGTCGACCTCGCCCATGTAGATGGTGCACTCAAGCCCGAAGAGGGCGCAGGCGGTCGCGGTGGCGACGCCGTGCTGGCCCGCGCCGGTCTCGGCGATGACGCGGGTCTTGCCCATGCGCTTGGTGAGCAGCGCCTGGCCGAGCACGTTGTTGATCTTGTGCGAGCCGGTGTGGTTCAGGTCCTCGCGCTTGAGGAAGACCCGGGCGCCGCCCGCGTGCTCGGCGAACCGGGGCACCTCGGTGAGGGCGCTCGGGCGGCCGGTGTAGTTGACCATGAGGTCGTTGAGCTCGGCGGCGAAGGCAGGGTCGGCCTTGGCCTTCTCGTACTCGACGGCGACCTCGTCCACGGCGGCGACCAGCGCCTCGGGGATGAACTTGCCGCCGAACGCTCCGAAGTACCCTTCGGGGCTGGGCACTTGACCCTCGGGGTCGGGGATGAAGAACTCGTGGGACATGGGGATACCTCCCCGGGGCGTCTTGGCCCCGGTCCTGGGTTACGTGTGGTCACGAGTGCGCCCAGGCGCCGCGGTGATGAGCCGGGTGTGCGACTGCGGGCCGCGCCGGGCCGGTCGCGCAGTTCCCCGCGCCCCTGAGGGGCGCAGCTCAGGCGGCGCTCAGGGCACCGCGCCATCGCATCCCGTTGACCTGGCCCGGCTCGTCGCCGATCACGTACCGCACCCGTCGCCCGTGCACCCGGCGCGCCGGAGCGCGGCAGCCGCGGGGGCGGCAGCCGGGGGCGAGGCGGGTGGCAATGGGCATGGGGTCAGTTCCGTCCGTGGCGCAGGGCCGGGTGGGCGCCGGCGGCCACCAGGTCGGCGACGGCCGCCCGGGGGTCCTTGCCGGTGACCAGGGACTCGCCGACCAGGACGGCGTCCGCGCCGGCGTTGGCGTACGCGATCAGGTCGTGCGGGCCGCGCACGCCCGACTCGGCGATCTTCACGATGTGCGAGGGGATCTCGGGGGCGACGCGATCGAAGACGGTGCGGTCCACCTTGAGGGTCTTCAGGTCGCGCGCGTTGACGCCGATGATCCGGGCGCCCGCGTCGACCGCCCGCTCGACCTCGTCCTCGTCGTGCACCTCGACCAGCGGGGTGAGCCCGATGGACTCGGCCCGCTCGATCAGCGACACCAGGGCGGACTGCTCCAGGGCGGAGACGATCAGGAGCGCCAGGTCGGCCCCGTACGCCCGGGCCTCCCACAGCTGGTACGCGGTGACGATGAAGTCCTTGCGCAGCACCGGGATGTCGACCTTGGCCCGGACGGCCTCCAGATCGGCGAGCGAGCCGCCGAAGCGGCGCTCCTCGGTGAGCACGGAGATGACGGCGGCGCCGCCCGCCTCGTAGTCGGCGGCGAGGGCCGCCGGGTCCGCGATGGCCGCGAGCGCGCCCTTGGACGGGCTGGAGCGCTTGACCTCGCAGATGACCTTGACGCCTTCGCCGCGCAGAGCCGCGACGCCGTCCCGAGCCTGGGGCGCCTTGGCGGCGCGCTCCTTGAGCTCGTCGAGGCCGACCCGCGCCTGCCGCTCCGCCAGATCGGCGCGGACGCCCTCGATGATCTCGTCGAGCACACTCACGCGAGCGGCCCCCTTCCAGGACGGTGACGTTGACGATCGGCCAGGATCAGCCATGACGATGGTATCCGCACCGGAGCGAAGGGCCCGCATCCGGTTGACGCCCGTCCCACTCCTCGGACAGCCGGGACGTGGGGAGATATACGGAATGTCACGGCGCGAGCACGGACCCGAACGGTAGATTCCGGACAACCGAGAAGACCAGCAGCACCGCCCCGATGCCCCACCAGTGGGCGTCCTTGACGTCGACACGGAAGGGCAGCCCGCGCGTGGCGCGGACGGCCCAGACCACCCAGAGGACCGCGAAGAGCACATAACCGGCCACCGCGAGCGCGTTCGCCCCGAGGGCCGCGCCGAAGTCGCCGGTGATGAAGTCGTGGGCGCTGCGCAGACCGCCGCAGCCGGGGCAGTAGATCCCGGTGAGCCGCAGCAGCGGGCAGACGGGGTAGTGGCCGGGCTCGTTCGGGTCGACCGCGCCCACGTACGCGAAGGCGGCGGCGACCCCGGCGAGGGTGCCCAGCGGAACGAGCAGCCGGCGCGCCGCGGCGGGGGCCGTCGGGGCGGGCGTCGGGGTCGGGGTGGCGTCCACGCGGTGATTGTCCCCGTTCACGCGGAGAGGCGCAGCCCCAGGGGGCCGCGCCTCATCTGCGTACAGCGTTGTCTCAGTCGAGTGGCGCGTCGTCTCAGCGGGCCTCGGCGAGGCGGGCGCGGGCCTTGAGGCCGGCGTCCTCACGGGCCGCGGCCATCTCGGCGGTCTCCTTGGGGGTGCCCATGCCCATCATCTTCATGATGCCGCCGACGACCGCGCCGAGCACGGTGAGCGCCGTGCCGGCCCAGAAGCCGATCGGGTTGGCGGCGACGATGAAGACCGAGGCCGCGCAGAACCCGATGAAGGAGATGATCGAACCGGTCCAGGCGGCCGGGGTGTGTCCGTGGCCGCCGCTGCTGCCCGCCATGAGTTGCTCCTCGTTGGTGAATCTCTGGGTCGCGGAGTCGGCCGCTCAGTCCGGGGACGCCGACCGCTCACCGACCATTGTCGCCCACCCGTGTACGTGCCCCGAGCCTGGGGTCGCCGCCCGTGGGGCAGCTCACACTCCGGTCGGGTCCTCGCCCCGGTCCAGGGCCTTCCACAGCTCCTCGGGCCGGTCCGGGTCCTTGACCGGGCGGGGCTTGCGGGCCCGGGGGCTGCCGTCGCGCTCATAGCGCCCGCCCATCGCGGGCCAGGCGGCGCCGAACCGGAGCGCGAGCAGCCCGGCGATCAGGAGCAGCAGGCCGCCCGCGAAGGTGACGTAGGGCCAGGCGGTGTGGGTGAGGCCGCCGATGGTCGCGGCGGCGTCGCCGCTGGTCCTGGCGGCCTTCTCGTCCAGCGCGGAGCTGTCGTCGGCGCCGAGGAAGGCGGCGAGCGCGGCCCCGGCGCCGCTCAGCGCGAGCAGCCCGGAGACCAGGAACCGGCCGGCCCGGCGGACCGCGAAGACCGCCACGAGCGCGGCGAGCCCGACTATCGCGAGCGCGGCGGGCACACCCGTCACGTTCTGTCCGGTGGCGCGCAGCGGCACGGAGCCGCCCCCGACCGCGGCGTGGCCCTCGGCCCAGGTCTGCCCGGAGGCGAGCAGGACGACGGCGGCTCCGACGGCGCCGAAGAGCAGGGCGGCGGCGAGGGTGCGGCGGCCGCCGCCACGGGCGGACGGCGCGGATTCGGCACGCGACTGGGGTTCGGGAACGGCACTCACGTACTCCACTATCGCCTGCACCGCGGTGATCTTGTCACCCGGGGCCGTGTTGCGTCGCGCCTCCCCCCCACCCCCGACAGGCCCTAGCTGCTCAGCTGGTTGGCCGTGTTCACGGCGCGGAGGACGGCGGCCGCCTTGTTGCGGCACTCGTTGTCCTCCGACACCGGGTCGGAGTCGGCCACCACGCCGGCTCCGGCCTGTACGTACGCCGTGCCGTCGCGCAGCAGCGCGGTGCGGATGGCGATGGCGGTGTCGGAGTCCCCGGCGAAGTCGAGATAACCGACGCAGCCGCCGTAGAGGCCGCGGCGGCTCGGTTCCAGCTCCTCGATGATCTGCATGGCACGCGGCTTGGGCGCGCCGGAGAGGGTCCCGGCGGGGAAGCACGCGGTGAGCACGTCGAAGGCGGTACGGCCCGGGGCGACCCGGCCGGTCACGGTCGACACGATGTGCATGACGTGCGAGTACCGCTCGACGGACATGAAGTCGACGACCTCGACGCTGCCCGGCTCGCAGACCCGGCCCAGGTCGTTGCGGCCCAGGTCCACCAGCATCAGGTGCTCGGCCCGCTCCTTGGGGTCGGCGAGCAGCTCCTCGGCCAGGTCGTTGTCCTCCTGCGGAGTGGCGCCCCGGTGCCGGGTCCCGGCGATCGGGTGGACCATGGCCCGCCCGTCCTCGACCTTGACGAGCGCCTCGGGGCTGGAGCCGACGACGTCGAAGCCGTCGAAGCGGAAGAGGTACATGTACGGGGACGGGTTGGTGGCCCGCAGCACCCGGTAGACGTCGAGCGCGCTGGCGCTGCAGGGCGTCTCGAACCGCTGCGAGGGCACCACCTGGAAGGCCTCGCCCGCGCGGATGCGCTCCTTGATGTCCTCGACGGCGTCCTGGTACGCCTTGCCGCCCCACAGCGCGGTGTACTCGGGCAGCACGGACGGCGGGAGGGCGGCGGGCGCGTACTCGACCGGCTTGGCCAGGTCCGCCTCCATGGCGTCGAGCCGTGCCACGGCGTCCGCGTACGCCTCGTCGACGCCGGTGTCCAGGTCGTTGTGGTTGATCGCGTTGGCGATCAGGAGCACCGACCCGGCCCAGTGGTCGAGCACGGCGAGGTCGGAGGTGAGCAGCATGGTCAGCTCGGGCAGCCGCAGGTCGTCGCGCCCGTGCTCCCCGATCCTCTCCAGCCTGCGCACGATGTCGTAGCCGAGGTAGCCGACCATGCCGCCGGTGAACGGCGGCATCCCGGCCGCCAGGTCGCGCGGGGTGTGCAGCGCCTCGACGGTCGCCCGCAGGGCCTCCAGCGGATCACCCGAGGTGGGGACGCCGACGGGCGGGGTGCCCAGCCAGTGGGCTTCGCCGTCGCGGGCGGTGAGCGTGGCGGCGGAGCGCACGCCCACGAACGAGTAGCGCGACCAGGACCGCCCGTTCTCGGCGGACTCCAGAAGGAAGGTGCCGGGCCGCTCGGCGGCGAGCTTCCGGTAGAGCCCCACGGGGGTGTCGCCGTCCGCGAGGAGGCGGCGGCTGACCGGGATGACGCGGCGGTCCACCGCGAGCTTGCGGAAGGTTTCGAGATCCATGGCGAGACCCTACTGAGCGGGGGCGGGCAGCAGGACGTCGGCGTCGAAGCATGTCCGATCCCCGGTGTGGCAGGCGGCGCCGACCTGATCGACCTTGACGAGCAGGGTGTCCCCGTCACAGTCCAGCGCAACGGACTTCACATGCTGGAAATGCCCGGAAGTGTCGCCCTTGACCCAGTACTCGTTCCGGCTGCGCGACCAGTAGGTGCAACGGCCGGTGGTCAGGGTGCGGTGCAGGGCCTCGTCGTCCATCCAGCCGAGCATGAGCACCTCGCCGGTGTCGTACTGCTGGGCGATGGCCGGGACCAGTCCATCGGCGGTCCGCTTCAGGCGGGCGGCGACGGCGGGGTCGAGAGTGCTGGTCATGGCCCCATTGTGCCGTGGCTCGGGGGCGCTCCGGCGGTGCGTCCACTGGGCGGACGTGGGCGCGGGTCGTACGCTGGCCCCCATGTCGACCCATGCCAAGCGTGAACGGCTTCTGCTCGCCGACCTGTTGGAGGCGGCGGGCCCGGAGGCCCCGACCCTCTGCGACGGCTGGACCGCGCGCGACCTCGCCGCGCACCTCGTGGTCCGCGAGCGCCGCCTCGACGCGGCCGGCGGGATAATCCTCGGCGCGCTGAAGTCCCGGCTGGACCGGGTGCAGGCGGAGTTCGCCGCGAAGCCTTACGAGGAGCTGGTCCGGCTCTTCCGTACGGGGCCGCCGAAGTACTCGCCGTACAACCTCAAGCAGGTCGACGAGGGGGCGAACGCGATCGAGTTCTACGTCCACGGCGAGGACGTCCGCCGCGCCCAGCCCGACTGGACGCCGCGCCCGGTCGACCCGGTCTTCGCGGACGTCCTCTGGTCCCGCCTGGAGAAGATGGCGCGCCTGATGGGCCGCCGCTCCCCCGTGGGCCTGGTCCTGCGCCGCCCCGACGGCCAGACGGCGGTGGCCCGCCGCGGGACTCCCGTGGTGACGGTCACGGGTGACCCGTCCGAACTGGCCCTGTTCGTCTCGGGGCGCCAGGAGGCGGCGGATGTGCAGGTGGAGGGGGAGAAGTCGGCGGCGACGCGAGCGCTGGAGGCGAAGCTGGGCGTGTAGCCGGGGCTCCGCCCCGGGCCCCGTTCGACTGCGGGCCGTCGCTGGCTGGTCGCGCAGTTCCCCGCGCCCCTTTCCGACCCGGGGTCTGTCTGCGGGCCGTCGCTGGCTGAGCGCGCAGTTCCCCGCGCCCCCAAAGGCAGAAGGGGCCCGGCCGAAATCCAGCCCCTCCGGCGTTTGAGGAGCGGGGGCCCTTCAGGGGCGCGGGGAACTGCGCGACCAGCCACAGACAGCCTGCAGACGAACAGGATCGGGGGCGGAGCCCCCAAGCGGGGGCGGGGGCGCAGCCCCAGCGGGGGCGGGGGCGCAGCCCCAGCGGGGGCGGGGGCGCAGCCCCAGCGGGGGCGGGGGCGCAGCCCCAGCGGGGCTACTGGGGGGGCGAAGCCCCCGTGAGCGGGGTGCAGGGGCCGCGCCCCACCCGGGAGTGCAGGCCCGCCCGGGGGCGCAGGCCCAGCCCGGGGGCGCAGGGGCGCAGGCCCGCCCAGGGGTGGCCGCAGGCCCAGCCCAGGGGTCCAGGGGCCGCCGGCCCCGGAAAACCCACCTCAACCCCCACCCACCCCCGGAGGGTTTAGGTGAAGGGGCGGGGTGGGGCTAGCGCACCGGGTGGCCCGCGGCGCGCAGGGCCGTCTTCACATCCCCGATCCGCAAGTCCCCGAAGTGGAACACCGACGCCGCCAGGACCGCGTCCGCCCCCGCCGCCACCGCCGGAGCGAAGTCGGCGAGCCGCCCCGCCCCGCCCGACGCGATCACCGGCACGGTGACGTGGCGGCGGACCGCCGAGATCATCGGGACGTCGTACCCGTCCTTCGTCCCGTCCGCGTCCATGGAGTTCAGCAGGATCTCCCCCGCCCCCAGCTCCGCCGCCCGGTGCGCCCACTCCACCGCGTCGATGCCGGTGCCCCGGCGCCCGCCGTGCGTGGTCACCTCGAAGGAGCCGGACTCGGTACGCCGCGCGTCGACCGACAGGACGAGCACCTGACGCCCGAACCGCTCCGCGATCTCGCGGATCAGTTCGGGGCGCTCGATCGCCGCCGTATTGACGCCCACCTTGTCCGCCCCGGCCCGCAGCAGCTTGTCCACGTCGTCCGCCGAGCGGACCCCGCCGCCCACCGTCAGCGGGATGAAGACCTGCTCGGCGGTGCGCCGCACCACGTCGTACGTCGTCTCGCGGTTGCCCGAGGACGCGGTGATGTCCAGGAACGTCAGCTCGTCCGCGCCCTCGGCGTCGTACAGCTTGGCCATCTCGACCGGGTCGCCCGCGTCGCGCAGGTTCTGGAAGTTGACACCCTTCACCACCCGGCCGTTGTCGACGTCCAGGCAGGGGATGACTCGCACCGCGAGGGTCATGCGGGGGCTCCTTCAGGGGCACCGGCGGCGCCTCGGTAAGCGTCTACTTCCACTTCGACCAGCATGCGCGGGTCGACCAGACCGGTCACGATGACCAGCGTGGCCGCCGGGCGGACGGCGTCGAAGAGCTCCTTGTGGGCCCTGCCCGCCTCGTCGATGTCCCGCGCGTGGGTCAGATACATACGCGTGCGGACCACGGACTCGGCCCCGAGCCCGAACTCCGCGAGCGCGGCGAGGGCGTTCGAGAAGGCCACCTTGGCCTGCTCGTACGGGTCGCCCTCGCCGTACAGCACCGTGCCCCTGAACGGCGTGGTGCCGGCGACGTGCACATGGTCGCCCGCGGCGACGGCGCGCGCGAAGCCGATCGAGTCCTCCCAGGGACTGGGAACGTCACTCTGTACACGCCGAACGTCGCTCATCGGGACACAGCCTCCAGGGCTTCTTCGAGGGTGAACGCCTTCGCGTACAGGGCCTTGCCCACGATGGCGCCCTCCACACCCTGCCCCACGAGCCCCGCGATCGCCCGCAGGTCGTCGAGCGAGGAGACGCCGCCGGAGGCCACCACCGGCTTGTCGGTGGCCGCGCAGACGTTGCGCAGCAGCTCCAGGTTGGGGCCCTGGAGGGTGCCGTCCTTGGCGATGTCGGTCACCACGTACCGCGCGCAGCCCTCGGAGTCGAGGCGCGCCAGCGTCTCGTAGAGGTCGCCGCCGTCGCGGGTCCAGCCGCGGCCGCGCAGGGTCGTGCCGCGTACGTCCAGACCGACCGCGATCTTGTCGCCGTACTCGGCGATGACCTTGGCGACCCACTCCGGGGTCTCCAGGGCCGCGGTGCCCAGATTGACGCGGCGGCAGCCGGTGGCGAGCGCGGCCTCCAGGGAGGCGTCGTCGCGGATGCCGCCGGACAGCTCGACCTTGATGTCCATCGCGCCCGCGACCTCGGCGATCAGCGCGCGGTTGTCGCCGGTGCCGAAGGCCGCGTCCAGGTCCACCAGGTGCAGCCACTCGGCGCCGGAGGCCTGCCAGGCGAGCGCCGCCTGGAGCGGGGAGCCGTAGGAGGTCTCCGAGCCGGACTCGCCGTGGACGAGGCGGACGGCCTGGCCGTCGCGGACGTCGACGGCGGGCAGGAGTTCGAGCTTCGGGGACGACGGTGCCATCACAGGGTTCCGATCCAGTTGGTCAGCAGCTGGGCGCCGGCGTCGCCGGACTTCTCGGGGTGGAACTGGGTCGCCCACAGCGCGCCGTTCTCCACCGCGGCCACGAACGGCTCGCCGTGGGTGGCCCAGGTGACCCGGGGCGCGCGGATCTTGGGGTTGGTGACCTCCAGGCTCCAGTCGTGCACGGCGTACGAGTGCACGAAGTAGAACCGGTCCTCGGCGTCCAGGCCCGCGAACAGCTCGCTGTCCTCGGGGGCCTTGACCGTGTTCCAGCCCATGTGCGGGACGATCGGCGCCTTCAGCGGCCCGACCGTGCCGGGCCACTCGTCCAGGCCCTCGGTCTCCACGCCGTGCTCGATGCCCCGGGCGAACAGGATCTGCATGCCGACGCAGATGCCCATCACCGGGCGGCCGCCCGACAGGCGCCGGCCCACGATCCAGTCGCCGCGCGCCTCGCGCAGCCCCTGCATACAGGCGGAGAAGGCGCCGACGCCGGGGACGAGCAGCCCGTCGGCGTTCATGGCCGTGTCGTAGTCACGGGTGATCTCGACGTCCGCGCCGACGTGGGCGAGGGCGCGCTCGGCGGAGCGCACGTTGCCGAAGCCGTAGTCGAAGACCACGACCTTCTTGCGGGAGGGGGCGCTCAACTCCACACCTCCAGCCGGAGGACGCCCGCGGCCAGGCAGAGCGCCGAGCTGATCGCCAGGAGCGTGATCAGGCTCTTGGACATGTCCTGCTTGACGAAGGAGTAGACGCCGCCCGCGAGGAAGAGCCCGAGGACGATGAGGATGGTGTTGAGGCCGGTCACAGCGCGCCCTTGGTCGAAGGAAGGATGCCCGCGGCACGCGGGTCGTGCTCGGATGCGTAGCGCAGCGCCCGCGCCAGCGCCTTGAACTGGCACTCCACGATGTGGTGCGCGTTGCGCCCGTACGGGACGTGGACGTGCAGGGCGATCTGCGCCTGAGCCACGAAGGACTCCAGGATGTGCCGGGTCATCGTGGTGTCGTACTCGCCGATCATCGGCGCCATGTTCTCGGGCTCGGTGTGTACGAGGTACGGGCGGCCGGAGAGGTCCACGGTCACCTGGGCGAGGGACTCGTCGAGGGGGACCGTGCAGTTGCCGAAGCGGTAGATGCCGACCTTGTCGCCGAGCGCCTGCTTGAAGGCGGCGCCGAGCGCGAGGGCGGTGTCCTCGATGGTGTGGTGCGAGTCGATGTGCAGGTCGCCGTCCGTCTTGACCGTGAGGTCGAAGAGGCCGTGGCGGCCGAGCTGGTCGAGCATGTGGTCGTAGAAGCCGACTCCCGTCGACACGTCGACCTTTCCGGTCCCGTCGAGGTCGATCTCGACAAGGACGGACGTCTCCTTGGTGGTGCGTTCGACACGGCCGACGCGGCTCATGCTCTCTGCTCCTTCTTGAGTTGACGGACCGCGTCCAGGAACGCGTCGTTCTCGGTCGGGGTGCCGGCGGTGACGCGCAGCCACCCGGGCACCCCGTTGTCACGGACCAGGACCCCCTGGTCGAGGATCTGCTGCCAGGCGGTGTGCGAGTCCTCGAAGCGGCCGAACTGGACGAAGTTGGCGTCCGACTCGGTCACCTCGTAACCGGCCGCCCGCAACTCGGTGACCAGCCGGTCCCGCTCCCGCTTGAGCTGCTCGACGTAGCCGAGCAGCGTGTCGGTGTGCTCCAGGGCCGCGAGCGCGGTCGCCTGGGTGACGGCGGAGAGGTGGTACGGCAGCCGGACGAGCTGGACCGCGTCGACCACCGCCGGGTGCGCGGCGAGGTAGCCGAGGCGCAGCCCGGCCGCGCCGAAGGCCTTGGACATGGTCCGCGAGACGACCAGGTGGGGGCGGCCCTCGATGAGCGGCAGCAGCGACTCGCGGTGGCTGAACTCGACGTACGCCTCGTCGACGACCACCAGGGACGGCTTGGCGGCCTGTGCGGCCTCGTGGAGCGCGAGAACCGTTTCGGCGTCGACCGCCGTGCCGGTGGGGTTGTTGGGCGAGGTGATGAAGACGACGTCCGGGGCGTTCTCCGCGATGGCCTTCTCGGCGGCCTCCACGTCGATCGTGAAGTCCTCGCCCCGCGGCCCGGAGATCCAGCCGGTGCCGGTGCCGCGCGCGATGAGGCCGTGCATCGAGTACGAGGGCTCGAAGCCGATGGCGGTGCGGCCGGGGCCGCCGAAGGTCTGCAGCAGCTGCTGGATGACCTCGTTGGAGCCGTTGGCCGCCCACACGTTCTCGACGCCGACGGTGTGCCCGCCGGTGCGGGTGAGGTAGCGGGCGAGCTCGGTGCGCAGCTCCACCGCGTCCCGGTCGGGGTAGCGGTTGAGCCCGCGCGCGGCCTGCGCCACGCGCTCCGCGATCCTCGCGACCAGCGGCTCGGGCAGCGGGTACGGGTTCTCGTTGGTGTTGAGCTGGACGGGCACGTCCAGCTGGGGCGCCCCGTAGGGGGACTTGCCGCGCAGCTCGTCGCGTACGGGCAGGTCGTCGATGCCGATGTCGTACGCGCTCACTGGCCCGGCACCTTCCATCCGAACCTCGCCTTGAGGGCCGCCCCGTGCGCGGGCAGGTCCTCGGCCTCCGCGAGCGTGACCACGTGGTGGGCGACCTCGGCCAGGGCGTCCCGGCTGTAGTCGACGATGTGGATGCCCTTGAGGAAGGACTGGACCGACAGGCCCGAGGAGTGGCAGGCGCAGCCGCCGGTGGGCAGCACGTGGTTGGAGCCCGCGCAGTAGTCGCCGAGCGAGACCGGGGCCCACGGGCCGACGAAGATCGCGCCCGCGTTGCGGACCCGGCCGGCCACGGCGGCGGCGTCGGCGGTCTGGATCTCCAGGTGCTCGGCGCCGTACGCGTCGACCACCTTGAGGCCCTGCTCCAGGCCGTCGACCAGGACGATCGCGGACTGCTTGCCCGCGAGGGCCGGCTTGATCCGGTCCTCGACGTGCTTGGTGGCCGCGATCTGCGGCTCCAGCTCGCGCTCGACCGCGTCTGCGAGCGCCGCGCAGTCGGTGACCAGGACGGCGGCCGCCATCGGGTCGTGCTCGGCCTGGCTGATCAGGTCGGCGGCGAC
Organism: Streptomyces sp. NPDC031265; assembly: GCF_055570295.1. Classification (NCBI taxonomy): domain Bacteria; kingdom Bacillati; phylum Actinomycetota; class Actinomycetes; order Kitasatosporales; family Streptomycetaceae; genus Streptomyces; species Streptomyces sp. NPDC031265. The sequence goes on from NZ_JBVIHM010000002.1 coordinate 240,474, forward strand.
GTGCGCCGGGTCGGCGGTCTCGTCCGCGAGGACGGCGATCTCCGTCGGTCCGGCCTCGGTGTCGATGCCGATGCGGCCGGTGAAGTAGCGCTTGGCGGCGGCGACCCAGATGTTGCCGGGGCCGGTCACCATGTTCGCGGGCGCACACTCCTCGGTGCCGTACGCGAACATCGCGACGGCCTGGGCGCCGCCCGCCGCGTACACCTCGTCGACGCCGAGCAGCGCGCACGCGGCGAGGATCGTCGGGTGCGGCAGTCCGCCGGCTGTGTCTCCTTCAAAGCGGGGCTTCTGCGGCGGGGAGGCCAGCGCGATGGACTCGACGCCCGCCTCCTGGGCCGGGACCACGTTCATGACCACGGACGACGGGTACACCGACCGGCCGCCCGGCGCGTAGAGCCCCACGCGCTCGACCGGTACCCACTTCTCGGTGACGGTGCCGCCGGGCACCACCTGGGTGGTGTGCTCGCCGCGGCGCTGGGCTCGGTGGACGATCCTGGCGCGCCGGATGGACTCCTCAAGCGCCGCCTTGACCTGCGGGTCGAGCGTCTCCAGGGCCTCGGCGAGCGCCTCGGCGGGCACCCGGATCCGCTCCAGGGTCACTCCGTCGAACTTCTCCGCGTACTCGATCAGCGCCGCCGTGCCGCGATGATGCACGTCCTCGCAGATGGGCCGCACCTTCTCCAGGGCGGCTTCCACGTCGAACTCGGCACGGGGCAGCAGGTCGCGCAGGGCGCCCCCCTCGGGGAGGGCGTTGCCGCGCAGATCGATTCGAGAGATCACGGAACCAATTCTCTCAGACCGCATCACGCCACCGATCGCCCGTATCACTGGCTGATACGTATCCCGGCCGCCCCGCGCCCGGCCGTGACCACTAGCGTTCACTCCGTTACACACGCATGTACATCCGCACGCGACCGCACACGACCGCGCGGGGCGGGCAGGGGACGAGGGGGACGGCAGTGACCGAGGCGCCGGATGCCGATGTGGCCCCGGACTGGTTCAGTCCGGTGGAGCTGGGGATGTGGGAGGCCTTCCGCAACGGCGGCACCTACGACCTGCGCACCCGCAACCGGGTGCGGGACGACCCGTTCTCGGGGCGCGTATGGGGGCCCGAGCGCCATGTGAAGGCCCGCGCGGTGGCACTGCTGCTGCTCCACGGGCCGCCCGCGCTGCCCGGCCGGGTCGCGGCCCTGAAGCTGAACGGCGTGCAGATCGTCGGGGCGCTCAACCTGTCGGGCGGCACGGTCACGCCGTACGTGGAGCTGAACAACTGCCGGTTCGAGAACGAGGTGCTGATGCCCGAGTGCCGGGTCACCACCGTGCGGATGGTGAACTGCGCGATCCCGCGGGTCGAGGCGGCCCGGCTGCAGACCGAGGGCGATCTGCATCTGCCGCGCTGCCGGATCGCCCGCGGCATCCGGCTCACCGACGCCCACATCGGCACCGATCTGCTGCTCAACGAGGCCGTGATCCGCGCCGACCGCAAGGGCCGCTCGATCGCGGCCGACGGCCTCTCGGTCGCCCAGGACCTCCAGGCCGAGCTGATCGAGTCGTACGGGGAGGTGAGCCTGCGCGCGGCGAAGGTCGGGGTGACGCTGAGCCTGCGCGGCAGCCGGCTGGTGAACCCGGAGGGGCGGCGCGCGCTGAACGCGCCGCAGCTGACCGTGGAGCGGACGCTCTACATGACGGCGGCGGCCGTCTCGCCCGGCGCCACCGAGACCACCACTCCGCCGTACGGGACGAACTACACGGGCACACCGGCCCGGGGCACCCGTGTCCAGCCGTTCGTCTGCGAGGGCGGGCTGCGTCTGGACGACGGCCGGTTCGGGGACGCCGTGGACTTCCAGAGCGCGCGCTTCGTGATGCGGGACTACCAGGAGCTGTCGCTGCGCCGGGTGCAGACGCCGGAGCTGCGCTTCCTCGGGGAGCGGCCGGAGCGGGGCCGGGTGGTGCTCTCGGGCGCCCGGGTCGTGAACCTCGTCGACATGTCGACGAGCTGGCCGGGGCCCGGCGGGCTCGCGATGGGCGGTTTCAGCTACGACAACCTGATCCCGCGCGGACTGTTCCCGCTGGCCAGACGGCTGGAGTGGGTGGCGGCGGCGACTCCGGAGTACGCGCCGGAGCCCTACGAGCGGCTGGCCACCGTGCTGCGCAACAGCGGCGAGGACGCGGACGCGCGCGAGGTGCTGCTCGCCAAGCAGCGCCGGCGCCGCGAGACCCTTCCGCTGGCCGGGAAACTGTGGGGCGTGCTCCAGGACCTGACCGTGGCGTACGGCTACCGGCCGGGCCGGGCGGCGCTGTGGATGGCGGTGCTGTGGGCGATGGGCGCGCTGGCGTTCTCGCACTACGACCCGACGCCGATCAAGGCGGACGAGCACCCGGACTGGAACGCGTCGCTGTACGCCCTCGATCTGCTCGTACCGGTGATCAACCTGGGGCAGGACGGCTACTGGCAGCTGCACGGCAGCTGGCAGTGGGTCTCGGCGGTGCTCATCGTGCTCGGCTGGATCCTTGCCACCACCGTGGCGGCGGGCGCCTCGCGCCTGCTGCGGCGTGGCTGAAATTTGCCGGTCCTTGACCCGCGCCCGTACAACCGTCACGGCCACCACAGACTCTTCACCGCACACCACTGGCGGAGCTCCGACCTGCGGTTTTGAATGGTCCGCACCATGTCATTCGTACGCGCCCTGCTCCGTGCCGTCCGCGCGGTCAGGCACACCCCGCACCTCGCCACCGACCTCCCGGCCGACGAGGATCTGTTCCTCGACGCACCCGACGGCCGGCTCGGCCCCGCGCTCGTGTCCGCCGCCCGGGGCGAGTACAGAGCGGCGGCCGAACTCCTCGCCGTCACCCGCGAGTCGGCCGAGTGGGAGAACCGCGACCGCTACACCATGCGGCTCGCGGCCTTCGCGGTCAGCCGCCCGGACTGGCTCGCCGACTGGCTGGCCGCCGCGCCCCGGGACCCGGACGCCCTGCTGGTCAAGGCGGAGCTGGCGATCGTACGGGCGTGGGGCTCGCCGGCCCGCGCCGAGCTGCTGCGCGAGGTCGCGCCGCTGATCGACGCGGCGGCCTCGGCCGAGCCCGCGGACCCGGTGCCGTGGCGCATCGCGCTCGACCACGCGCGCGGCACCCATGCGCCGCACACGGTCTTCGAGTCGCTGTGGGGGGAGGCGGTCGGCCGCTCCTCGCACCACTACGGCTGCCATGTGGCCGCGCTCCAGTACCTCTCGGCGCAGTGGTACGGCTCGCACCGGGAGTGCTTCGGCTTCGCCGAGGAGGCCGCGGCGGACGCGCTGCCCGGCTCGCTCGTCCAGGCGCTGCCGGTACGGGCCGCGTTCGCCTGCCTGGCCGCCGACGCCAGCGGGGCACCGACCGGCCGCCAGAGCCCGCAGGAGCTGTTCCGCGACCGGATCGACGCGGCGGCGGACCTCGCCATCTCGCTCTCCGCCGCGTACGAGCCGGGCGACCCGTGGCCCGCCGAGGTGCGCAATCTGCTGACGTACGTCCTGGTCGTACGGGAGCGCTGGGAGGAGGCCCTGGAGCAGTTCCGCCGCATCGGCCCCCACGCCACGGCCTTCCCGTGGGCGCGGCTCGACGACGACCCGCTGGGCCGGTTCACCGAGCTGCGCGACGGGGTGCGCAGGCAGGTGGCGGCGAGGACGCCGCCGGCGCGCGAACGCGGCCCGGCAGGGGCTGCGGCCGGACCCGTCGGCGCCCCCGGGCAGCCCCCGGCGAAGGCGCCGGGCCGGGCCGCCGGGCTCCCGAGCGCGGGCGCCCTCGGGAAGCCCGGACGCAGCCGGTCCGGCGACCATTACGCTTGAGCGTTGTGACCACCGCTCGCCTGCCCCTCTTCCCGCTCAACTCGGTCCTGTTCCCCGGCCTCGTCCTGCCGCTGAACGTGTTCGAGGAGCGCTATCGCGCCATGATGCGCGATCTGCTGAAGTCCGGCCCGGACTCCGGCGCCGACTCCGACGACGAGCCGCGCCGGTTCGCCGTGGTCGCGATCCGCGACGGCCGCGAGGTCGCGCCGACCGGCCCCGGGCTGCCCGACCAGACGGCGATCCCGGAGAAGGGTCCGGCGGCCGGGTTCGGCCCCGACCCGATCCAGGCGTTCCACCAGGTCGGGTGCATCGCGGACGCGGCGACGATCCGGGAGCGCGCGGACGGCAGCTTCGAGGTCCTGGCAACGGGCACCACGCGCGTGAAGCTCCTTTCGGTGGACGCGAGCGGCCCGTACCTCACGGCAGAGCTGGAAGAGCTGCCCGAGGAGCCGGGCGAGGAGGCCGGGGCGCTGGCGGAGGGCGTGCTGCGGGCGTTCCGGGCGTACCAGAAGCGGCTGGCGGGGGCGCGTGAGCGATCCGTCACCGGCTCGGCCGAGCTGCCCGACGAGCCGTCGGTGGTGTCGTACCTGGTGGCGGCGGCCGCGGTGCTTGACGTCCCGGCGAAGCAGCGCCTGCTCCAGGCACCGGACACGGCGACGCGGCTGCGCGAGGAGCTGAAGCTGCTACGAGCGGAGACGGCGGTGATCCGCCATTTGCCCTCTCTCCCGGCGGTGGACCTGACCCGCTCCCCCACGAGCCCCAACTGACGTAAGGACGCAGGCGAGTTGGCGAAGAAGAAGGCGTCCGGGGGCACCCCGGCGACGGTGGCGCTGACGGCGGCGGGCACGGAGTTCACGGTGCACGCGTACGAGCACGACCCCGCGTCCGCGTCGTACGGGGAGGAGGCCGCCCGGGCCCTCGGCGTGTCCCCCGACCGCGTCTTCAAGACGCTGGTGGCGGACGTCGACGGCGAGCTGACCGTGGCGGTGGTCCCGGTGGCGGGCTCCCTCGACCTGAAGGCGCTGGCGGCGGCGGTCGGGGGCAAGCGGGCGGCGATGGCGGACCCGGCGGCGGCGGAGCGGACCACGGGCTACGTCCGGGGCGGCATCTCTCCGCTGGGCCAGCGCCGCCGTCTGCGCACGGTCCTGGACGCGTCGGCGTCCTCACACGCCACGATCTGCGTCTCGGCCGGGCGCCGGGGCCTGGAGGTCGAGCTGGCGCCCGGGGATCTGGTGGCGCTGACGGGAGCGGTGCTGGCGGCGGTGGCGCGGGGGTAGTTTTCGGTTGTGTCCGGTAACCCCCCTGGACACTTCGCTCATGGGCGAGCAAGTTGCCCCCATGTCGAAACGAACGCGCAAGCGGAAGTGGCGCATCAAAAAGGGCCGAGCAAACCATGGGAGGCGCCCGGCGTAGCTGCCTGGGGCTGCGCCCCGCCGACCGGGTGTTCGGCTGCGGGGCGGTGGGGGTTGATCGCACAGTTCCCCGCGCCCCTTTCCGGCCCGGTGTTTCTGTGCGGGTCAGCGGGGGCTGATCGCGCAGTTCCCCGCGCCCCTGAGGGGATGGGGTGCGGCCACGGTGTGAGGTACCGGCGGCGGTGTACCGGGGGCAAAGCCCCCGTAGCGGGGTGCAGGGGCCGCAGGCCCCGCAACGGGGTCCGGGGGCGCAGCCCCCGGGAAACCCGCCTCACCCCCCACCCACCCCCGGAGGCCACGCGGCGGAGCCGCACATGTCACAGCGGGAACGGGCTGGGTGGGGGTCAAAGCTCGGTAGGGGGCCACGCCTCCGGGTCTCGCGGAGCGAACAGCGCCGTCAGCCCCAGATGCGTCCCCATCGCCGCCACCGGCCACGCCAACAACGCCCCCTTCGCGTTCAGCTTCAGCGGCGCGTCGAACACGACCCCCTTGCCCGCGGCCCGCGCCGCCGCCACCACGTCCTGCGTCGGCCCCAGCCACACCCCGACCCGCCAGGCCAGCCAGGACCCCAGCAACCCGCCCACGGCGAGCCCGGCCACCAGCGGGATGCCGCCGCGCTTGCGCAGCAGGAAGACGAGGGTTGCGCACACCACGCCGAACCCCAGCGCGAGCAGGATGAACGTTCCGTCCGCCCCGATCGCCTCTTCGCCCTCGGTGTCCTTGAGGAACACGGCCTTGTCGTCGGAGACGAGCGGCACCCGCGGCGCCAGCCACACCCACAGCAGCCCGAGCAGCACGCCCGTGACCGCCACCGCGACCGCCGCGATCACGGCGTCCCGCAGCTCCGCCTTCATCGCGGTCCCCTCCTCGCGTACGGGGGCGACGGGGCCGCCCTCGGCACCCGGCCCGGGACCGGGGTGTGCGGAGTCCTGCCAGGCGTCGTCGTCCGGTGGCTGCTGGTGAGGCGGCGTCAGAGGTGCGGTCACCCCGCCATCGTGCCAGGCGCTCCTGTGCGGCGCCTCACCGGGAGACCGCCGCCCGCCGGTACGCCCAGGTCGCGACGAGCAGCGAGACGACACCGACGGCCGCGCAGACCGCGAGGTCCAGCCCGATGACGGCCCAGTCGGGGTGCCCGTCGAAGCTGTGCGCGAAGGCCTCCACCCCGTACGTGGAGGGCAGCAGATCACGTGCGTACGCGATCGGTCCGGGCAGCCGGTCGGCCGGCAGGACGCCGAGCAGCAGCGCCGCCGACATGCCCAACTGGCCGAGCAGGGTCGCCAGTTCCTGGCGCGGGGCCAGCAGCCCGAGGGCCGCGCCGAGCCCGGCGAGCGCGGCGCCCGCCAGCGGGACGACCGCGGCGAGCACCCACAGGTGCGCCATCGGGAGCCCGAAGAGCACACAGCCGGTGATGGCCGTGACCAGCGTGCCGGGCACGGTGAACGAGGCGTACGCGGCGGCCGCGCCGAGCACCACGGAGGCGGGCGGCACCGGCAGCGTCGCGTAGTGGTCGAGGCCGCCGCCCGCCCGCAGCTGCCCGAAGTACTGCGCGAGCAGGTTGAGCGCGACGAAGGCGACCACCAGCACGCTCGACCCGGCGACCACGGCCCGCGCCTCGCTGCCGCCGTCCACGACCCCCCGCATCAGGACCATGATCCCGATCGACTGGAAGGTCGCCACGAACAGCAGCGGGATGCGGGCCACCTTGGCCCGGGAGAGCTGGGCCCGGTAGACGGCCGAGAGGGCGGGGAACAGCCGCGCCCGGGGCGCGAGCGGCGCGGCTGCCCCGGCCCGTTCCGCCGGGGCGGTGAGCGCCTCCGGAGGAGCCTCCACGGAAACCTCCAGGGGAATCGCGCTCACGCCTTCACCAGACCTTCCGTGCGGCCGCCGAGGGCGAGGTAGACGTCTTCCAGGCTCGGCGTGGCCAGGGTGAAGTCGTCGAGGGCGGCGAACGCGGGCCCGCCGGTGACCGCCGCGACGGCGGCGCGCGCGGCGTCGGGGCCGAGCCGCAGCACCCAGCGCCGCCCCGATTCCTGCGCGTCCGCGCGCAGCGCCGCGACCTCGGGCAGCTCGACGGGCGCCCGCTCGCGCCACACCAGCTCGACCCGGACCTCGGAGGCGACCCGTTCCTTCAGGCCCGCCGGGGTGTCGCAGGCGATGACCTTGCCGCGGTCGAGGACGGCGACCCGGTCGAGCACGGTCTCGGCCTCGATGACGTTGTGGGTGACGAGGAGCACGGTCGCGCCGCGCTCGGCCCGGCGGCGGTCGACGGCGGCCCAGACGGCCCGCCGGGCCACCGGGTCCATGCCGGTGGTCGGCTCGTCGAGGACGAGCACGGGCCGGTCGCCGACCAGCACGGCGGCGAAGCAGGCGAGCCGCCGCTGTCCGCCGGAGAGCTTCTTGAGCGGCCGTCCGGCGAGCGCGGTCAGCCCGAGCTCCTCCAGTACGGCGTCGCGCTCGGCGCGGGCGGCGCGGGCGGTGAGTCCGCGCAGCCGGCCGGTGGTCTCGGCGGCGAGCGAGACGGTCAGCTCGTCGAGGGCGGTGGACTCCTGCCCGAGGTAGCCGATCAGCCGGGCGGCCCGTTCGGGGTGGCGCACCAGGTCGTGGCCGAGGACGTCGACGGTGCCGGAGTCCGGCCGCATCAGCCCGGTGAGCTGGCGCACCAGGGTCGACTTGCCCGCGCCGTTGGGCCCGAGCAGGCCGAAGATCTCGCCGCGTCCCACGTCGAGGTCGATGCCGTCGGTGGCCCTGATCTCGGGCGTACCGGCCGAGCCGCGTCTTCCGCGCGCGGCGGGGTACGTCTTGGTGAGGCCCCGCACCGCGCAAACGGTGCCGGCCCGCGCCGCTGCTGTGCCGGTACTCACGGACAACGAGCCTACGGGGTCCGCCGGGCCACTCCGCCCCCGGACCCCCGTTTGTTCCGTTCGCCGAACGGTCGATGCCGAGGAGCCGAACAGTCCGGTTCGCCCCCCGGCGTTCGGGGCGCCGGGTGCGCGGCGGTGCTCTCCGCGCGCCCCGCCGCGTACCGCCTACTCCCCCACCGGTACGCGTTCCACCGCGGCCCTGACGTCGATCTCCCGCCAGAAGCCCGCCCGGATCGCGTACCGGTCGTGCTCGTCGATCTGGTCGTCCTTGTGGGCGAGCAGCCCGAACCGGGCCGCGTACCGCAGGAGTTCGCCGTCGATGCGGTGCGGGATGCGCGGGTACATGGTGGACAGCTTCTGTACGTGGGTCGTCTCCGGCAGGCGCTCCATCCAGCGGCGCGCGAAGACCTGCCCCACCTCGTACGGGTCGCCGCCGACCGTGGTGATGTCCTCCTCGCGGTCCGCCCAGCGCTGCTCGGCGCTGGTCAGCTGGGCGAGGGTGGGCAGGGACGCGGTCTCCGGGGACTCGCCGAGCGTGGAGCCGGGGCGCTCGACCCAGCCTTTGTCGGAGGACCACCGCAGGGTCGCGTGCGGGGCGTGCGGCGAGGGGGCCTGGAGGCCGGGCGCGCGCAGGCCCGCCAGGTCCTTGGGCGTGGGCACGCCCTTGACCGCGGTGCCGGGCGCGGGGGCGACCGCCGTGCCGTTGCCGACGGCCGCCGCGGGCTGGGCCGTCCCGTTGCGCGCGGCCGCGGCCTGGGCCTCCGCGGCCCGCTCGGCGGAGGCGGCGAGGGCCGACTCGGGCAGCGGGGCGGAGAGGATGGCGGCGATCTCCGGGCGGGGGGCCGCGGCCGGGGCGTACATGGTGCTGAGTTCCTTGACCCGGACCGCCTGGGTGATCCAGGCGCGGTCGAGCACCCGCCGTTCGTCGGCCTCGGCCACCAGGTCCTCGGACTGGTTGTAGTCGCCGTCTGCGGCCTGGACGGCCCACAGGTGCACGGCGACCCCGTGCTCCTTGGCCGACATCAGACCGGGCAGCAGATCGCCGTCCCCGGTCACCAGGACCACATCCGAGCAGGCGCGATTTCTGGCCAACTCGGTGAGCTCGGCGTGCATCGCCGCGTCGACGCCCTTCTGGGCCCACCGCCCGTCGCTGCGGGTCAGTGCGCCCAGCCGCACCGTCACCCGGGACATCACCCGCAACCTGCGGTGTTCCGGCTGCGGCACCCGGTCGGGGGCGCCGTCGAACCAGTAGATCCGCAGCAGCGGCTGCTCGGTGTCGGCCTCCGCCCGCTCGCGCAGCGCCTGGATCAGGGCGGCGTGGTCGACGGTGATCCGCGAACGGGCAGGCTCTCCGGCCAGAAGGCTTGCGGCCGCGCCCAACAAGTAACCCGCATCCACAAGGACGACGCAGCGGTCCACGCGTTCCACCCTCTTTCAGAACCTTGAAAATCAAAAGATCAGAGGCAAAGGAGATCAGGGAGATAAGAGTGCAGGAGATCGAGAGATCAGGGAACGTACTTCGGGTTTCCTTCGAGTCTGCCCGACCCTGCGAGGGTTAACGGCCGGAACTCGATCATCGGCGTGGCGAACCCGTACATCGCCCATCCCTTACAGAGGGCTACACACGGTAATCGTCTGAAATGCGTTCTTTGTCGTGACGTGTGAGGCTGGCAGCGGCCCTGGACCCTAGTCCCCCCAGGAGGCATCACCATGGCCAAGAACAAGTCCGGCCGTAAGCAGCAGCAGCCCGCCTCGCAGGCCGAGCGCGGTCAGCAAGAGGCACAGAAGTCCGCGATGGAGTCGCAGGGCATGCCCCAGACGCAGGCACAGGGCAGCCCGGCAGATGTTGCCCGCAAGCACCAGCGTCGCTTCGGCCACAACTGATAATTCAAGACACACCAGGCACACAAATACGGTAAGGGGCGCGCCCTATTGGACGCGCCCCTTACCGTATGAAATAAAAAGTCTGCCGCCGGTCAGCCCGCCAGGCAGGCCGGGCCGAGCAGCACCTTCAGATCTCCGAAGAGCGCCGGGTCCGGCTGGACCCGGTGCCGGTCGAGCCGCAGCACCGTCGTCGAGCGCGGCCCCTGGAGCTTGATCCGCACTTCGGTGTTGCCCTTGTGGTGGCCGAGAATCTCGCCCAGGCGGCTGACCATCGGCGGGGTCACCTTCACCGTCGGGATGGTCAGCACCACCGGCGCGTTGGTGCCCGCCGAGGACAGGTCCGGGACCATCAGCTCCATCGCGACCAGGCGCGGGATGTCCTCGCGCTTGTCGAGGCGGCCCTTGACGAAGACCACCGCGTCCTCGACGAGCTGGGTGGAGACCAGCTGGTAGGTCGCCGGGAAGAACATGCACTCGATGGAGCCCGCCAGGTCCTCGACGGTGGCGATCGCCCAGGCGTTGCCCTGCTTGGTCATCTTGCGCTGGAGGCCCGAGATGATGCCGCCGATCGTCACGATCGCGCCGTCCGCGTGCTCACCTCCGGTGAGCTGCTGGATCGAGGAGTCGGACTTGTCGGAGAGCACGTGCTCCAGACCGAAGAGCGGGTGGTCCGACACATACAGACCGAGCATCTCCCGCTCCTGGGCGAGCAGGTACGACTTCTCCCACTCGACGTCGGAGAACTCGACGTCGAGGCCGAAGCCCGGCTCGGAGGAGTCGTCGTCGGCGTCGCCCATCCCGCCGAAGAGGTCGAACTGCCCCTCGGCCTCCTTGCGCTTGACCTGCACCACGTTGTCGATCATCGGCTCGAACTGTGCGGTGAGTCCCTTGCGGGTGTGCTTCATCTCGTCGAAGGCGCCGGCCTTGATCAGCGATTCGACGGTCCGCTTGTTGCAGACGACCGCCTCGACCTTGTCGAGGAAGTCGGGGAACGAGGTGTACTTCCCCTTCGCCTTGCGGGACTTGATGATCGAGTCCACCACGTTCTGACCGACGTTGCGCACGGCGGTGAGGCCGAACAGGATCACGTCGTCGCCCTGCGCCGAGAAGTTGGACTCGGACTCGTTGACGTTCGGCGGCAGCACCTTGATGCCCATGCGGCGGCACTCGTTGAGGTAGACCGCCGACTTGTCCTTGTCGTCCTTGACGGAGGTCAGCAGCGCCGCCATGTACTCGGCGGGGTAGTTCGCCTTGAGGTAGGCGGTCCAGTACGAGACGAGGCCGTACGCGGCGGAGTGCGCCTTGTTGAAGGCGTACCCGGCGAACGGGACCAGCACGTCCCAGAGCGCCTTGATGGCCGCGTCGCTGAAGCCCTTCTTCTTGGCGCCGGCCTCGAAGATGACGAAGTTCTTCGCCAGCTCGTCGGGCTTCTTCTTGCCCATGACGCGGCGGAGGATGTCGGCCTCGCCGAGTGAGTACCCGGCGATGATCTGGGCGGCCTTCTGGACCTGCTCCTGGTAGACGATCAGGCCGTAGGTGACGGCCAGGACCTCTTCGAGCGGCTTCTCCAGCTCGGGGTGGATCGGGGTGATCTCCTGCTGCTTGTTCTTGCGCAGCGCGTAGTTCGTGTGCGAGTTCATGCCCATCGGGCCCGGCCGGTAGAGCGCGGACACGGCGGAGATGTCTTCGAAGTTGTCGGGCTTCATCAGACGCAGCAGGGACCGCATGGGCCCGCCGTCGAACTGGAAGACGCCGAGGGTGTCGCCGCGCTGGAGCAGCTCGAAGGTGGTCGGGTCGTCGAGCGGCAGCCCGAGCAGGTCGATGTCGATGCCCTTGTTGGACTTCACCATCTTGACGGCGTCGTCCATGATCGTCAGGTTGCGCAGACCCAGGAAGTCCATCTTCAGCAGGCCGAGCGACTCACAGCTCGGGTAGTCCCACTGGGTGATGGTCACGCCGTCGGTGTGGCGCACCCACACCGGTACATGCTCGGTAATGGTCTCGCTGGACATGATCACGCCGGCCGCGTGCACACCCATCTGCCGGACCAGGCCCTCGACGCCCTTGGCGGTGTCGATGACCTTCTTCACGTCCGGTTCGTTCTCGTACATCGCCCGGATCTCGCCCGCCTCGCTGTAGCGCGGGTGCTTGGGGTCGGTGATGCCGTTGAGGTCGATGCCCTTGCCGAGGACGTCGGCGGGCATCGCCTTGGTGAGGCGGTCGCCCATCGCGTACGGGTAGCCGAGGACGCGGGCGGAGTCCTTGATGGCGTTCTTCGCCTTGATCTTGCCGTACGTGCCGATCATGGCGACCTTGTCGGCGCCGTACTTCTCGGTCACGTACCTGATCACCTCGACGCGCCTGCGCTCGTCGAAGTCGATGTCGACGTCGGGCATCGAGACGCGCTCGGGGTTGAGGAACCGCTCGAAGATCAGACCGTGCGGGATCGGGTCGAGGTCGGTGATGCCCATGGCGTACGCCACGATCGAACCGGCCGCGGAACCACGGCCCGGACCCACCGCGATGCCCTGGTTCTTGGCCCACATGATGAAGTCGGCGACCACCAGGAAGTAGCCCGGGAAGCCCATCGAGATGATGGTGTCCATCTCGTACTCGGCCTGCTTCATGCGGTCCTCCGGGATGCCTCCCGGGAAGCGGCGGTGCATGCCGCGCATGGTCTCCTCGCGGAACCAGGTGACCTCGGTGTAGCCCTCGGGGATGTCGAACTTCGGCATGAGGTTCTTCGCCTCGAACATGCCGCTGACGTCGACCTGCTCGGCGACCAGGGCGGTGTTGGCGCAGCCCTGCTGCCAGGCGTCCGAGGCGTCGATCGCGTACATCTCGTCGGTCGACTTCAGGTAGTAGCCGGTGCCGTCGAACCTGAAGCGGTCGGGGTCCGAGAGGTTCTTGCCGGTCTGGATGCACAGCAGCGCGTCGTGCGCGGTGGCCTCGTGCGCGTACGTGTAGTGCGAGTCGTTGGTGACCAGGGGCGGGATGCCCAGCTCCTTGCCGATCTTCAGGAGGTCGTCGCGGACCCGGCGCTCGATGTCGATGCCGTGGTCCATCAGCTCCAGGAAGTACCGGTCCTTGCCGAAGATGTCCTGGTAGTCGGAGGCGGCCTGGCGGGCCTCCTCGTACTGCCCCAGGCGCAGGCGGGTCTGGAGCTCGCCGGAGGGACAGCCGGTGGAGGCGATCAGGCCCTCCGACCACTGGGAGATGGTCTCCTTGTCCATCCGGGGCCACTTCGTCAGCCAGCCCTCCGCGTACGCGTCGGAGGAGAGGCGGAAGAGGTTGTGCAGGCCCGTCGCGTTCGCCGCCCAGATCGTCTTGTGGGTATAACCACCCGAACCGGACACGTCGTCGCGCTTCTGGTGCGGCTGGCCCCACTGGATCTTGCGCTTGTTGCGGCGGGACTCGGGGGCCACGTACGCCTCGATGCCGATGATCGGCGTCACGCCCGCCTTCTTCGCCGTGTGGAAGAAGTCGTACGCCCCGTGCAGGTTGCCGTGGTCGGACATCGCGATGTGCGTCATGCCCATCTCGTTGCACGCGTCGAACATGTCCTTGAGCCGCGCGGCACCGTCCAGCAGCGAGTACTGGGTGTGTACGTGAAGGTGCGTGAACGGCGGCTTCGACACGGTGTGGGCCTCCAGCGGCAGCAGGATCTCGGAGCGAGGGGGACAGCCTGGAAGTCTACGTCGCCCCGCTGACAGTCCGGAGTGATTGCAGCGGCGCGCAGCGCCTCGATGAGGGGTGGTGGTCGGGCGACGGGTGGGCACTCCGGGGTACGGTCACGCGTTGGAAGGGGCGGAACCACCCGTCCCCTTTGTCGCGCATCTCTACTCGCACGTACGCACCAGGAGGCACCCGGCGATGTCGGTCCCGCAGCACACCAACGAGGAGCGCGGCGAGCAGATCCTCTCCGTCTTCGGCACCGCCTTCGGCGAGCTCCTGGCCGCCGACCCTGCCGCGTTCCGGGTCAAGTTCCGCAAGATGGCGGCCTCCGCGTTCGCCTTCTACCGGGGCACGGCCTGCCTGTTCTACGCGGACCTGGACGCCGAGAACGCCGGGCGGGGTGGTGGGAACATACACAGCGGTCCGTACCTGGACGAGTGCACCGGCCGGGTGTGGATCCACGGCGACCTGCACGCCGAGAACTTCGGCACGTACATGGACGCCAACGGCCGGCTGATCTTCAACGTCAACGACTTCGACGAGGCGTACGTGGGCCCCTTCACCTGGGACCTCAAGCGCTTCGCCGCCTCCCTGGCCCTGGTCGGCCACGCCAAGGCGCTCAGCGACGAGCAGATCACCGAGCTGGTGCGGATCTACGCCGCCGCCTACCGCGAGCGGATCCACGCCCTCGCGACCGGCGCCATGGATGACGAGGTCCCCGCGTTCACCCTGGACACGGCCGAGGGGCCGCTGCTCGGGGCGCTGCGCTCGGCACGCGCGCGTACGCGCTTCTCGCTGCTCGACTCGATGACCGAGATCCGCGAGTACGAGCGCCGCTTCTCCGAGGACGACGGCTCGATCGAGCTGGACGCGGCGACCCGCTACAAGGTGCTGGCCGCCTTCGACGGCTACCTGGAGACGCTGCCGGACTCCAGCCTGCTGCGGCCCGACTCGTACCGGGTGAAGGACGTCGTCGGGCGGCGCGGGATCGGGATCGGCTCGGCCGGTCTGCCCTCGTACAACATCCTGCTTGAGGGCCACAGCGACGCGCTGGAGAACGACGTCGTGATCTACATGAAGCAGGCGCAGACCCCGGCGGTCTCCCGCCACGTCACCGACCCGGCGGTGCGCGGCTACTTCCAGCACGAGGGCCACCGCACGGTGATCTCGCAGCGCGCCCTGCAGGACGCCGCCGACCCGTGGCTGGGCTGGACGGAGCTGGACGGGGCGGGCCAGCTGGTCGCCGAGGTCTCGCCGTACGCGGTGGACCTGGACTGGTCGGACATCGACGACCCGGAGCAGATCGCGGCGGTCGTCGCGGACCTGGGCCGCGCCACCGCCACCATGCACGCGGCGGCGGACGACGAGAGCGGCCACTCGAACCTGGTGCCCTTCTCCACCGAGCGGGCCATCGACGCGGCGATCGCGGCCGACGAGGAGGGCTTCGCGGACCTGCTGGTGGAGTTCGCGCACGCCTACGGGGCGCAGGCGCGGGCCGACCACCAGATCTTCGTCGACCTGTTCCGTAACGGTCGGATTCCGGGTCTCTAGGGCCTGTCCGGTGGATCTGGTCGGCTTCGGCCCGGGGCGCTGTTTCGGTTCTGGTGAGCGGGGGTCTGGTGCTTCCCCAAGCTCTCGACTTCGTTCGAGCAGGGGAGACCCCGATGCTGCAAGGCGGAGGAGGGCGACATGGCGGAGCCATGGCAACCGACGACAACGCCGCTGGGGGTCCCCCCTGGCCCTTGAGGCCTTGGGGGAGGGCGTGCCAGACCCCCGCGTGCCGACCAGATCCGCCGGACAGGCCCTGGTCTCACGGAATTCTTAGGCCACGGCGACGGGGGACCGTGGCAGACTTCCACACCGATGGACGTATCAGGGACGCGGCTCAGAGCGGCACGCGCGGCGCTTTTCACGGCGCTCGTCGTGGCGCTCTCCAGCGCGTCCCACGTCCTGCTCTCCCACGTCCCGCTGCCGGTGCCCCTGGTGGCCGGCGCGGCCGGCGCCGTGTTCCTGATCGCGTACGCGCTGGCGGGCCGGGAGCGCGGCTTCTGGTCGATCGCCGGACTGCTCGTCCCGCTGGAGCTGGCCGCCGACACCGTCTTCTCGACCGGCCAGCACGTCTGTTACGGGCCCTCCGGCGGCCCGGTCGCGGGCGCGCTGCGGTCGGTGGGCGTGAACGTGCTGTGCGGCGGGAACGTGGGCACCGAGCTGCCCGGCGTCGCCGGTTCCCGGGCCGGCGCGGCCGTGCTCCTCGGCGGGCCGGGACCGGCCGTGCCGTGGCTGCTGCTCGCCGCGCACGTGACGGTGGGGCTGCTCGCCGCGGCCTGGCTGCGGCGAGGCGAGGCCGCCCTCGCGCGCCTCGTGCGCACCGTCGGGGTGCTGGCGTTCCGGCCGCTGCTGCTCGCGGTCGCCGTGGTGGGCGGCGCGATCCGTCCCGTACGGGCGCGGCTGTGGCCCGTGCGGCGCGCGGGGCCGCCGTCGCGCGCCCGGTTGCTCGTGCACTGCGTGGGACGGCGCGGGCCGCCCCGCCCCGCGCTGCTCACCGCCGTCTGAGCGACGGCCCTCCCGAGCACGGCGACCCGACCACACGGGTCCCCCTCAGCACTTTCTCACCTGCCCTACCTGCCACACGGAGAAAACGATCATGAGCAAGCGCAACAGCCAGGCCAACAAGGCAGCCGCCCGTGAGCGACTGAAACTGGAGCGCGAGCGCCAGGCCAAGAAGGACAAGGTGCGCCGCCAGGTGGTCGTCGCCGCCTCGATCGTCGGCGTCCTCGCGATAGCCGGCGGCGCCGGCTACGCGGTCATGCAGGCCAACAAGCCCGGCGCGTGGGACGCGGCCAAGGACAAGACGCTGGTCAAGCCCGCCAACACCACGGGCACCGACGGCACCACCGTCGTCATCGGCAAGCCCACCGCCAAGAAGACGCTGGAGATGTACGAGGACCCGCGCTGCCCGGTCTGCTCGGTCTTCGAGCAGCAGGTCGGCGCCACGGTCAAGAAGGACGTCGACGCCGGCAAGTACAAGATCCAGTTCATCGGCGCCACCTTCATCGACAACGGCAGCCCGGGCACCGGCTCCAAGAACGCGCTCAGCGCCCTGGGCGCCGCGCTCAACGTGAGCCCCGAGGCGTTCATGGAGTACAAGGCACAGCTCTACTCGGCGAAGTGGCACCCGGCCGAGACCACGGACAAGTTCAAGAACGACGACTACCTGCTCCAGGTCGCCGACAGCGTTCCGGCCCTCAAGGGCAACGCCAAGTTCCAGAAGGACGTGCAGGACGGCACGTTCGACAAGTGGGCGCTCACCATGTCGAAGAAGTTCGACGACAGCGGTGTGACCGCCACGCCGACCCTGAAGATGGACGGCAAGAAGATCACCGGCGAGGGCAGCGACAACGCCCCGCAGGACCCGGCGTCGTTCACCCGCGCCATCGACAAGGCACTGAAGGGCTGACGCCGCTCCGGAGGGGCTCCGGCGGGTCCGGGCGCTGACGCGCGCTCAGATGTCCGCCGGCGAACGGGCAGACAAACTTTTGCCGTGAGTCTGCCCGTTCGCGCTACCCATCAGTAAGGTGTGCGGCTGTGACCAGTCGATTCACCTCAACCCCCACGCGCCGCACGGTCGTCAAGGCCGCTGCCGCCACCGCTGTCGTCGCCGCGCCCCTCGTGGCCGGCGCGACCGCCGCCGTCGCGGACTCCGCGCCTGCCCCCGCCTTCCTGCACGGCGTCGCCTCCGGCGACCCGCTCCCCGACGGCATCCTGCTGTGGACCCGGGTCACCCCCGCTCCCGACGCGGTGCCCGGTTCCGGCAAGGGCCCGGACACCGAAGTCTCCTGGGAGATAGCCGAGGACAAGGGCTTCTCGCGGATCGTGGCCCAGGGCCGCACCACCGCGACGGCCGCCTCGGACCACACCGTCAAGGCCGATGTGCGCGGCCTGCGCCCGGCGACCGCGTACTGGTACCGGTTCGCCGCGGGCACCGCGCTCTCCCCCGTCGGCCGTACGCTCACCGCCCCCGCCACGGACGCGGCGGCCGCCAACGTCCGCTTCGGCGTGGTCTCCTGCTCCAACTGGGAGTCCGGCTACTTCTCCCCCTACCGTCACCTCGCCGCCCGCTCCGACCTGGACGCGGTGCTGCACCTGGGCGACTACATCTACGAGTACGCGTCGGGCGCCTACCCAGAGGCGAAGTACGTCGTACGACAGCACGAGCCGGCCCACGAGATCCTGAACCTGGCCGACTACCGCACCCGGCACGGCAAGTACAAGACGGACACCGACCTCCAGGCGATGCACCACGCGCACCCGGTGATCGCGATCTGGGACGACCACGAGTTCGCCAACGACGCCTGGTCGGGCGGGGCCGAGAACCACACGCCCGGCACCGAGGGCGACTGGGCGGCGCGCGTATCGGCCGCCAAGCAGGCCTACTTCGAGTGGATGCCGGTCCGCCCCTCCATCGCGGGCACCACCTACCGGCGCATTCGCTACGGCAAGCTGGCCGATCTGCACCTGCTCGACCTGCGCTCCTTCCGCTCGCAGCAGGCGAGCGTGGGCAGCGGCAAGGTGGACGACCCGGAGCGCACCATCACCGGCCGCGCCCAGCTGGACTGGCTCAAGTCGGGGCTCTCGGCCTCCAACGCCGCCTGGCAGCTGGTCGGCACGTCCGTGATGATCTCGCCGGTCGCCTTCGGCGCGCTGCCGGCCGAACTGACCGCGCCGCTGGCGGAGTTGCTCGGCCTGCCCAAGGAGGGCATCGCCATCAACGTCGACCAGTGGGACGGCTACACGGACGACCGCCGCGAGCTGCTGGGCCATCTGGTGGACAACGGCATCAAGAACACCGTCTTCCTCACCGGCGACATCCACATGGCGTGGGCCAACGACGTACCGGTGAAGGCGGGCACCTACCCGCTGTCGAAGTCGGCGGGCACCGAGTTCGTGGTGACGTCGGTCACCTCCGACAACCTGGACGAGATGCTCCACGTCGCCCCGCACACCGTGTCCCTGGTGGCGGCGGCCGCGATCAAGGCCGCCAACCGCCATGTGAAGTGGGTCGACATGGACTCGCACGGCTACGGCGTCCTCGACGTCGACGCCCAGCGCTCGCAGATGGACTACTACGTGGTCTCCGACAAGCGGAAGCAGGACGCCACGTCCGCGTGGACCCGCTCGTACCGGACGCTCAACGGCAGCCAGAAGGCCGAGCGGGTCTACTCGCCGGTGGTCTGACCCGTCCGCTACAGCGAGTCGAGGAAGCCGAGCGCGGTGCTCCAGCTCTGCTCGGCGGCCGCCTCGTCGTAGTCCGGCAGCTCAGGATCGGTGTACAGGTGCCCGGCGCCCGGGTACCTGTACACCTCCGCGTCGGCGCCGATCCGGCCCATGCGCAGGTACCAGGTGTTCAGCCAGTCGTCCGTCTCGAACGGGTCCGGGTCCGCCACGTGCAGCTGTACGGGCAGTTCGTCCACCGACGCGCCGTCGGCGATGTCGGCGGTGCCGTGCAGGAGCAGCAGCCCGCGGGCCTTCTCGTCGCCGAGCGCGAGGGTCTGGGCGAGCGAGCCGCCGAGCGAGAACCCGGCGTAGACCAGGCCCTCGTCGGAGTGCGGGGCGGCGGCCAGGATCGCGCGCTTGAGCAGCTCGTCATTGCCGATCCCGTCGCGGATCGTCATGCCCTCTTCCATGGTGTCGGCGGTGCGGCCCTCGTAGAGGTCGGGCACGTGCACCACGTGTCCGGCGGCGCGCAGCCGCTCGGCCGCCTCGTGCACGGCGGGCCGCAGGCCGTACACCGAATGGAAAAGCATGATGTTCATGAGGCCATGGTGCCAGCTACGGTCGGGGGCATGGAGAACGTGCTGCGTCCGTTGATCGTGATCGGCGGCTCGGTCGTGCTCACGCTGGCCCTCGTGTGGCTGGCCGACCGGCTGCTCCGCCAGGCCGACGCCCGGCACAGCGAGACCCCTCTGTGGGGCCTGCTGCGCCGCTGCCGCGTCCCGTTGCAGGTCGTCGTCCTCACCTCGCTGCTGAGAGGCACCTACCGCCAGATCGGATGGTCCCCGGTCCAGGACCACGAGGCGGGCCTCGGCCAGATCCTCTCCCTCGTCCTCATCGGGGCGAGCGCCTGGCTGGTGGTGCGGATCGCGGCGGCGATCGTCGAGGCGTCGTACGCGCGGTACGCGGCCTCCGCGCTCGACCCGGCGCGCGTGCGCAGAGTCCGTACGCAGGTGACGCTGATCCAGCGCGTGGTGACGGCGGTCGTGGGCGTCGTCGCGGTCGCGTCGATGCTGCTGACGTTCCCGGCGATGCGGACGGCGGGGACCTCGATCCTCGCCTCCGCGGGCATCATCGGCATCGTGGCCGGTGTCGCCGCCCAGTCGACGCTCGGCAACCTCTTCGCGGGGCTGCAGATCGCGTTCGGCGACATGGTGCGGATCGGGGACACCGTGGTGGTCGACGGCGAGTGGGGCGTCATCGAGGAGATCACGCTGACCTATCTCGCGGTGCGCACCTGGGACGAGCGGCGGCTGACGATGCCGGTGTCGTACTTCACCAGCAAGCCGTTCGAGAACTGGTCGCGCGGCGGCGTCCAGATGACCGGCACGGTCTTCTTCCACCTGGACCACGCGGCCCCGGTGGCGCTGATGCGCGAGAAGCTGGCCGACATCCTGCGGGAGTGCCCGGCGTGGGACGGCCGCGAGAGCGGCCTCGCGGTCACCGACACCACCCCGTCGACGATCGTGGTGCGCGCGACGGTCACCGCGAAGGACGCGGGCGACATCTGGACGGTCCGCTGCGCGGTCCGCGAAGAGATGGTGGCCTGGCTCCACGACCACCACCCGGCGGCGCTGCCGCGGATCAATACGGAGCGGGAATAGCGGGGGCGGGGCGCAGCCCCGCAAGCGGGATGCAGGGACCGCGGGCCCCGGTCGGGGATCCGGGGGCGAAGCCCCCGGGTAACCCCCCTCCCCCCGCCCACCCCCGGAGGCCACGCGGCGGAGCCGCACATGTCACAGCGGGACGGGGCGGGGTGGGATCACCGCAGGCTGCGTACGTCCAGCTGGCGCAGGACCCGGTCGACGATCTCCGGGTCCGCGCCCGCCTCGCTGCGTGCAGAGAGCACCTCGTGGCGCGCCGCCGACATCATCTCCCGCTGGATCCGCTGGATCGTCCGCAGCCGCTCCACCCGCTTCGCGTACGCCTCCCGCCGCTCCACGTCGACCATGTCCGGGCTGATGCGCGCCCCCACGTCGTACGCCCGCCGCAGGAGCTGCTCCATGACCTCCTCGGGCAGCTCCTCCACGTCCTCGATCTCCCGCAGCCGCCGCTTCGCCGCCTTCGCCGCGCGGATCGCGAGCTCCCGCTCCAGCGCCCGCTCGGCGTCGGTGTCGGCCTGTACGCCGAGCCGCCGCACCAGGGACGGCAGGGTCAGGCCCTGGAGCACCAGCGTCACCATGATCACGCAGAACGCGACGAAGACGATCTCGTCGCGCGCGGGGAAGGGCGAGCCGTCCTCGGTCCTGAACGGGATCGCGAGGGCGAGCGCGACCGAGGCCACCCCGCGCATCCCCGCCCACCACATGACGATCGTCTCCCGCCAGGTCGTGGGGATCTCCTCGTTGTAGTCCCGCCGTGTGTGCAGCCGCTTGGCGAGCCAGGTCGCGGGCAGCAGCCACACCAGCCGTACGCCCACCACGACCCCGACCACGACCGCGCCCCAGCCCGCCATCTCGCCCACGCGGCCGGTCGCGGTGCCGAACACGTGGTGCAGTTCGAGGCCGATGAGCCCGAACGCGATCCCGGTCACCAGGGTGTCGACGATCTGCCAGAACGTGGCCCCGGCGAGGCGCCCCTGGACGTCGTCGGCGTCCACCGCGTGCTCGGCCAGGAACAGCGCGAGGGTGAGCACGGCGAGCACCCCGGAGCCGCCGAACTCCTCGGCCAGCACATAGCCGACGAACGGCACGAGCAGGGTGAGGCCGATCTGGAGCGTGGCGTCGTCGAGCAGGCCCATCAGCTTGTTGGCGGTCCAGCCGAGGACGAGACCGACCACGACCGCCACCACGGCGGAGAGCACCAGCTCGCCCACCGCGTCCGGCCAGGAGAAGTCGCCGCTGACCGCCGCCGCGATCGCCACGTGGTAGAGCACGATCGCGGTGACGTCGTTGAACAGCCCCTCGCCCTCCAGGATCGACACCAGCCGGCGGGGCAGCCCGAGCGAGCCCGCGACGGCGGTGGCGGCGACCGGGTCGGGAGGCGCCACGAGGGCGCCGAGGGCGACGGCGGCGGCGATCGGCAGTCCCGGCACGATGGCGTGGGCGACGGCCGCCACGGCCGCCGTGGTGACGAACACCAGGGCCACCGCGAGCAGCAGGATCGGCCGGACGTTGGCGGCGAACTGCCGCCAGGAGGTGCGCTGGACGGAGGCGTAGAGCAGCGGCGGCAGAACGAGCGGCAGGATGAAGTCCGGCGGCACGGCGACGTTCGGGACGAACGGCAGCAGGGCGAGGACCCCACCGAGGAGCGTCATCAGCACCGGCGCGGGCAGCCCGAGCCGGTCCCCGACCGGAACGGTGACCACCGCTCCGAGCAGAAGCACGAACAGCAGGGCCAGCTGATCCACGGATGCCCTCCGGGCGGCGAGGCGATCAAGACCCCCAGCCTGCCACGCGGTCCGCCCAAATGCCCCTAGCCGGGGGCGAAGTGGCCCACACCGCTAGGGACGTGGGGCTGTGACAGGTGCTGCTCCGCCGCGTGGGCGGACGAGGACCGCTGTCACTCGCTCTCCGCCCGGATCACATCCAGCGCGTGCTGGAGGTCGTCCGGGTAGCCGCTCTCGAACTCGACCCAGCCGCCGTCCGACGGGTGCTCGAAGCCGAGGCGCACCGCGTGCAGCCACTGCCGGGTCAGGCCGAGGCGCTTGGCGATGGTGGGGTCCGCGCCGTACGTCAGGTCGCCCACGCACGGGTGGCGGTGGGCGGACATGTGCACGCGGATCTGGTGGGTGCGGCCCGTCTCCAGCTTGATGTCGAGCAGCGAGGCCGCCCGGAAAGCCTCGATCAGGTCGTAGTGCGTCACCGACGGCTTGCCCTCGGCCGTGACCGCCCACTTGTAGTCGTGGTTGGGGTGGCGGCCGATGGGGGCGTCGATGGTGCCGCTCATCGGGTCCGGGTGGCCCTGCACCAGGGCGTGGTAGCGCTTGTCCACGACGCGCTCGCGGAACTGCTGCTTCAGATACGTGTACGCCCGCTCCGACTTGGCGACGACCATCAGGCCTGAGGTGCCGACGTCGAGGCGGTGGACGATGCCCTGGCGCTCGGCGGCGCCGGAGGTGGAGATCCGGTACCCGGCCGCCGCGAGGCCGCCGATGACCGTGGTCCCCGTCCAGCCCGGGCTCGGGTGGGCGGCGACGCCGACCGGCTTCACGATCACGACGATGTCGTCGTCGTCGTGCACGATCTCCATGCCCTCGACCGGCTCGGCCACGATCTGCACCGGCGCGGGCGCCTGGGGCATCTCGACCTCCAGCCACGCGCCCCCGCGGACCCGCTCGGACTTGCCTACCACCGAGCCGTCGACCTGGACCTTCCCCGCCGCGGCGAGCTCAGCGGCCTTCGTACGGGAGAACCCGAACATGCGGGAGATGGCGGCGTCGACGCGCTCGCCCTCCAGACCGTCGGGAACGGGCAAGGTGCGGATCTCGGGAAACGTACTCACCCGTCGAGTATGCCTTGTCGCACCGACAACACCCGCCCGACCGGGGTGCGGCTCAGTCCTTGTGGACCGTTCCGTCCGGGTCCAGGCCCCGGAAAGAGAGGATCACGATCAGGAAACCGCCGCAGACGATCGCGGAGTCGGCCAGGTTGAAGACCGCGAAGTGGGCCGGCGCGATGAAGTCGACCACCGCGCCCTCGAAGACGCCCGGGGAGCGGAAGATGCGGTCGGTGAGGTTGCCGAGCGCGCCGCCGAGCAGCAGGCCGAGCGCGATCGCCCACGGCAGGCTGTAGAGCTTGCGTGCCAGCCGGAAGATCACCGCGATGACCGTCGCCGCGATCACCGTGAAGATCACGGTGAAGGCCTCGCCCATGCCGAACGCGGCGCCCGGGTTGCGGATCGCGTTGAGCTCCAGCAGGTCTCCGACGATCTGGATCGGCTCGTGGTGCTCCAGCCTGGCCACCACGAGCATCTTGCTGCCGAGGTCGAGCAGGTACGCGAACAGCGCCACCGCGAACAGCACGGCGATCCTGCGCCCGCCCTTGGGCCGCTCGCCGGGAGCCGCGGCCTCGTCGGGCCCTTCTACGTCCGGCGTACCGATGATGCGCTCCGCCTCTGCCACGTGAGTCCCTCAACCCTAGGTACCTGACTGAGGACGAGGGTACGACACACGCGTACGGAGTCAGCCTCGGCGTTCCTGCTTCTGCTTGTCCTCCACACAGAGGGTCGCGCGCGGGAAGGCCTGCATCCGCGCCTTGCCGATGGGATTGCCGCAGACCTCGCAGTAGCCGTACGTACCGGCGTCGAGCCGCTCCAGCGCCCGCTCGGTCTGCTCCAGCATCTCGCGCGCGATGGCGGCGAGCGCCATCTCGTGTTCGCGGGTGATGTTCTTGGTCCCGGTGTCGGCGTCGTCGTCGCCCGCGCCGTCCCCGGAGTCCCGCATCAGCCCGCTCAGGGCGGTCTCCGAGGCCTCGATCTCGGCACGCAGCCGCAGGACCTCGCTGGTCAGCCCGGTGCGCGCCTCGGCGACCTCGGCGGGCGTCCACGGGTCCTCCCCGGGCCGTACCGGCAGCTCGCCGGGCACCCCGGCGACGATGGTACGGGCCTTGGGCACGGCCGATGCCGCCGCCGTGGACCTCCTGGCCGCCGCTTCGCCGGCCGTGTTCTTGGCTACCACCTTCTTGGCTCCCCTCTGCTCCGCGGCCTCGGCCGCCCCCTTGGCCGCCGTGGCAGCCTTGTCCGGTACCGCTTTCTTGGCAGACGCCGTCTTCCTGGCGGCAGCCTTGGTGGCCGGAGCCGCCTTTTCCACAGCAGCCTCCTCGGCCACGGCTTTCTTGGCAGCGCCCTTCTCAGCCACGGCCTTCTTGGCCGGAGCCTTCTTGGCAACGGCTTTCTCGGCCCCCGCCTCTTCAGCCGCAGCCTTCTTGGTCGCAGCCTTCTTGGTCGCAGCCTTCTTGGTCGCAGCCTCTTTCGGCGTGGCCTTCTTGGCGGCGGCCTCCTTGGTCGCAGCCTTCTTGGCCGGTGCCTTCTTGGCCGCCGACTTCCTCGGGGCCGCCTCCTTCTTGGCCGCAGTCTTCTTCCCGGACGAGTCCTCCGTAGCGGCCCTCTTCACCGCGGCCTCGGACGCCAACGCGGTCTTCTTCGCCACCATGGCCGCGGCCCCTTCACATATTGTGATCTTGCTCGCGAATCGTGCTGGGACGATAAATCGACCCCAGGCCCGCGGCAACGGGGCACGCCGCCGGTCCGGCCCCGCGCGACATGCCCGGAGACGAACCTGCATCCGTTGTGCCCAGCTCTCCGGCCCGTAATCCGCCACACGGGCGGCGCCGGACTCCGCCGGACCACGTATGCCCATTCGGGTCATGTACGCACGTGTGGGGACCGCCCCGCAGGCCTCCGGTCCGGCCGCGCCGAAAACCGGTCGGCCGCTGTCGGTGCGGGCCCGTACACTGGGCGCAGCGAGAGGCGTGAATGGGACGAGTAGCGTCGTACGCAGCCAAGAGCGATCCGGGGACGGTGGGAGCCCGGAGGCGAGCGCGATGTGAAGATCACCCCGGAGCCGCCGGAAGAAAGCACCCCCGGGTGCGAGTAGAACCGGCTTCGCGACCCCAATGAGGGGGCGGTGTTCCACACACCGCCAAGGAGGGTGGTACCGCGGGAGCGCGGGGCCGTAGGACGGCCGGGGCTCTCGTCCCTCCGACGGAAACGTACGACGATCCGCCGGAGGATGAACGGATGTCGCAGTACCGCCAGGTGCCCGCCCAGGTCGACCTGCCCGCGCTGGAGCACGCCGTGCTCGACTTCTGGCGCGAGGCGAAGGTCTTCGCCAAGAGTCTCGAACAGTCCGAGGGCCGCCCCGAGTGGGTCTTCTACGAGGGCCCCCCGACCGCCAACGGCATGCCCGGTGCCCACCACATCGAGGCCCGCGTCTTCAAGGACGTCTTCCCCCGCTTCCGGACCATGCAGGGCTACCACGTGGCCCGCAAGGCCGGCTGGGACTGCCACGGCCTGCCGGTCGAGCTCGCCGTCGAGAAGGAACTCGGCTTCAACGGCAAGAAGGACATCGAGGCGTACGGCATCGCCGAGTTCAACGCCAAGTGCCGCGAGTCCGTGACCCGCCACACCGACGCCTTCGCCGAGCTCACGACCCGGATGGGCTACTGGGTCGACCTGGACGACGCGTACCGCACCATGGACCCGCAGTACGTCGAGTCCGTGTGGTGGTCCCTGAAGGAGATCTTCAACAAGGGCCTGCTCACCCAGGACCACCGCGTCGCCCCCTGGTGCCCGCGCTGCGGCACGGGCCTGTCCGACCACGAGCTGGCGCAGGGGTACGAGACGGTCGTCGACCCCTCGGTCTTCGTCCGCTTCCCGCTGACCGGCGGCCCCCTCGCGGGCGAGGCCGCGCTCCTGGTGTGGACGACCACGCCGTGGACGCTGGTCTCCAACACCGCCGTGGCCGCCCACCCCGAGGTCACCTACGTCGTCGCCCGCCGTACCGGCGGCGAGGACGCAGAGAAGCTGGTCGTCGCCCAGCCGCTGCTTGAGAAGGCACTCGGCGAGGGCTGGGAGGCCACCGGGCAGACCTTCACGGGCGCCGAGATGGAGCGCTGGACCTATCAGCGCCCCTTCGAGCTGATCGAGTTCCCGGCCCCGGCCCACTACGTGGTCAACGCCGAGTACGTGACGACCGAGGACGGTACGGGTCTGGTCCACCAGTCCCCCGCCTTCGGCGCCGACGACCTCCTGGTCTGCAAGGCGTACGGCCTGCCGGTGGTGAACCCGGTCCGCCCCGACGGCACCTTCGAGGAGGACGTCCCGCTCGTCGGCGGCATCTTCTTCAAGAAGGCCGACGAGAAGCTGACCGAGGACCTCAAGGAGCGCGGCCTCCTCTTCCGCCACGTCCCGTACGAGCACAGCTACCCGCACTGCTGGCGCTGCCACACCGCGCTGCTCTACTACGCGCAGCCGTCCTGGTACATCCGCACCACCGCCGTCAAGGACGCGATGCTGCGGGAGAACGAGAAGACCAACTGGTTCCCGGACTCGGTCAAGCAGGGCCGCTTCGGCGACTGGCTGAACAACAACATCGACTGGGCGCTCTCCCGCAACCGCTACTGGGGCACCCCGCTGCCGATCTGGCGCTGCGAGGACGACCACCTGACCTGCGTCGGCTCGCGCGCCGAGCTGAGCGAGCTGTCCGGCACCGACCAGACGGACCTCGACCCGCACCGCCCGTACATCGACGACGTCACCTTCACCTGCACGGCCGAGGGCTGCTCGCACACGGCGGTCCGCGTCCCCGAGGTGATCGACGCCTGGTACGACTCGGGCTCGATGCCGTTCGCGCAGTGGGGCTACCCGTACAAGAACAAGGAACTGTTCGAGAGCCGCTACCCGGCGCAGTTCATCAGCGAGGCCATCGACCAGACCCGTGGCTGGTTCTACACGCTGATGGCGGTCGGCACCCTGGTCTTCGACAAGTCGTCGTACGAGAACGTGGTCTGCCTCGGCCACATCCTCGCCGAGGACGGCCGCAAGATGTCCAAGCACCTCGGCAACATCCTGCAGCCGATCCCGCTCATGGACCAGCACGGCGCGGACGCGGTGCGCTGGTTCATGGCCGCCGGCGGCTCCCCGTGGGCCGCGCGCCGGGTGGGCCACGGCACCATCCAGGAGGTCGTCCGCAAGACGCTCCTCACGTACTGGAACACGGTGGCCTTCCAGGCCCTGTACGCGCGCACGTCCGACTGGGCGCCCAGCGCGGCCGACCCGGCCCCGGCCGACCGCACGGTCCTGGACCGCTGGCTGCTGAGCGAGCTGAACACGCTGGTCGACCAGGTCACGCAGGCGCTGGAGGCGTACGACACGCAGCGCGCGGGCAAGCTCCTGTCGGCGTTCGTGGACGACCTGTCCAACTGGTACGTGCGCCGTTCGCGGCGCCGGTTCTGGCAGGGCGACAAGGCGGCGCTGCGCACGCTGCACGACGTGGTGGAGACGGTCACGCGGCTGCTGGCCCCGCTGACCCCGTTCATCACCGAGCGGGTGTGGCAGGACATGGTGGTGCCGGTGACGCCGGACGCGCCGGAGTCGGTGCACCTGTCGTCGTGGCCGAAGGCGGACGCGTCGGCGATCGACCCGACGCTGTCGCAGCAGATGCTGCTCGTGCGCCGCCTGGTGGAGCTGGGCCGCGCCACCCGCGCGGAGTCGGGCGTCAAGACGCGCCAGCCGCTGTCGCGCGCGCTGGTGGCCGTGGCGGGCTTCGAGTCGCTCTCGCCGGAGCTGCACGCGCAGATCACGGAGGAGCTGAACGTCTCGTCCCTGGCCTCCCTGTCCGAGGTCGGCGGCTCCCTGGTCGACACGACGGCCAAGGCCAACTTCCGGGCGCTGGGCAAGCGGTTCGGCAAGGGCGTCCAGGACGTGGCCAAGGCGGTCGCGGCGGCGGACGCGGCGGCGCTGTCCGCGTCCCTGCGCGACACCGGGACGGCGGAGGTGTCGGTCAACGGCGAGCCGGTCTCCCTCGCTCCGGACGAGGTGATCATCACGGAGACCCCGCGTGAGGGATGGTCGGTGGCGTCCGACTCCGGCGCGACGGTCGCGCTCGACCTGGAGATCACGCCGGAGCTGCGGCTGGCGGGCCTGGCCCGTGACGCGATCCGGCTGATCCAGGAGGCTCGCAAGAACAGCGGGCTGGATGTGGCGGACCGGATCGCGGTGCGGTGGGAGTCCTCGGACGCGGAGGTCGTCTCGGCGCTGTCCGCCCACGCGGGCCTCGTCGCGGAGGAGGTCCTGGCGGTCGACTTCGCGTCGGCGGCGGCGGACGCGTCGTACGGCGCCCCGTTCACGGACGAGTCCTTGTCGCTGACGTTCCGCCTGCGCAAGGCGTAACTTCCGGCCGACGCCGAAGCGGCCCGCCCCCTGGAGACTCCGGGGGGCGGGCCGCTGTGTTTTTACCCCCACCCCGCCCCTTCCCGAAAGCCCTCGGGCGGGCGGCCGGGGGCTTCGCCCGGGGTCCCGGTTCGTCTGCGGGCCGGTGGGGGCTGGTCGCGCAGTTCCCCGCGCCCCTGAAGGCAGAACGGGGCCCGGGCAAATTCAGCCCCTCCGGCGTTTGAGGAGCGGGGTCCGGGGCGGAGCCCCGAAGCGGGGGCGGGGGCGAAGCCCCCGTAAGCGGGGTGCAGGGGCCGCAGGCCCCGCCAGGGGTGCAGGGGCGCAGCCCCGCAACGGGGTCCGGGGGCGCAGCCCCGCAACGGGGTCCGGGGGCGCAGCCCCCGGGAGACCACCTCGCCCCCCACCCACCCCCGGAGGGTCTAGGTGAAGGGGCGGGGTGGGGCAAAAAAGGGCCGGGCCCCCGGAAAAATCCGGGGGCCCGGCCCTTCAGCCTGCCGACGGCTGTGCGCGGCGTACGCGCGTACCGCCGCCCGTCAGTTGTCGTCCTCGTCGATCAGGAAGCCCCGCATCGGAGAGGGAGCCTGCTGCATCGGCGACGGCCCCTGCGGCCGCACCGGCGCCATCGGCTGCGTCATCGCGGGCGACATCTGCTGCTGCCCGCCGTACGACGGCGCACCGCCCATGGACGGCTGGCCGCCCATGGTGTGACCCATCGAACCGGCACCGGCCGACGCCATCGACCCGCTCATCTGCGGAGCCGGCGGCAGCGACGCGGTCGCCGGGGTGCGCGGCGGAGCCAGCGAGTCGTCCGCCTGGGTCTCCAGCTGGCGCAGCTGCGACTCCAGGTAGGACTTCAGCCGCGTACGGTACTCGCGCTCGAAGCCGCGCAGGTCCTCGACCTTGCGCTCAAGCGTGGCGCGGGCGGACTCCAGCGAGCCCATCGCGACGCGGTGCTTCTCCTGCGCGTCCCGCTCCAGCGCGTCGGCCTTGGCGCGGGCGTCCCGCTCCAGGCCCTCGGCACGCGACCGGGCCTCGCCGACGATCTTGTTGGCCTCGGAGCGGGCCTCGGCGATCGCCTGGTCGGCGGTCTGCTGGGCCAGCGAGAGGACACGCGCGGCGCTGTCGCCGCCGGGGCCCTGACCGGGCTGCGACATCTGCGGACCGTGGCCGCCCATGGGGCCGCCCATCTGCTGGCCCATGGGGCCCTGGCCGAGCTGGTTCTGACCCATCTGGTTCTGGCCCATCGGACCCTGACCCATGGGGCCCTGGCCCATCGGACCCTGGCCGAGCTGGTTCTGGCCCATCGGCCCCTGGCCCATGGGGCCCTGGCCGAGCTGGCCCTGGCCCATCGGACCCTGCCCGAGCTGGCCCTGCCCGAGCTGGCCCTGGCCGTGCTGGCCCTGTCCGTGCTGGCCCTGCTGGCCGTGGCCACCGGGGCCGGCGGGCAGCTGCGGAGCGCCGCTCGGCAGCTGGGGCGGGCCCATCTGCGGCTGCTGCTGCACCTGCGGAGGTCCGGATATGGCGGCGGGCACGGGAGCGCCCGGACCGCGCTGGTCCTGCGGCTCCGGCTTGCGCATACCCTGCTGCTGGTTCTGCGCGGCGGCACGCGTCGCGGCGGCCAGCTTGGCGCGCAGGTCCTCGTTCTCGCGAAGCAGGCGGGTCAGTTCGGCTTCGACCTCGTCCAGGAAGGCATCGACCTCGTCCTCGTCGTAGCCTTCGCGTAGCCGGACGGTCGTGAACTGCTTGTTCCGCACGTCCTCAGGGGTCAGCGGCATCTCTTCTTCACCTCTACGTAGTCGTCGGCAGTCGGCAGGACCGTGTCGCTCACATCTATCTCCCCACGCTGGTGACGATGGAGATCAGGATGTACACGATGATCATCAGAACGAAGAAGGACAGGTCGAGTGCCACGCCCCCGAGACGCAGCGGCGGAATGAACCGCCGCAGAAGCTTGAGCGGTGGATCGGTGACAGTGTAGGTGGCCTCAAGAACGACCACCATCGCCTTGCCGGGTTCCCATGAACGTGCGAATTGCAAGACGTAGTCCATGACGAGCCGGAAGATCAGCACGATGAGGAAGCACATCAGCGCGATGTAGACCACATCCAGTGCGACGCCCATCTCGCGCTTCCCTCTCCCCTTGCTCTATGCCCCCGGCCCCGTGGCCGGATCGTTCCCGGTGTCGTGTCTCAGCTCTGGTTGAAGAAACCGCCCTCTGCGATACGGGCCTTGTCCTCCGCCGTGACATCGACGTTAGCAGGCGACAACAGGAACACCTTCTGCGTCACCCGTTCAATGCTGCCGTGCAAACCAAACACAAGTCCGGCGGCAAAGTCGACAAGTCGCTTCGCATCCGTGTCGTCCATCTCGGTGAGGTTCATGATCACCGGCGTGCCCTCGCGGAAGTGTTCCCCGATGGTACGGGCCTCGTTGTAGGTCCGCGGGTGCAGCGTGGTGATGCGGTAGGGCTCCCGCTCGGACACGACCTTGGGCATGATCACCGGTGCGTTCTTCTCCAGGCTCGGGCGTTCAGGTGTGATGGATGCCACGGGGGCGATTCGTGCCGGACGCCCCGATTCCGCGGGCATCACGGCAGCGTGCGCGACCGGTTCACGGGGGGCCGGCGGCTGTACGGCTCGTACCGGTTCGTCCCGTTCGACCTGATGCGGAGGCTGGTGCCGGCGGCGGTCCCGCTCGGGCTCCGGCTCGGGTTCGAACTCGTCATCGGGGTCGAACCCCGGGCCGTCGTACCCATCGTCCTCCACGAGACCGAGGTAGACCGCCATCTTGCGCATCGCGCCGGCCATGCTCCGATTCCTCCGCTCTGTGGTGGATCGCCCTTGTCGCCAAATGTCGCTGTGTCACCAAGTGCCCACGATCCACTAGGTCTGCCCACCGAAGAGTGGGAATGACCATATTTTCTGCTGTGGTCCGACTTGCTTCGCGACGTTACCCGAGCCGGGGTCGGACTCCGAGTACCGCCGTACCGACGCGTACATGTGTCGCTCCGGCCGCAACAGCCTCTTCGAGATCCGCACTCATCCCTGCTGACACCATGTTCGCAGCCGGATGAGCACGGCGCAGGTCAGTCGACAAATCCATCAGCCGCTCGAATGCAGCCCGTTGCCGGTCGGCGTACTCACCCGCCAGCGGCGCCACGGTCATCAGACCGTCCAGCCGCAGACCGGGCGCGTCCGCCACAAGTCCGGCCAACTGCTCGATTCCATCAGGGGCGGTGCCGCCCCGGTCGCCCCGCGCCCCCGAGGCGGCGTCGAGCGCCACCTGGATCAGGCACCCCACCTCGCGCTCCGCCTTCACGGCGGCCGAGGAGAGCGCGCCGACCAGCTTGGGCCGGTCGACGGACTGCACCAGATCCGAGTAGGTCACCACGGAACGGACCTTGTTCGTCTGGAGCTGGCCCACGAAGTGCCAGCGCAGATCCGCGAGGTCCGCGCAGTCGGCCGCCTTGGGCGCCGCGTCCTGGTCCCGGTTCTCGGCGACCTGACGCACCCCCAGCTCGTACAGGAGCCGGACGTCGCTGGCGGGGTAGGTCTTGGTGACCACGATGAGCGTCACCTCGGCCCGCTTGCGCCCGACGGCCGCACAGGCTGCGGAGATACGTTCCTCCACCTGTGCCAGGTTCGCGGCGAGTTCCGCCTTACGGTCCGTCATGCCCGCTTCCCTCCCCCTCGGCTGCACCGGCCGCACCGGCTCCCGCGGCGTCGAGCCAGACGTATCCGGCGAGCCGCCCGGTGGTGCGGTCGCGGCGGTACGAGAAGTGGTCGTGCGATTCGAGCGTGCACACCCCGGACGCCTGCCGGTCGTTCACCCCGAGCGCCCCGAGCTGCGCGTGCACTCCGGCGGTGACGTCGACGGCCGGGGTCCCCCAGCTCGTCTCCGCCCGCGCGGCCGGCTCGGCCGCGGCGACCTCGTCCCGCATCGCCGCCGGGACCTCGTAGCACTTGCCGCAGACGGCGGGCCCGGTCCGCGCGGTGATCCGGGACGGCTCGGCGCCGAGCGAGACCATCGCCGCGACCGCCGCGGGCACCACGCCCGCGACCATCCCCGGCCGCCCCGCGTGCGCGGCGGCCACCACCCCGGCGACCGGGTCGGCGAGGAGAACAGGTGTGCAGTCGGCGGTCAGGACCGCGAGGGCGAGCCCGCGACGAGCCGTCACCACCGCGTCCACGGCCGGACTGTGTGTGATCCCTTTGACCGCGCCCGGGCCCCAAGGCCCGTCCACCACGGCCACGTCCGGCCCGTGCACCTGGTTCATCCAGACCACCAGGTCCGGGTCGAGCCCCAGCGCCTTCGCGGCGAGGCCGCGGTTGGTCCGGACCGCGGCGGGGTCGTCGCCGACCGCGCCGCCGAGGTTGAGCTCCTCGTACGGAGCGGCGCTCACTCCGCCCCACCGGTCGGTGAAGGCGAAGTGCGCGCCGCTCACGAGGGCGTGCTGCCCTATCACTTCAAGAAGTCCGGGACATCCAGCTCTTCGGCCTGGCTGTCCTGGTACGGGCGGGCCGTGGGCACCTGCGCCGGGCTCGCCTCGCCGACCGGCGCCGTCTCGACCTGGGCCGGGGCCGGGGATTCCTCGCGGGCGCTCACCGTGCCGAGCCCGCCGAGCGGGCGCTCGGCGGCGCGGACCGGGGTGGGCTCGTCGCGCTTGGCGGCGGTGGAGCCCAGCACGGTGTCGCGACGGGCGGGCGGCTGGCCGCCGTCGAACCCGGCCGCGATGACCGTGACCCGTACCTCGTCGCCGAGGGCGTCGTCGATGACCGCACCGAAGATGATGTTGGCCTCGGGATGGGCGGCCTCGCTGACCAGCTGCGCGGCCTCGTTGATCTCGAAGAGACCGAGGTCCGAGCCACCGGAGATGGAGAGCAGCACACCACGGGCCCCGTCGATGGACGCCTCCAGGAGCGGCGAGGAGATCGCCATCTCGGCGGCGGCCACCGCGCGGTCGTCGCCGCGCGCCGAGCCGATGCCCATGAGCGCCGAACCGGCCTCGGACATGACCGACTTGACGTCGGCGAAGTCGAGGTTGATCAGGCCCGGGGTGGTGATCAGGTCGGTGATGCCCTGGACGCCGGAGAGCAGTACCTGGTCGGCCGACTTGAACGCGTCGAGCACGCTGACCTGGCGGTCCGAGATGGAGAGCAGCCGGTCGTTGGGGATGACGATGAGGGTGTCGACCTCTTCACGGAGCTCGGCGATGCCGTCCTCCGCCTGGTTGGCGCGACGGCGGCCCTCGAAGGTGAACGGCCGGGTGACCACACCGATCGTGAGTGCGCCGAGCGAGCGCGCGATGTTGGCGACGACGGGTGCGCCACCGGTGCCGGTGCCGCCGCCCTCTCCCGCGGTGACGAAGACCATGTCGGCCCCCTTGAGGACCTCCTCGATCTCCTCGCGGTGGTCCTCCGCCGCCTTGCGCCCGACTGCCGGGTTGGCTCCGGCGCCGAGGCCGCGGGTGAGTTCACGGCCGACGTCGAGCTTGACGTCGGCGTCGCTCATCAACAGAGCTTGTGCGTCGGTGTTGATCGCGATGAACTCGACGCCCTTGAGACCGACCTCGATCATTCGGTTGATGGCATTGACACCACCGCCGCCGACACCGATGACCTTGATGACTGCGAGGTAGTTCTGCGGTGCTGCCACGTCGAAGGCCTCTCGCCTCGAGTTACGGGTCGTCACGTGCGGGTGTCGCACGGCGACGACGAATGCCGATGTGGGACGGTCCGAACGCCGACCCGAACCCTAACGTTGAAGCTTAGGGTTACCAATGTGTCTGTTCCCTGGACTCTTCCGAACAGGACACTAAGTCGACAAGTGGCGCACGTTCAACGAACACGCCGAACCTCCCGTTTTTCTTTTCACCCTATGTGATCACCCGTAGCGATGACCAACCAGGGTGCTGGCCAGCGCATATGTGCGTCAACTCCCCGATGCCGCCGGGGCGGTGGGGGCGCTCACATCGAAGTACTGCGCTCTGGGCGCCGCTTTCATGAGGGCGACCAGCGTACGGGCCTTGAGCTCCCCCTCCTCGTCACTGCCCCACAGGACCGTACGCCCGCGGCTCAACTCCAGGGAGACCGCGTCGTACGAGGTGACCCGGACGAGGCGGGTGTCCTTGGCGACTGCGGACGGTAGTTCGGCCGCCACCTTGACCGCCTCGCGCACCAGTGCGTCGACCGGAAAGCGGCGCAACGAGGGCGAGTTGTCCGGGTTCAGATCGAGTAGCGGTACATGTCCGGGCGCCTTGGTGACCGTGGCGAACCGCACACCCTTGGCGTCCACTTCGGTGAAGTTCGCGCCTTTTTTCATCAGGAGAACGGGCTTGCGTTCGGTCACGTCGAGCGCGATGCCGTGCGGCCAGGAACGGCTGACCTCCACCGAGTCCAGCCGCGGCAGTTTGCGCAGCAGCCGGGCCTCGATCGCCCCCGTGTCGACCGAGACCAGCGGGGAGCCGACCGGAGCGGCCGCCGCCGCCTCGACCTCGGCGGTGGTGAGCACCTCGGTGCCGGTGGTTTCCACCTGTTCGACCCGCAGCCAGGTGGACCCGTACAGCACCCACACGGCGGCCGCGCCGAGGACGACGGCCGTGGCCAGAATCAGCAGCAGCCGGCGCCGGGCGGGCAGGCGCAGCCGCGGCCGTCCCGCGCCGGGGCGGCGGGAGCCGGACGGGCCGGACTTCCTCGCCTGCCCCGTTCCGCGTCGAGCGGTCGCCTGTCCGGCCACGGTCCCCTGCCTTCTGCCGCCCCGTCAGCGTGCGGCGATCGCCTCGTACACCATGCCGACGAGCAGGTCGTCGGCGTCCCGGCGGCCGAACTCGGAGGCGGCGCGGGACATCTCGTACAGCCGGTGCGGGTCGGCGAGCACGGGCAGGACCTGGTCCTGCACCCACCCGGGGGTGAGCTCGGCGTCGTCGACCAGCAGACCGCCGCCCGCCTTCACCACCGGCTGGGCGTTGAGCCGCTGTTCGCCGTTGCCGATCGGCAGCGGTACGTAGGCGGCGGGCAGCCCGACGGCGGAGAGTTCGGCGACGGTCATCGCGCCCGCGCGGCAGAGCATCATGTCGGCCGCCGCGTACGCGAGATCCATCCGGTCCACGTACGGTACCGGGATGTACGGCGGCATTCCGGGCATGTTGTCGACGCGCGGCACTTCGTTCTTCGGGCCGACCGCGTGCAGGATCTGGATGCCGGAGCGCTGGAGCACCGGAGCGACCTGCTGGATCACCTCGTTGAGACGGCGGGCGCCCTGTGAGCCGCCGGAGACGAGCAGCGTCGGCAGGTTGGGGTCCAGGCCGAACGCGGCGCGCGCCTCGGGGCGGACCCGGGCGCGGTCGAGCGTGGCGATGGAGTGCCGCAGCGGGATCCCGATGTAGCGGGCGCCCCGCAGCTTGCTGTCGGGGGTGGCGACGGCCACCCCGGCCGCGTACCGCGAGCCGATCTTGTTGGCGAGGCCGGGGCGGGCGTTGGCCTCGTGGACCACGATCGGCACCCCGAGCCGCTTGGCGGCGAGGTAGCCGGGCAGCGCCACATAGCCGCCGAAGCCGACGACGCAGTCCGCCTTGGTGCGCTCCAGGATCTGCTCGGCGGCCTTGATCGTGCCGCGCAGCCGGCCCGGGACCGTGATCAGTTCGGGGGTGGGCCTGCGGGGCAGCGGGACGGCCGGGATGAGCGCGAGTTCATAGCCCCGCTCGGGGACCAGCCGCGTCTCCAGGCCCTTCTCCGTACCGAGGGCCGTGATCCCCACGGTCGGGTCCTGCCTGCGCAGGGCGTCCGCGAGGGCGAGCGCGGGCTCGATGTGGCCGGCGGTCCCCCCACCGGCGAGTACGACATGCACCGAAATTCACCGCTCTCCGGACGGACGCTTCTTGACGCGCCGTCTCATCGACTTCCAACTCACCCGAGGCTGCCGCATGGCCAGCGCCGCCCGCGCCGCGGGGTCGTCCCGCGCGAACGCGATCAGCAGCCCCACGGCGAACATGGTCGGCAGCAGCGCGGACCCACCGTAGGAGAACAGCGGGAGCGGGACACCAGCGATCGGCAGCAGGCCGAGCACCGCACCGATGTTGATCACGGCCTGGGCCACGATCCAGGTGGTCACACCTCCCGCGGCGTACCTCACGAAGGGGTCCTCCGTGCGTCCGGCCACGCGGATACCCGCATAGCCTAGAGCCGCGAACAGGGCGAGCACCGACAGTGTGCCCGCCAGGCCCAGTTCCTCACCGGTGATGGCGAAGATGAAGTCGGTGTGCGGTTCGGGGAGTTGACCCCATTTTTCCACACTCGCACCCAGGCCGGAACCGAACCATCCGCCCGAGGCGAGGGCGTAGATTCCATGGACGGCCTGCCAGCACTGGTCCTGCGGGCCGGGGTCGGTGGCCCCGATGCAGGCGAGCCGGCCCATCCGGTTGGGGCTGGTCTTGATGAGCAGCCCCGCGATGGTCCCGGCCACCGCGAGGACGCCCCCGAAGAGCCGGGTGGGGGCTCCGGCGAGCCAGAGCAGTCCGAAGAGGATCGCGCAGAGGATGATCGCGGTGCCCATGTCGCCGCCGAGCATGATCAGCCCGAGCAGCAGGAACGCCACCGGGACCAGCGGCACCAGCATGTGCTTCCACTGGGTGAGCAACCGTTTGTCCTGCTTGCGGGCGAGCAGGTCGGCGCCCCACAGGATCAGCGCCAGCTTGCCGAACTCGCTGGGCTGGAGCTGGAACGGGCCGCCCAGATAGATCCAGTTCTGGTTGCCGTTGACCGACATCCCTATCCCGGGGATCTGCACCAGGACCATCAGGAAGACGGTGACCATCAGCATCGGGTACGAGAGCGCCCGGTGCAGCTTGGCGGGCATCCGGGCGGCCGCGAACATCAGGGCGCCGCCGATCACGGCGGCGAGGAACTGCTTGCGGAAGAAGTACGAGGCCGGCAGCGACAGCTCAAGGGCCTTGATCATCGAGGCCGAGTAGACCATCACCAGACCGAGCACGGTGATCAGCAGCGCGCTGCCGAGGATCAGGTAGTACGCGGTGAGCGGCCGGTCCCAGGCCCGCCGGGCCCGCTCGAGCAGCCGCCGCGGGCCGCCGCCCCGGGGGCGTGACGGGGTGCCGCTCGTGCCGCCGCGCCCGACCGCGGGGCGGCGTACGGACCCGGCGGCACGGCTGCGCAGGACGAGCCCGGGCGGGGTCGCTTCGGCCGGCATGTGTGCTGTCCCCTCCACTCGTGTCCGGCGCCGCCGGTCCGCGGGACGGGTCCCGGCCGGCTAGGCGCGCTCGGCTGCGAGTTCGCGGACCGCTTCCGCGAAGGCATCGCCGCGCTTGTTGTAGTTGGTGAACATGTCCATCGAGGCGCAGGCCGGGGCCAGCAGGACCGTGTCCCCGGGCTTCGCGAGCCCGGCCGCCTCGCGGACCGCCGCGGACATCGCCCCAGTGTCGGTCCGGCCGACGTCGACCACCGGTACCTCGGGGGCGTGTCGCGTCAGCGCTTCGGCGATCAGGTGGCGCTCGGCGCCGATCAGGACGACCCCGCGCAGCCGCTTGGCCGACCTCTGGACGAGCTCGTCGAAGGACGCGCCCTTGGCGAGGCCCCCGGCGATCCAGACGATCGGCTCGTAGGAGGCCAGGGACGCCTCGGCGGCGTGCGTGTTGGTCGCCTTGGAGTCGTCCACGTACGCGACCTCGTCCACGTACGCCACGTGCGCGATGCGGTGGGCGTCGGGGCGGAAGGCCCTCAGCCCGTCCCGTACGGCCTTGGGCTCCACGCCGAAGGCACGGGCCAGCGCGGCCGCCGCGAGGGCGTTGGCGATGTTGTGGGGCGCGGGCGGATTGACGTCCGCGACCTCGGCCAGCTCCTGCGCGTTCTTCTGCCGGTTGGTGACGAAGGCGCGGTCGACCAGGATGCCGTCCACGACGCCGAGCTGGGAGGGGCCGGGGGTGCCGAGGGTGAAGCCGATCGCCCGGCAGCCCTCCTCGACGTCGGCCTCGCGGACCAGGTCCTCGGTGGCCGGATCGGCCGCGTTGTAGACGCAGGCGACCGTGTTGCCCTCGTAGATCCGGCCCTTGTCGGCCGCGTACGCCTCCATGGAGCCGTGCCAGTCGAGGTGGTCCGGGGCCAGGTTGAGCACGGCGGCCGAGTGGGCGCGCAGCGAGGGCGCCCAGTGCAGCTGGTAGCTGGAGAGCTCGACGGCGAGTACGTCGTACGTCTCCTCGCCGAGCACCACGTCGACGATCGGCGTGCCGATGTTGCCGACGGCGGCGGTGCGCAGGCCCGCCGCGCGCAGGATCGACGCCAGCATCTGGGTGGTGGTGGTCTTGCCGTTGGTACCGGTGATCGCCAGCCAGGGCGCGGCGTCGTCGCCGCGCAACTGCCAGGCGATCTCCACATCGCCGACCACGTCCACGCCCGCCTCGGCGGCGGCCGCGAACAGCGGGGAGTCGGGCTTCCAGCCGGGCGAGGTGACGACCAGACCGGTCCCCTCGGGCAGCGTTTCCGCGTCCCCGAGGCGGACGGAGATACCTTCCTCCGCCAGTTCGGCCGCGCGCTCCCGGTGCGTACCGGAGTCACCGCCGTCCACGACCGTCACCACGGCGCCGAGACCGGCCAGGGCGCGGGCGGCGCTGATGCCGCTCACCCCGAGACCGGCGACGGTGATCCGCCTGCCCTGCCAGCTCTGACTCACTTGTCGGCTGCCCATCCCGCGTAGAAGAGACCCAGACCCACGATGACGCACATGCCCTGGATGATCCAGAATCTCACCACCACAAGGACTTCTGACCAGCCCTTGAGTTCGAAGTGGTGCTGGAGCGGGGCCATCCGGAAGACGCGCTTCCCGGTCATCTTGAACGAGCCGACCTGGATGACCACCGACATGGTGATCATCACGAAGAGGCCGCCGAGCAGCGCGATCAGGAACTCGGTGCGCGAGCAGATCGCGAGACCGGCGAGCGCGCCGCCGAGCGCGAGCGAACCGGTGTCGCCCATGAAGATCTTGGCGGGCGAGGTGTTCCACCACAGGAAGCCGAAGCAGGAGCCCATCAGGGCCGAGGCGACCACCGCGAGGTCCAGCGGATCGCGCACCTCGAAGCAGGCGTTGGGGTTGGTCAGGGTCTGCGCGTTGGCGCAGGACTCCTGGAACTGCCACAGCCCGATGAAGGTGTACGCGCCGAAGACCATCACCGACGCGCCGGTGGCCAGGCCGTCCAGACCGTCCGTCAGGTTCACGCCGTTGGACATGGCGAGAATCATGAACAGCGCCCAGATCACGAACAGGACGGGCCCGATGGACCAGCCGAAGTCCGTGATGAAGGAGAGCTTGGTGGAGGCGGGGGTGTTGCCCCGCTTGTCCGCGAACTGGAGCGCCAGGACCGCGAAGGCGATACCGACGATCAGCTGGCCGGCCATCTTCGCCTTGGCGCGCAGACCGAGCGAACGCTGCTTGACGATCTTGATGTAGTCGTCCAGGAAGCCGACCACACCCATGCCCGCGGTCAGGAAGAGCACCAGCAGACCCGAGAAGGTCGGGTCCTCGCTGGTGATCACCTTGGTGGCGGCGTACGCGATGAGCGTGGCAAGGATGAAGGCGATGCCGCCCATGGTGGGCGTGCCCTTCTTGCCGGCGTGGCCGCGCGGGCCGTCGTCACGGATGAACTGGCCGTAGCCCTTGCGGGCGAGCAGCTTGATGAGCAACGGGGTGCCGACCAGCGTCAGGAAGAGACCGATGGCTCCCGCGAAGAGGATCTGCCTCATCGGGCGGCGACCTCGCCCTCGACGCCACCGTCGAGCAGCGCGAGTGCCACCCGTTCCAGGCCGATCGACCGCGATGCCTTCACCAGCACGACGTCTCCCGGGCGCAGTTCACTGCGCAGCAGGTCGACGGCCGCCTGTGCGTCGGACACGTGCACCGACTCCTCACCCCACGAACCCTCGTTATATGCGCCCAGTTGCAGCCAGGACGCTTCCCGGTCCCCGACTGCCACGAGCTTGCTGACGTTGAGCCGGACGGCGAGCCGTCCGACCGCGTCGTGCTCGGCGAGCGATTCGTCGCCGAGCTCGGCCATCGGACCGAGCACCGCCCACGTACGGCGCCCCTTGCCCA
The DNA here is from genome assembly GCF_055570295.1 of Streptomyces sp. NPDC031265. Lineage (NCBI taxonomy): Bacteria > Bacillati > Actinomycetota > Actinomycetes > Kitasatosporales > Streptomycetaceae > Streptomyces > Streptomyces sp. NPDC031265. Next base: position 281,322 of record NZ_JBVIHM010000002.1, read on the forward strand.
TGGCCGCGAGCGCGCGCAGAGCGGCTCGCATGGACTCGGGGTTCGCGTTGTAGGCGTCGTTGACGACTGTCACTCCGTCCGGGCGCTCGGTGACCTCCATGCGCCAGCGGGAGAGGTTGCCCGCCTCGGAGAGCGCGAGGGCGATCTCGTCGACAGGCATGCCCAGCTCATAGGCGACGGCGGCCGCGGCGAGCGCGTTCGACACGTGGTGCTCACCGTACAGGCGCAAGGTCACGTCGCTGCACCCGGAGGGTGTGTGAAGCCTGAAAGAAGGCTGTCCGGCTTCTGTGAGCCGGACATTCTCGGCACGTACGTCCGCGTCCTCGGCCTCGCCGAAGAGCACGACGCGCGCCTTGGTGCGCGGCGCCATGGCCCGTACGAGCGGATCGTCCGCGTTCAGCACGGCGCAGCCGTCCTGCGGCAGCGCCTCCACCAACTCGCCCTTGGCCTCGGCGATCTGCTCGCGGCCGCCGAACTCGCCGATGTGGGCGGTGCCGACGTTGAGGACGAGCCCGATCCGCGGCGGGGTCAGACCGGTCAGATAGCGGATGTGGCCGATTCCGCGCGCGCCCATCTCCAGGACCAGGTGCCGGGTTTCGGAGGTGGCGGTGAGCGCGGTCAGCGGCAGGCCGATCTCGTTGTTGAGCGAGCCCGGTGTGTAGACCGTCGGCGCGTGCCGCTGGAGCACCTGCGCGATCAGGTCCTTGGTGGAGGTCTTGCCGGAGGAGCCGGTGAGCGCCACCACGTCGGTGCCCAGGCGGCGTACGACCTCGCGGGCCAGCGCCCCGAGGGCGCCCTGGACGTCGTCGACGACGATCGCGGGCACACCGACGGGCCGGGTGGCCAGCACGGCCACCGCTCCCGCCTCGTACGCAACGCGCGCGTAGTCGTGGCCGTCGACCTGCTCGCCCGCGAAGGCGGCGAAGAGGGAACCGGGCGCCACTCGGCGGGAGTCGATGACGACGGATCCGGTGACCTGGGCGGACGGATCCGGTATGTCGTACGACTGCCCGCCGACGATTTCGGCGATCTCGGCGAGGGAGAGGGCGATCACTGCTTCATCCCTGACTGTGCTTGGCGGTGTTCGATCGCGGCCCGCAGGACCAGACGGTCGTCGAAGGGGCGGACCACTCCGGCGGTGTCCTGGCCCTGCTCGTGGCCCTTGCCCGCGACCAGGACGGTGTCGCCCGGCTCGGCGCGGGCCACGGCCGCGGCGATGGCGGCGGCCCGGTCGGCGTCGACCAGGACGTTGCCGCGCTCGTGGACGGGCACCTCGGCGGCGCCCGCGAGCATCGCGGCGAGGATGGCGAGGGGGTCCTCGGAGCGCGGGTTGTCCGAGGTCAGTACGGCGGTGTCGGCGAGCCGGGCGGCGGCGGCGCCCATCGGCGCGCGCTTGGTCTGGTCGCGGTCCCCGCCGCAGCCGAGGACGATGTGCAGCTTGCCCCGGGTGACCTTGCGCAGCGAGCGCAGAACCGATTCGACGGCGTCCGTCTTGTGCGCGTAGTCCACCACGGCCAGGAACGGCTGGCCCGCGTCCACCCGCTCCAGCCGGCCGGGCACTCCGGGTACGGCGGCCACGCCGTCGGCGGCGGTCTGCGGGTCGATGCCCGCGACGGCCAGCGTCACGATCGCGGCGAGGGTGTTGGCCACGTTGAAGGGGCCGGGCAGCGGGGCGGTGGCGGAGATCCGCTCGCCCTTGGGGCCGACGGCCGTGAAGGTCGAGCTGTCCTGGCGTACGTCCACGTCCTCGGCGCGCCAGTCGGCGTCCGGGTGGCCCTCGGCCGAGAAGGTGGTGACCGGGATGCCGGACTCGCCGGTGGCCAGTCTGCGGCCGTACTCGTCGTCGAGGTTCACCACCCCGAGCCGCGCGCGCTCCGGCGTGAACAGCTGCGCCTTGGCCTGGAAGTAGTCCTCCATGTCGGAGTGGAACTCCATGTGCTCAGGGCTCAGGTTGTTGAAGACGGCGACGTCGAAGACGCAGCCGTCGACCCGGCCGAGCACCAGCGCGTGGCTGGAGACCTCCATGGCGACCGACTCGACCCCGCGCTCGCGCATCACCGCGAACAGGGCCTGCAGATCGGTGGCTTCGGGGGTGGTCCGCTCGGACTTGATGCGCTCGTCGCCGATGCGCATCTCCACCGTGCCGATGAGGCCCGTGCGGTGCCCCGCCCCGCGCAGCCCGCCCTCGACGAGGTACGCGGTGGTGGTCTTCCCGGAGGTCCCGGTGATGCCCAGTTGGAGCAGGTCGCGGCCGGGGTGTCCGTAGATCTCGGCGGCCAGCTCGCCCATGGCGCCGCGCGGGTCCTCGGTGACCAGGACCGGCAGGCCGGTCGCGGCGGCGCGGTCGGCGCCCGCCGGGTCGGTGAGGACGGCGGCCGCGCCGAGGCTCGCGGCCTGGGCGGCGAAGTCGGCGCCGTGGAAGCGGGCGCCGGGCAGGGCCGCGTAGAGGTCGCCGGGGCGGACCGCGCGGGAGTCGTGGGTGATGCCCGAGACCTCTCCCGACCCCGGGGTCCCGGCTCCCAGCCGGTCGGCCAGTTCGCCCAGGGATGTCGGGCGGGCCCGGTCCGGCCGGGGCGCTCCCGGCTGGTGCGCGGGGGCGTCCTGCGGGGCGGTTCGGTACTGATCAGCGTGTGGCACGGCGGTGAGCGTACCGGGCGCACCCGCCGGGTCGCCAAAAGAGGGGGGCGGGGCGTGGTGGTCGCGGTCCTGGTTCCCGGGGCCGGGGGTGATGGTTGTCACTGATGGTTCCGGATTCAGTCGTTGCCGCCGAAGGAGACGGGCAGATTGGGCTGTTTGGCGCCGGTCGGCGGGATCTGCAGGGTCTTGAGCGCGAACTCCATCACCTGCTTGTAGATCGGACCGCAGATCTGGCCGCCGAAGTAGCTGCCCCTGGTCGGGTTCTGGATGGCGCAGTAGACGGTGATCGCCGGTTTGTCGGCGGGGGCGAAGCCGGCGAAGGACGCGGTGTAGCCGTGGTAGCGGCCGGTCTTGGGGTCGACCCGGTTGGCGGTTCCGGTCTTGCCCGCGACCCGGTACCCGGGAATACGGGCCTTGATTCCGGTTCCCTCCTCGTCCCCGACGACCGACTCCAGCATCTGGGCCACGCTCCTTGCGGTCTTCTCGCTGACCACCCGGGACTGCTTGGGCGCGGGGGCCGGGGTGAAGCGGCCGTCGGGGCCCTTCGTGCCCCGTACCAGGGTCGGTTCGATCCGCACCCCGCCGTTGGCGATCGTCGAGTACACGGAGGCCGCCTGCATGGCGCTGAGCGAGAGGCCCTGGCCGAAGCGGACCGTGTACTGCTGGGAGGTCGACCACTTCTGCGGCGGCGACAGGATGCCGGAGGTCTCGCCGGGGTAGCCGAGGCCGGTCGGCGAGCCGAGGCCGAACTTGCGCAGATACGAGTAGAGGACCCGGCCGGCCTCGGCGTCGGTCTTGCCGATCTGCTCCACGGCGAGGATCGTGCCGATGTTGCTGGACTTGGCGAGGACGCCGTTGAGCGTCAGGTTCCAGGTCGGGTGGTCGATGTCGTCCTTGAAGAGCCGGTCGCCCCGGTGCAGCCGGTTGGGCACGGTGACGTGGGTCAGCGGGGTCGCCGCGTTCTCCTCCAGGACGGCGGCCATGGACATGACCTTGGCGGTGGAGCCCGGCTCGTACACGTCCTGAAGGGCCGCGTTGCCCAGCGCCGCCTTGTTGGCGTGCGACAGGTCGTTGGGGTCGAAGCCGGGGGCGTTGGCCATGGCCAGGACCTCGCCGGTGTCGGTGCGCTGGACCACTACATAGCCCCGGTCGGCCTGGGACTTGCGGACCTGGTCGGTGACGGCCTTCTGGGCCATCCACTGGATGTCCCGGTCGATGGTCAGCTCGACGCCCGAGCCGGGCACGGCCGGGGTCTCGTACGTGCCCGCCGTGGGCACCCGGCGGCCGCCGGACTGGGCATAGGTGATCTTGCCGTCCTGACCGGCCAGCACCTTGTCGAGCTGGGACTCCAGGCCCCCGCCGCCGCGCCCCTCGGCGTTGACGTAACCCAGTATCCCGGCGGCGAGGTCGCCGTTGGGGTAGACCCGCTTGCTGCTGGACTCGTTGAAGACGCCGCCGAGCACATTGGCGCCGGGGCCGCCCTTGGCCGAGTCGGCGCGGGCCTTCTCGGCGAAGACCTTCTTGAGGTCCTTGATCTGGTTCCACACCTGCGGGGTCTGGCGGCGGGCCAGGACCACATAGCGGCTCTTGGGCGTCTTGAGCTTCTTGGCGATCTCCTCCTGGTCCTGGCCGATCAGCGGGGACAGCAGGGCCGCGGCCTGCTCGGGGGCGTCGTCGGCCTTGCTGGTCGCCGGCGTGAACAACGACGGGTCGGCGGTGATGTCGTACGCGTCGACGCTGGTGGCCAGGGCGATGCCGTCGCGGTCGGTGATCTCGCCGCGCTCGGCGGGCAGCGCATAGCTGGCGTACCGGTTCTTCTCCGCCTTGGCCGAGTACGCGCTGGCGTCGACCGCCTGCACCTGGAGCAGCCGCACCACGAACGCGATCATGATGAGGGTGAGCCCCAGGCTGACCAGGCGCAGCCGGGGCCGGGGGCTGCCGAGCCTTATGCGTGCGGGGGCCTTGGGGCGGCGCGGCGCCGAGCGGGCCTGGCGGCGCGGCGCCGGGCGGGCCTGGGGGCGCGGCCGCGCGGGTCCTGGCACCCGGCGGCGCGGCGGTTCCTGGGGGCTCACTGCGTCACCTGCCGGGGGTCGGGGAGGTCTTCGCGGGGGCGGGCGCCGGGAGTGCGGCGGAAGCGGCGGCACTCGGCGGCGTGCCGGAGGATGTGTGCGCGGGCGCGGGGACCGGCGCGGGGGTGCCGTGCGGCTGGGCGCTGGACGCCGGGGACGCTGCGGGGGCCTCGGTGGCAGGGGCGGTCACGGCCGCGCCCTGGACCAGCTCGGGGCTGAGCGCGGGGGCCGGCTGGGCGGTGCCCGCGCCGGGCACGCCCTTGACCGCGCCGTCCGGGTTGAGGAACAGGGGGCTGGTGCCGGGGACCATGCCGAGCTCGGTGGCCCGGCGGGAGAGCGCGTCGGGGGCGGAGAGGCTGTCCACGTCGTGCTGGAGCGCCTGCTGCTCGTCGGTGAGCCCGGTGGTCTCGCGGCGCAGCTCGCTCAGCTTGAACGAGCCCTCGTTCAGCGCGGAGTTCAGCAGCAGCAGGCTGATCAGACCGCCGCCGAGGAGCACGACGACCAGCAGCACAAAAGGGGTGCGGGCGGCGCTGCGCGCGCCCGCGGGGGGCAGCAGCCGGCCGAGCCGGGCCGCCCGCCCCCGCAGCTGCCTGGCCGGTCCGCTCACCGCACGTCCTCCCGGATCCGCTGAGCCCCGCGGAACCTGGCGGGGGCCGCCCGCCGGTTCTCGGCGACCTCCTCCTCCGTGGGCAGTTCGGCGCCGCGGGTGAGGAGCTTGAGACGCGGCTGGTACTGCTCGGGCACGACCGGCAGACCCGGCGGGGCGGTGTTGGCCGCGCCTGCCGCGAGGACCTGCTTGACCAGGCGGTCCTCCAGCGAGTGGTACGACAGGACCGCGATCCGGCCGCCGACGTCCAGGGCCGCCACGGCCGCCGGGATCGCCCGCTCCAGGACCGAGAGCTCGCCGTTGACCTCGATGCGCAGGGCCTGGAAGGTGCGCTTGGCGGGGTTGCCGCCGGTGCGCTTGGCGGCCTGCGGCAGCGAGTCGCGGATCAGCTCGACGAGCCGTGCGCTGTTGCTGAACGGTTCCTTCTCGCGCTCGCGGACGACCGCCGAGACGATCCGCTTGGCCTGCTTCTCCTCGCCGTACTGCCGCAGGATCCGCACCAGCTCGCCCGGCGCGTAGGTGTTGAGCACCTCGGCCGCACTGACGCCGGTGGTCTGGTCCATGCGCATGTCGAGCGGGGCGTCCTGCGCGTAGGCGAAGCCGCGGTCGGCCTCGTCGAGCTGCATCGAGGAGACGCCGAGGTCGAAGAGGATGCCCTGGACGCGCGGGACACCGAGTCGGTCCAGGACCTCGGGGAGCTCGTCGTAGACGGCGTGGACCAGGGTCGCGCGCTCCCCGTAGGACGCCAGGCGCTCGCCGGAGAGCCGCAGGGCCTCCTTGTCCCGGTCGAGGGCGATCAGGCGCGCCTCGGGGAACTGGGTGAGCAGTGCTTCACTGTGGCCGCCGAGGCCCAGGGTGCAGTCCACGACGACCGCCCCGGGCTGCGTCAGGGCCGGGGCCAGCAGGTCCAGGCACCGCTGGAGCATCACCGGGACGTGCCGGCTCTGTCCCTCCCGTCGCCCGTCGCCGCCTTCGCTGGGAAGCGCTTCGCGCCCTGTCACTTTGGCCCTCTCAGGTCCGGCGGGCACCGGGCGCATACCGCCGGGTCCCCACCCGCTCGGAAGGTCTGCCGGCGCCGGGGAAGTGGCGTCAGCCGACCGGCGAGCGGGGGGAGGCCGAGCCGTACGCGCGCCGCGCACGCGGGGGGAAACTGTGCAACTGCTGGGTACTGCGGATACGGAATCTGTCCCCGCAAGCGGGCCGGAGCGTGTCACCCCTCCCACTTCGCGTCACTTTAGTCCACCGGTCCTTTCGGTCAATCAACGGCCCAGCGCGTCGCGCGGTGCGCTTTTCACCCGCACGGGCGACCGATTACCACGCTTGTGGGTTACCTCACAACCGACCGAGTTGACGGGATTTTTCCGTCGCCACGACGAGACTGAACGATCTACGGCGACTACCGTCATAGACATGTCGACTCCTGCGCACCTCCCCGCAGAGCCCCCCGTCCGCCCCCACCTCGCGGTCCGTGACGGGGGAACCGTCACGGACCGGCTCGTCGAGGCGAACCGCCGGTACGCGGACGCGTTCACCGACCCGGGCATGGACGCCCGGCCGGTCCTGCGTGTCGCCGTCGTGGCCTGTATGGACGCCCGCCTCGACCTGCACGCGGCCCTCGGCCTGGAACTGGGTGACTGCCACACCATCCGCAATGCCGGCGGCGTGGTCACCGACGACGTCATACGGTCGCTGACGATAAGCCAGCGGGCGCTCGGCACCCGCAGCGTCATGCTCGTCCACCACACCGGCTGCGGCCTCGAAGCCCTCACCGAGGACTTCCGCCACGAGCTGGAGGACGAGGTCGGTCAGCGCCCCGCCTGGGCGGTGGAGTCCTTCCGCGACGTCGACCAGGACGTACGCCAGTCCATGCAGCGCGTCCGCACCTCGCCGTTCCTGCCGCACCTCGACGACGTGCGCGGATTCGTCTTCGACGTCACCACCGGCCTGCTGCGCGAAATAGACCCGGCGGCCTGAGCCACCCGCGGTCCGATCGGAGGCCCGGCCGAGTTCCGGCGGGGTCTCCGTCCGGGTTTCCGCGTTCCTTCCGTTCCGTTCCTCCCCTTCCTTCCGTTGCTCCGGAGCGTGTTCGGACTCGATTCTGCGTCGCTTCGGAATCTCTTCAGGGTCTCTTCAGGGACAAAAACACGGCAACCCCCGACATATCCCCTCCAGTTATCCACAGGCGAGTGACACGACGCGGCGACGGCAACAAGAATGCGGGGGTGGCATCCGTCCGAACGTCTCGGGCGCGGTGTCCGTATTTCGAGGTGGGCCGTGCCGTTTCCAGTGCGCCGGCCCGCAGGCAACTGGGGTAACCCGCCGCTCCATGAGCGGCGGGATGGGCCGAGGAGGGCCGGGTGACGACCTATGACGAGCGAGCGAGCCTCACAGATCTGACCGCCACTGCGGAGCGCGTCCGCAGGTCGGTGGAGGGTGTGATCGAGGGCAAGCCCGAGGTCGTACGGCTCTCGCTGACCGTACTGCTCGCCGAGGGGCACCTCCTGATCGAGGACGTCCCGGGCGTGGGCAAGACCATGCTGGCCAAGGCGCTGGCCAAGTCCATCGACTGCACGGTCCGGCGCATCCAGTTCACGCCGGACCTGCTGCCGTCGGACATCACCGGTGTGTCGATCTACGACCAGCAGCGGCGGGACTTCGAGTTCAAGCCGGGCGCGATCTTCGCGCAGATCGTGATCGGCGACGAGATCAACCGCGCCTCGCCCAAGACGCAGTCCGCGCTCCTGGAGTCGATGGAGGAGCGCCAGGTCACCATCGACGGACAGACCTACGAACTGCCCAGCCCCTTCATGGTGGTGGCCACCCAGAACCCGGTGGAGATGGAGGGCACCTACCCGCTCCCCGAGGCCCAGCGCGACCGCTTCATGGCCCGCGTCTCGATCGGCTACCCGTCGGCCGAGGCCGAGCTCCAGATGCTCGACGTGCACGGCGCGGTCTCGCCGCTGGACGACCTCCAGCCGGTGGCGCACGCGCACGACATCGTCAAGCTCGTCGACGCGGTCCGCAAGGTCCACGTCGCCGACGCGGTCCGGCGGTACGCGGTGCAGCTGGTCGGGGCCACCCGCAACCACCCCGACCTCAGACTCGGCGCCTCACCCCGCGCCACGCTGCACCTGCTGCGCGCGGCCAAGGCGTCCGCGGCCCTGAGCGGCCGGGAGTACGCACTGCCGGACGACGTCCAGGCGCTCGCCGTCGCGGTGCTCGCGCACCGGCTGCTGCCCAACGCCCAGGCCCAGTTGAACCGCCGCACCGCCGAGCAGGTCGTCCTGGAGATCCTCCAGCGCACCCCCGTGCCGCAGGCGGGCGGCCCGCTCTACGGCCAGCAGCAGCCCGGCACCCGGCGGCTGTGATGGCGGCCGGGGGACCCCCGGCCGAGGCCGGGCCGGAGAGCGCCGAGAAGGGTGGTCCCCGGGCCGCCCTGTCCGGGCTGACCACACGCGGCCGGTCGTTCCTGGCCGCCGGAATCGCCGCCGCGATCTGCGCGTATGTGCTGGGCCAGGAGGATCTGCTGCGGGTCGGGCTGCTGCTCGCCGTGCTGCCCCTGGTCTGCACGACCGTCCTGTACCGCACGCGCTACCGGGTCGCGGGCAGCCGGCGCCTCTCCCCCGCGCGCGTGCCCGCGGGCTCCGAGGCCCGGGTGCACCTGCGCGTCGACAACGTCTCCCGGCTGCCCACCGGGCTGCTCATGCTCCAGGACCGGGTGCCGTACGTGCTGGGCCCCCGGCCCCGTTTCGTACTGGACCGGGTGGAGGCGGGCGGCAAGCGCGAGGTGTCCTACCGGGTCCGGTCCGATCTGCGCGGGCGCTATCCGCTCGGCCCGCTCCAGCTGCGCCTCACCGACCCGTTCGGGATGTGCGAGCTCACGCGCGCGTTCAGCGCCTACGACACCCTCACGGTCATACCGCGCACCGAGCCACTGCCTCCCGTACGGCTCTCCGGCGAGGCCGCCGGATACGGCGACGGCCGCCAGCGCTCGCTGGCGCTCGCCGGTGAGGACGACGTGATCCCGCGCCTCTACCGGCACGGCGACGACCTGCGCCGGGTGCACTGGCGCTCCACCGCGCGCTACGGCGAGCTGATGGTGCGCCGCGAGGAGCAGCCGCAGCGGGCCCGGTGCACGGTACTGCTCGACACCCGGGGCATCGCGTACGCGGGCGCGGGCCCCGACTCGGCCTTCGAGTGGGCCGTCTCGGGCGCGGCCTCGGCGCTGGTGCACATGCTGGAGCGCGGCTATTCGGTACGGCTGCTGACCGACACCGGCAGCTCGGTGCCGGGCGAGGGGGCGGGCGGGTTCGCCGGATCCACCCAGGACTCCTCGGACTCTGCGGGACTCATGATGGACACCCTCGCGGTGGTGGACCACTCCGACGGCGGCGGGCTCTCGCGCGCGTACGACGTGCTGCGCGGCGGGAACGAAGGGCTGCTCGTCGGGTTCTTCGGGGACCTCGACGAGGAGCAGGCCGCGGTCGCGGCGAAGATGCGGCGGCGCAGCGGCGCGGCGGTCGCCTTCGTCCTGGACAGCGACCTGTGGACGCACGGCTCGCCACCGCCCGGGGGCCACGGCCCTGCCGAGCGGTCGCTGCGGCTGCTGCGCGAGGCCGGATGGACGGCGCTCGCCGTGCCGCCGGGGGCACCTCTCGCGGACCTGTGGCGGCAGGCGGGGCAGGAACGGACGGGCACGGGGGCCGCTTCGGGCGGCGCCTCGTGGACGACGGGAACATCGGGGATACCGGGAATGTCAGGGGCGTGGTCATGAGCGGGCGCGGACGGCTGGCGCTGTGCGCCTTCGCCGCCACGGTGATGGCGTCGTGCTCCCTGCTGCCGCTCGTCGACCGGGCGACCTGGATCGTGCAGGCCGCGTTCCTGCTCGCCCTCCAGGCCGGGGTGGGCGCGCTCGCCCGCCGGGTGCCGCTGGCGCGGCCGCTGACGGTGCTGGTGCAGGCCGTGGTGACGCTGGTCCTGCTGACCCTGGTGTTCGCCCGGGAACAGGCCGTTGCCGGTCTGCTGCCGGGCCCTGAGGCCTTCGAACAGCTCTCCCGGCTGCTCACGCAGGGCGCCGACGACGTCGGGCGGTACACGATCCCGGCGCCCGCCACCGACGGCATCCGGCTGATGGTCGTCGGCGGCACGCTGGTGATCGGGCTCGCGGTGGACGCGCTGGCCGTGACCTTCCGCAGCGCCGCCCCGGCCGGGCTGCCGCTGCTCGCGCTGTACTCGGTGGCCGCGGGGCTCTCGAACGGCGGGGCGAGCTGGCTGTGGTTCCTCCTGGCGGCCGCCGGCTATCTGCTGCTCCTGCTCGCCGAGGGCCGCGACCGGCTCTCCCAGTGGGGGCGGATGTTCGGCGGTGCGGCCCGGTCCGACCGGCCGCAGACCCCGTTCGAGTCGGACGGGCCGCTCGCGCCGGTCCGCACCGGCCGCCGGATCGGGGCGCTCGCCCTCGGCATCGCCCTGGTGATCCCGGCCGCGCTGCCCGCCATGGGCACCGGGTTGCTCGGCGGCTCCGGCGGCGGCAGCGGGGAGGGCGGTGGAGGCGGCACGATCTCGGCGGTCAACCCGCTGGTCTCGCTCCAGAACAGCCTCAACCAGCCCGAGGACCGCGAGGTCCTGCGCTACCGCACCAACGCACAGGACACCCAGGACCTGTATCTGCGGATCGTGGCCCTGGACCAGTTCGACGGGGCGTCCTGGAAGTCGTCCGAGCGCAAGATCAAGGACGTTCCTGGCGTGCTGCCGCAGCCCGACGGGCTGAGCCCCTCGATCGGCACCGCCGAGATCAGGACCAGCGTCTCGGCCGCCGGCTGGTACACCCAGAACTGGCTGCCGATGCCCTACCCGGCGACCAAGGTCGACATCGGCGGGCACTGGCGCTTCGAGCCGGTCGGCCGGACCCTCGTCGGCGACCGGGGACAGACCACGCAGGGCGCGCAGTACCAGGTCAGCAGCCTCCAGGTGCGGCCGACGGCGGACCAGTTGGCCGCCGCCCAGCCCGCTCCCCCGGCGCTCGTGCAGGAATACACGAAGGTCCCGTCCACCCTGCCGCGCATCGTGAACACGACGGCCCGCCGCGTCACCAAGGGCGCGACCACCGACTACCAGCGGGCCGTCATGCTCCAGGACTGGTTCGCGGTGCGGGGCGGGTTCACGTACGACACCCAGGTGGAGTCCGGCAGCGGTACGGAGGCGATCGCCCGCTTCCTCAAGGACAAGCAGGGCTTCTGCGTCCACTTCTCCTTCACGATGGCCGCGATGGCCCGGACCCTGGGCATACCGGCCCGGGTGGCGGTGGGCTTCACGCCCGGCGAGCCGCGCCCGGACGGGACGATGTCGGTGGGGCTGCGGGACGCGCACGCGTGGCCCGAGCTGTACTTCGAGGGTGTGGGCTGGACCCGGTTCGAGCCGACCCCCTCGCGCGGTTCCGCCCCGGACTACACCCGGCCGGACACCCCGTCGGGCTCTCCCACCAGCCCGGTGAAGCCGTCCGAGGGCCCCTCGACGCGGCCCTCCCCGGCGCCGGCCCCGTCGTCCTCCTGCCCGGCGCAGCTGCGCAAGCAGAACGAGTGCGGCGCGGTGGCCCCGGCGGCCCCCACGGGCGGCGACGACGGCGGGACCCCGCTGGCCACGGTGGCCGCGGTGTCCCTGGGCGTGCTCGCGGCGCTGGCGCTGCCGCTGCTGCCGTGGCTGTGGCGGGTCCGGGTACGGTCGCGGCGGCTCGCCCGGGCCGGACACCCGGACGCCGATCCGGTCACCGCCACGCTGGCCGTGTGGCGGGAGGTCATCGACACGGCCTGGGACCACGGCATCGTCCCCGACGACTCGCTGACCCCGCGCAAGGCGGCGGCCCGCATGGTGCGGCTCGGCCAGCTGGACGGCACGGCGGCGGAGTCGGTGCACCGGGCGGCGAGCGCGGTGGAGCAGGTGCTGTACGCCCCTAGCCCCCAGCGGCCCACGGGCCTCACGGAAGCCGCCCACGAGATCCGCACGGGCCTGCGCACGGCACTCCCCCCGTGGCCCCGCCTCCGCGCCGATCTGGCCCCCCGCTCGGCCGTCAGGGTGGTGTGGACGGCGACGGCGAAGTGGGAGGCCCTGTCGTCCCGCGCGGCGAACCGCGTGAAGACGCTGGTACGGAGGCCGACGCGGGGTTCTGCGTGAGGACCTGACGGGCCGGGGTCTGAAGGGTGGGCCCCGGCGGGCCTGGGTTTGACGCGCCGGGGGCCCAGCGAAATCCGGCTCCGCCGGTCTGACCAGGCGTCGGGCCGGTTTCCCTTCAAACGCCGGGCGGGCACATATCCAGCCCGTCCGGCGCTTGAGGACGAGCGACGGCCGCAGGCCGAGGCGACGGCCCGCACGGCAAGACGGCCCCAATCGGGGCCGGGCCGGGGCCGATCAATTCAGCCCGTCCGGCGTTCGAGGACGAGTGACGGCCGCAGGCCGAGGCGATGGGCCGCACGGCGGGACAACCGCAATCGGTGGCCAAGCGGGCGATGAATCAGCCTGTCCGGCGCTTGAGGACGAGTGAAGGCCGCAGGCCAAGGCGACGGGCCGCACGGCAAAGCGGCCTCGATCGGGGCCGGGGCCCATCAATCAGCCTGTCCGGCGCATGAGGACGAGCAAGGCCGCAGGCCGAGCGATACGACTGAGGGGCGACCACCGTCGGTGGTCGCCCCTCAGCCACGTCCAAACGTGCAGGCCCGCCGGGCCTAGCGACCGCCTTCGTCGCGGCGCCGCTGCCAGCGCTGCTCGATGCGGTTCATCATCGACCGCTTCGGTGCGCGCGCGGCAGGCCGCGCAGCCGCACCAGCGCCCGCCGGCTGCTCACCGCGCCGTGGCGCCTTGCGCCAGCCGGTGACCGCAAGCACGGCACAGCCGAGCATGATGAGGAACCCGACCACGCTGATCCAGATCCCCTGCCCGATACCAATCATGAGGAGCGCGATACCCACCAGGAAGCCAGCGACCGCCTGGTAGACCCGTCGTCGGGTATACGTACGCAGCCCGCTTCCCTCAAGCGCTGTCGCGAACTTGGGATCTTCGGCGTACAGCGCTCGCTCCATCTGCTCGAGCATGCGCTGCTCGTGCTCCGAGAGCGGCACGGAGTCCTCCTACTCGTCGGTCGCGGGGGGCGACCGGATGCGGCCCCTTCAGGATAGGCAGGGAATCGCCCCCGTGAAACCCGCCCTCTACGCCAATTCGCCAATCCGAGCCGCCACGGCGGCCCGCCCGGTGGGGAGTGGATTCCCCACCGAGCGACCCGCCATGCCGGACCTTGTACCCCGATCATACGGGGCGAAGCCGCCGATCGGGGGGCCTGTGGCGTACTCCATGCCGCTACGCCGTCCGGGACAGCGTCGCTGATCAGCGCGGGGACGGCCTGGCGTGTGACCGGGGGCGGGCCCACCGGCCGCACCGGGGACGCCCGCACGGCCGGACGGGGGTCAGGCGCGCTTCTCGCCCAGGACGTGCAGCTGCGTCGCCACGGAGTGGAACGCGGGGAGTTCGGCCGCCGCCGCCTCCAGCTTGAGCAGGGCGTCCAGGGCGCCCGGCTCGGTGTCCACGAGGACCCCGGGGACCAGGTCCGCGAAGACCCGTACGCCGTGCACCGCGCCCACCTCCACGCCGGTCGCGGCGACCAGCGCGGTGAGCTGCTCGGCCGTGAACCGCCGGGGCACCGGGTCACCGTCGCCCCAGCGCCCGGCCGGGTCGCCCAGGGCCCGGCGGGCCTCGGTGAAGTGCCCGGCGAGCGCGCGGGCGAGCACAGCGCCGCCGAGCCCGGCGGCGAGCAGGCTCAGCGCGCCCTCGGAGCGCAGCGCGTCGACCGCGTTGCGCACACCCTCGGCCGGGTCCTCGACGTACTCCAGGACGCCGTGGCAGAGGACCGCGTCGTAGCCGCCGCGCTCGACCACGTCGAACAGGCCGAGCACGTCGCCCTGGACGCCGTGGACCCGGTCGGCCACCTCGGCCTCGGCTGCCCGGCGCTCCAGGGCGAACAGCGCGTTCGGGCTGGGGTCGACCACGGTGACCCGGTGGCCGAGGCGGGCGAGGGGTACCGCGAAGTTGCCCGAGCCGCCGCCGGTGTCCAGGACGTCCAGCGCCTCGCGCCCGGTCGCCTTGACCCGGCGGTCGAGGGCGTCCTTGAGGACCTCCCAGACCACGGCGGTACGGAGAGAGGCGCGGGGGCGCATGGGGTCCGGCACGGCAGTTGACTCCTCGGCGCGGCGCCGCCGCGGGACGGCGGGGCAAAGAACGGTGAAGGCCCGTCCACCCTATTGCCTCGCGGGCCCGGCCCGGCTCATCCCCGCACCTCACCGCACCCCCTGTCCCCGGGCCGGGCCCCGCGCCTCACCCCGTGTCCGGCTCCCGGGTCCTGGGCTGGGGCAGTACGGGCTGGAGGACGAGGAGGCGCTCGACCAGGCGCAGGAACATCGCGGCATCGCGGATCAGGTCGTCGGCGTCCCGGCCGGTGGCCGCGCCCTGGATGCCCGCCTCGGCGCGGGCCCGGCGGGTGGCGCCGGAGGCGAACAGCGCGCTCCACTCGGTCAGTTCGGGTGCTATCTCGGGGAGCACCTCCCACGCGCTCCGGATCCGCTGCCGGCGGCGCGGGGCGGTCTCGGGGCGGCCCCGGGCGGCAAGCACGGCGGCCGCGGTGCGCAGGGCGGCGAGGTGCGCCGTCGCGTACCGCTCGTTGGGGGTGTCGAGCACGGCGGCCTCGTCCAGACCGCTGCGGGCCTGGGCGAGCAGGTCGAGGGCGGCGGGTGGCGCACCGTCCCGGCGCAGCACCGGGTGGATGTCGCTCGCGGCACCGTTCAGTGAGGGGGCAGGGCCGGTGGGGCGGCGCCGGTGGGCGGCTGCCGCGCGATGGCTGGCCATGACGAACCTCCTGTCGTCGTGTGACGGCGCTGTGGCCGTATGTGTCCATCGTGAGGGCCACCACTGACAATCGGCCGTCGTCCGCCCCTCCGCTGCCCTTGACCTGCCCCTTTGTCCCGTACGCCGGTTCGGGCTATCTTTTGTACTGACCAGTCAGTTCAAAGAATGGGGGGAACGTGGACAGCCCGCACGGGGCAGGCGTCACCGCCGAGGACTTCGGGCTCAAGGGGCCACGGGGCTGGGTCTTCCGGGGCGTGCGGCTCGACGCCGCACCCGGCTCGCTCGTCGCCGTCGAGGGCCCCTCCGGCTCCGGACGCACCTGTCTGCTGCTCGCGCTCACCGGTCGGATGAAGCCCACCGAGGGCCGTGCCGAGGTCGGCGGCGAGCCGCTGCCGCGCCGGATGGCCGCCGTCCGCCGGTTCAGCGCGCTCGGCCCGGTCCCGGGGGTCAGCGACCTCGACCCCGCCCTGACCGTCGCCGAGCACCTGCGCGAACGGGCGCTGCTCCAGCACCGCTTCGACGGGTCCGTACGCGCCCTGCTGCGCACGCCCGCCGAGCGCCGCACCACCGCGAGGGCGGCGATCGACCACGCGCTGAAGGCAGCGGGCCTCGACCTCGACACGCTGCCGAAGGGCGAGCGCACCTCCGTACGCGATCTGGAGCGGCTTGAGGCGCTGCGCCTTTCCGTGGCGCTGGGCCTGATGGGCCGGCCCCGGCTGCTCGGCGTCGACGACACCGACCTGAAGCTCTCCGACGCCGAACGCGCCGAGGCCTGGGCGCTGCTGCGGTCGATCGCGGACGCCGGGACCACGGTGGTCGCGGTCTGCAGCCAGGCGCCCGGGGACGCCGACATCACCGTACGGAGTACGGAAAGCAAGCACGCTGAGCACGAGGAGGGGGCGGGGGATGCGTTCGCCACGACTGGCCGCGCTTGAGCTGAAGCGGTTCGGCAGGGGGAAGCTGCCGCGCGCCGCGCTGGTCGCGCTCCTGCTGCTGCCGCTGCTGTACGGCGCGCTCTACCTGTGGTCGTTCTGGGACCCGTACGGGCGGCTCGACCGGGTGCCGGTCGCGCTGGTCAACGAGGACAAGGGCGCCACCGCCGGGGGCCAGAAGATCGCCGCCGGTGACGGCATCGCCGAGCGGCTGCGCCAGAGCAAGACGTTCGACTGGCGCGAGGTGAGCGACGAAGAGGCACGCAAGGGCGTCGAGGACGGCACGTACTACCTGTCCCTGACGATGCCCGCGGACTTCAGTAAGAGGATCGCGTCGAGCTCCGGGGACTCCCCCGAGACGGGCGCCCTCCAGGTGCGCACCAACGACGCCAACAACTACATCGTGGGGTCCATATCCCGCACGGTCTTCTCCGAGGTGCGCTCGGCGGCCTCCGCCAAGGCCTCCCGCTCCTTCCTGGACAAGATCTTCATCTCGTTCTCCGACCTCCACGACGCCACCGAGAAGGCGGCCAAGGGCGCCGCCGACCTCAAGGGCGGGCTCGGCAAGGCGAAGAAGGGCTCCAAGGACCTCGCCGACGGGCTGAGCGACGCCAAGACGGGCAGCGGGAAGCTGGCGGGCGGCATCAAGAAGCTCAACACCGGCTCCGCCGACCTGGAGGACGGCGCCCGCCAGGTCGCCGCGGGCACCCAGACCCTGGCCAACAAGGTCAACACGGCGGCGGACGAGGCACGTCCGTTCCTCAAGGAGAACGCCAAGGCCATCGGGGACACGGCCAAACTGGTCGACGACTCGGTGGGGCCGGTGCGCGACCACCTGGCCGACGTGATCAAGGCGGCGCCCGCCGCCGCGACCGGCGCCCGCAAGGCGTCCAACGACCTGGACACGGTCTACGCCTCGCTGTGCCAGTCCTCCGCGACGCCCGGCCCGGCCTGCCCGGAGCTGAAGCGCGCCAAGAAGGCGGCGGCCACCGCGGCCACCCTCGCCGAGGACCTCAACACGGTGGTCCAGGACCAGAACAGCGACTTCAAGACGCTCGACAAGAACCTTGCCGAGCTCCAGAAGCAGGCGCGCCGGCTCGCCAAGAACGCGCCGACGCTCGCCAAGGACCTCGACAAGGCCGTCGGTGACGTCAACGCCTTGAACAAGGGCGCCAAGGAGGTCGCCAAGGGCGCGGGCACCCTGCACACCGGTCTGACCTCGGCCAAGACGGGCGCGGGCGACCTCGACACGGGCGTCGGCAAGCTCAAGAAGGGCGCGGGCACGCTCGACGGCGGTCTGCTCAAGCTCTCCGGCGGCTCCGCCGAGCTGGCGGGCGGTCTGCACGACGGCGTCGGCAAGATCCCCGACTACGACAAGCAGGAGCGCGACAAGCGCACCGACGTGATGGCCGACCCGGTCAAGCTCGCCTCGCAGGCGCTGCACAAGGCGCCCAACTACGGCACCGGCTTCGCCCCGTACTTCATCCCGCTCTCCCTCTGGGTGGGTGCGATGGTCGCGTACATGCTGATCCAGCCGCTCAACCGGCGGGCGCTCGCGGCGGGCGCCTCGGCCTGGCGGATCGCGCTTGCGGGCTGGCTGCCGGTGGCGGCGGTCGGGGTGCTCCAGGTGGGCGCCCTGATGGCGGTGCTGCACTTCGCGCTCGGCCTGGAGATGGAGCGCTCCGCCGGGACCATCGGCTTCCTCGCGCTCGTCACGTGCTGCTTCGCGGCGATCGTGCAGTGGCTCAACGCCCGCTTCGGGGCGGCCGGGCGGATCCTGGTGCTCGCGTTCCTGATGCTCCAGCTGACCTCGGCGGGCGGCACCTACCCGGTGCAGACGAGCCCGGCGTTCTTCAACGCGATCCATCCGTACCTGCCGATGAGTTACGTGGTCGACGGGCTGCGGCGGCTGATCACGGGCGGCGGGCTCGGGCCGGTGTGGCAGGGGTGCGCGGTGCTGGTGGCCTTCACGGTGGGCGCGCTGGCGCTGACCGCCCTGTCGGCCAGGCAGAAGCAGGTCTGGACGCTGGACCGGCTCCACCCCGAGCTGAGCCTCTAGGAGCGCCGGACCTGTGAGAATCGACCGCATGGACAGCAGCACCAGACGGCAGGCGACCCGGCAGAAGCTCTATGAGGCGGCGGTGACCCTCATCGCCGAGCAAGGTTTCTCGGCGACCACCGTCGACGAGATCGCGGAGCGGGCCGGCGTCGCCAAGGGCACCGTCTACTACAACTTCAAGAGCAAGACCGAGCTGTTCGAGGAGCTGCTGCGGCACGGTGTGGGGCTGCTCACCGCCTCGCTCCAGGAGGCCGCCGACGTCACCCACGCGCGCGGTGGCAGCAGGGTCGAGGCGCTGGACGCGATGATCCGGGCGGGCCTGGAGTTCATCCACCGCTATCCGGCCTTCACCCAGCTGTACGTGGCGGAGCTGTGGCGGACCAACCGGGCCTGGCAGTCCACCCTGATGGTGGTGCGCCAGGAGGCGGTCGCCGTCGTCGAGACGGTGCTGCGCGAGGCCGTCGCGGAGGGCGAGCTGAGCGAGGAGATCGACATCCCGCTCACGGCGGCCGCGCTGGTCGGGATGGTCCTGGTGGCCGCGCTGGACTGGCAGGCGTTCCAGAGCGAGCGCTCCCTCGACGAGGTGCACGCGGCCCTCTCACGGCTGCTGCACGGGCGGGTCAGCGGACGCTGACGCCGTCCACGCGCGCGTGGACACACCGGTGCGGCGAGGCCCGATCCCCCATGGGCCCCGCCGCACCTGCGTATTTCCTCGGAACACGTCCCCCTGGACACTCCAGTACCCCCGTACCCCGTTCGTCAGGGGAGCCGCGCCGTTCCGCCGCCCCGTGTCGGCGGTACGGACGCGCCTGCCCCCTCCGTGCCCTCCACTCTTCCGTCCACGCAGGTGGGACCCCATCCGCGCAATTACTCATCTCATGTTCTAAGTACGGATACTCAGGCGTCCGTGCTCAACCCCATTTCCAGGAAGTCGGAACTGGTTACGATCACGTCCGTGTCCGTACTCCCCCTGGTATTCACCAGCGGCTGGGCCAGTGGGGTCAACGCGTACGCCGTGGTCCTGCTGCTCGGCGTCTTCGGCGCGACCGGGGTCACCGACGAGGTGCCCGACGCGCTCCAGCGCCCCGACGTCCTGATCGTCGCGGGGGTGCTCTTCCTCTGCGAGGCCGTGGCCGACAAGATCCCGTACGTCGACTCGGTCTGGGACACCGTGCACACGGTGATCCGGCCGGTCGCGGGCGCCGTGGTGGGCGCGCTGCTGGCCGGGCAGAGCGGGTCACTGCCGGATCTGGCGGCGGCCGCGATCGGCGGCTCGACGGCGCTGACGAGCCATCTGGTGAAGGCCGGGACGCGGATGGCGGTGAACACCTCGCCCGAGCCGTTCAGCAACATCGCGCTCAGCACGGCCGAGGACCTGGGCGTCGCCGCGATCATAAGTTTCGCGATCTTCCACCCGGTCGCCGCGGCCGTGATCGCGGGCACACTGCTGGTGCTCGGCGTGGTGATACTGGTCTTCCTCTGGAGCCGGATCCGCCGCTTCCGGCGCCGCCGCGCCCAGCGCCGCGAGGAGAAGCGGCTGGTCGCGGCCCGGGAGCCGGGCCCGCCGGAGTGAGCCGCCGCGGCCCGGACGGCCGGTTGTCAGTGGCGGCCGATAAAGTCGCCGGCATGGCACGGATTGCGGTGATCGGCGCCGGGATGGGCGCCATGGCGGCTGCCGCCCGGCTGGCCGTGGCAGGCCACCGGGTGACGGTGTACGAGAGCGCGTCGACGTACGGCGGGGCGCTGGGGCGGTTCGAGCGGGACGGGTTCGCGTTCGACACCGGCCCCGCTCTGCTGCGCCTGCCCGCGGTCTACCGGGACCTGTTCCTCAAGACCGGCAAGGAGCCCCTGGAGGACCGGGTCGAGCTCACGCCGACCGACCCCGCCGCCCGCCACCTCTTCGCCGACGGCACGGACGTCTCGCTGCCCAACGCCTCGCGCGCGGGCGTCGTCTCGGCGCTCGACGGGGCGCTCGGCGCGGGCGCGGGCGAGAAGTGGGGCGACTTCCTCGGCCGCGCGCGGGACGCCTGGGACCGCTCGCGGCGTCCGCTCCTGGAGGAGCCGCTCTGGCCCGACTGGCAGGTGCTTGCCCGCGACCCGTATCCGGCGCCCAGGCAGCGCCGTCTGCTGCGCTCCGCCCGGCAGGCGTCCACGCTTGCGGAGGTCGGCGCCTGGGAGCTGGGCGACCCCCGGCTCGCCGCGCTCCTGACGAGCTACGCACTGGCGGAGGGCCTCGACCCGCGCATGGCCCCCGCGAGCGCCAGCCTGCTGCCGTACCTGGAACAGAGCTTCGGGAGTTGGTACGTGCGCGGGGGCATGCGGGAGCTGGCGCGCGCGGTGTACGAGCGGTGTCTGGCGCGCCGGGTGGCCTTCGTCTTCGACGCCGAGGTCACCGGGATCGTGGAGAAGGACGGCCGCGCGGCGGGCGTGGAGCTCGCCGGAGGCGAGGTGGCGGAGGCCGACCATGTGGTCCTCGCCGCCCAGCCCCGCCCCGGGTCGGGCCCGCTGCGCGGGCGCGAGCCGTGGCAGGACGGCGATGTGCGGCCGGGCGCGGTCCAGGCCCCCGGGCGGTTCACGGTGCTGCTCGCCCTGCGCGGCGAGCGCCCGGCCGACGCGGTGCACCGCACGGTGGTCCACTCCCCCGACCCGGCGGCGGAGGCGGAGGCGGTCTTCACCACCCGCCACCCGGCGATACGGCCGACGGTCACGGTGCTGCGCCCCGACGACCCGGCGACCCGGCCGGACGACGCTCACGAGGCCGTCACGCTGACCGCGACGGCGCCCCCGCACGGCCCGTTCGACTGGACCGACGAGCAGACGCGCGGGCGGTACGCGGACACGCTGGTGGAGGTGGCCGAGGCGGCGGTGCCGGGGCTGCGGGAGCGGATCCTGTGGCGTGTGGTGCGCACGCCCGCGGAGACGGAGGCCGAGACCGGCGCGGAGGGCGGCTCGGTCCCGGCACCCTCGCTGGCCGGGGCCGGTGCCCGTCGGCTGCACCCGGGCAACCGGACGCGCCTGCCGGGCCTGTATCTGGCGGGCGGCTGGGCCCACCCCGGCGGCGGGCTCGCGCACGCCGGGATGTCCGGGGCCCTGGTCAGCGGTCTGATCGTGGAGGGCGACGACTTCCGCGGCTCGCAGTGAGCCGGTGGTCGGCGGCCGCCGGCCGGGCGGGCCGACGACCACTCAATAGCGGTACGGCTGCTGCTCGTTGAGGTAGCCGGTTCCGTTGCCGCCGCCCGTCCCGTTGCCGTACTCGCCGCTCTGCGGGTACGGCGCGGGCTGCTCCTCGCCGTACGGCTGGGACTCGCTGTCGCGCTGCTGCGGCACCCAGACCCCGCCGGGCGGGGTGTCCATGCCGTACTGCTGGGCGTAGGGGTCGGCGTAGGCCTGCTGGGGGGCGGCATAACTGTCGTGGGTGCCGTAGCCCTGGGTGGTGCCGCTGCCGATGTACGGGTCGGAGTACGCGGCGTACTGCTGCTGCCCGGCGTCCGTGCCGTAGCCGTACTGGCCCGCGTACGGGTCGGAGTACTGCTGCTGTCCGGCGTCGTATCCGCCGTACTGCTGCTGGGCTCCGGCGTAGGCGGTCTCGCTGTAGACGCCGTACTGGCCGGTGTCGTCGGGCAGCGGCTGCGGCTCGTAGACGGACTCCCGCCCGGCACTCGCGGCGTCGGCGGCTTCGTCCGCCGGGGCGCCCTGCGGGGCGTCGGCCTCGCCGTCGGCCTCGTACTGGAAGCCGGAGACCTGGAGCACCGGGTCCTGGAGCGGAGCCGCGCCGCCCGAGCGGCGACGGCGGCTGGCGCCCGGCCTGCCGCCGACCGCCCAGCCCGTCGAGAAGCCCCGGCGGAAGGAGAGCGTGACGTAGGTCTGGCCGACCGCGAAGGCCAGCGCGCCCAGGATGATCACGAACACCGACGGCAGGAGGACGCCCAGGACCACGCCCATGAAGCCCGTGAAGGCCAGCAGCCGCCAGCGCAGCCGCGCCTTGTACTGCAGGAGCACCTCGCCGAGCAGCCAGAGCGCGACGACGCCGAACGCGATGTAGAGGACCGCCCAGCCCATGTACGCCCCTCTCCCAACGGCCGCCGTCCCCTTGGCGGGACGGCCGGCCGGTACGCCAGATGCGACTGATCAGGGCTGCTGGTGCAGCCCCAGATTCTCGTAGATCTCGAGTGTCGCCGTGGAGTTGTTGAGGGTAATGAAGTGCAACCCCGGTACGCCATCGGCGAGCAGCCGCGCGCAGAACTCCGTGGCGAACTCGATGCCAATGGAGCGTACAGCGGCCGGATCGTCCTTGACGGCGAGGATCCGCTCTTTCAGCTCGGGCGGGAACTCGGCGTTGCTGAGCTGGGGCAGCCGTTCCAGCTGCTTCACGCTGGTCACCGGCATGACCTCGGGGATGATCGGGGTCTCGCAACCGGCCTCGGCGACCTTGTCGCGCAGCCGCAGATAGCTCTCCGGCCGGAAGAACATCTGGGTGATCGCGTAATCCGCGCCGGCCCGGCACTTGTCGACGAAGTGCCGTACGTCGGCGTCCCATTCGGTGGAGCGCGGGTGCATCTCCGGGAAGGCGGCGACGCCGACGCAGAAGTCGCCGGACTCCTTGATGAGCCGGACCAGGTCGGCCGCGTAGGTGACGCCCTCGGGGTGCCTGACCCAGTCGCCCATCGGGTCGCCCGGCGGGTCGCCGCGCACCGCGAGGATGTTGCGGATGTCGGCGTCCGCGTACTGCCCCACCATGTTGCGCAGCTCCGCCACCGAGTGGCCGACCGCCGTGAGGTGGGCCACCGGGGTCAGGGTGGAGTCGGCCGCGATCTGCTCGGTGGCCTTGACCGTGCCCGAGCGGGTGGAGCCGCCCGCGCCGTAGGTGACGGAGACGAAGCTCGGAGCCACCGCCTCCACCCGGCGCAGCGCGTTCCAGAGGTTCCGCTCGCCCTTCTCGGTCTTGGGCGCCCAGAACTCGAACGAGTAGGTCGTCTCACCGGACGCCAGCATCTCGCGCACGGTACGCGCGCGATGTGTCCTGGTGGAAGCAGTGCCAAGGGCCATACTCGCAGGTTAGCCAGGCCGTGGCGGTCCCCCAACAAGGGAGGGGTAAATTGTCCACATTGCCGGACTCTTGTCCATCCCTCGGACAGAAAGCCTCTAGCGGGCCACCGTGCGTTCACGCACCCGCTTCGCCAGGTTCGCCGTCGCCTCCGCGGGGTCGTCCGCCTCGGTGATCGCACGGACCACCACGATCCGCTCGGCGCCCGCGTCCAGGACCTCGTCGAGGTTGGCCGCGTCGATGCCGCCGATGGCGAACCAGGGGCGCTCGGTGGCGAGCGAGGCCGTGTATCGCACCAGGTCGAGGCCCGGGGCGTGGCGGCCCGGTTTGGTCGGGGTGGGCCAGCAGGGGCCCGTGCAGAAGTAGTCCACGCCCGGCTCGAAGGCGGCGGCGAAGGCCTCCGCGTCGGCGTGCGTGGAGCGGCCGGTCAGGACCTCGTCGCCGAGGATCGCGCGGGCCGCCGGGACCGGCAGGTCGCCCTGGCCCAGGTGCAGCACGTCGGCGCCCGCGGCGTGGGCCACGTCGGCCCGGTCGTTGACCGCGAGCAGCTTGCCGTGCCGACGGCAGGCGTCGGCGAAGACGGCCAGGTGCTCCAGCTCCTCGGCGGCCTCCATGCCCTTGTCCCGCAGCTGGACGATGTCCACGCCCGAGGACAGCACGGCGTCCAGGAACGCGGGCAGGTCGCCCTGGCGCCTGCGCGCGTCCGTGCAGAGGTAGAGCCGGGCGTCGGCGAGCTGCTCACGGGCCGTGGGCATGAAGTCCCCCGTTGTGTGCGGTGCGGGCGCGGACCGGTCCCCCGGTCCACGCCCCACCTGTGCGATCAGGTCAGACGGCGAGCGCCTGGGCGCGACGCTTCACCTCCGTGCCGCGATTCTCGCTCAGGGCCTGCGCGGGGGTGCCGGGCAGGCTCGGGTCGGGGGTGAAGAGCCACTCGATCATCTCTTCGTCGGAGTAGCCGTCGTCCCGCAGGAGCGTGAGGGTGCCGGCGAGGCCCTTCACGACCTTGTCGCCGTCGATGAAGGCGGCGGGCACCTGCAGCGTCCGGTTCTCACCGCGGCGTACGGCGATGAGCTGGCCCTCCTTGACCAGCTGCCGCACACGCGTCACCTCGACATCGAGCATCTCCGCGATGTCGGGAAGGTGGAGCCAGGCGGGAACGAGTGCATCGGTTCTTGCGTCAATCTCGGTCACGGGACAAGCGTGCCATCCCGGACTGACACTGGGTAGCCGGAGGTCAGCCGACTGCGGCCTTGAGAGGGACGGACGGGTCGGCCGCGCGGACCGGATCCAGCGTCGCACCTGCCTCGATGAGCTTGCGGCCCTGCGCCAGATCGCGCGGTCGGCCGACGGCCAGGAGGGCGACGAGCCTCCCCTCGCGCAGCCAGCAGACCGACCACGCGGCGCCTTCCGGGCCGCCCCGCCACAGCAGCCGGTCGGCGCCGCCGTGGTGGCCGACGTACTGCACGAACCTGCCGAACTGCTCGGACCAGAAGTACGGCACCGGGTCGTACGGCCGGACCGTCTCGCCGACGATGTCCGCCGCCACCGTGCGCGGCCCCTGCAGCGCGTTGTCCCAGTGGTGGATGAGCAGCCGCTCTCCGTACCTTCCCGAAGGGAAGGAGGCGCAGTCCCCGACCGCGTAGACGTCGGGCAGCGAGGTGCGCAACCGGTCGTCGGCCGTGACCGCGCCCTCCGCGCCCCGCTCGATGCCGGTGCCCGCCAGCCAGTCGGTGGTGGGCCGGGCGCCGATGCCGACGACCACCGCGTCGGCCGGGAGCCGGCGGCCGTCCGCCAGGACGACGGCTCCCGGCTCGACGGCCGCCACGCGCGCGTGGGTGAGCAGTTCGGCGCCGCTCTCCGCGTACCAGCCGGCCATCGGCTCGGTGACCTCGGCGGGCAGCGCGCCCGCCAGCGGACGGTCGGCGGCCTCCACGACGGTGACCGCGCAGCCCGCCTCGCGCGCGGCCGTGGCGAACTCGGCCCCGATCCAGCCCGCCCCGACGACCACGACGCGCCGCTGGGCGCTCAGGACCGCGCGCAGCCGCCCGGCGTCGTCGAGGGTGCGCAGCAGATGGACGTCGGGCAGGCCCTCCCGTCGCCCGCCATCGCCCTTGCCTGACTGCGCTTCGTGCAGGCCCCTCCGATCCATGCCGGGCAGCGTGATCGGCTCCGCGCCGGAGGCGATCACCAGCGCGTCGTACGGGACGGGCCCGGACGCGGTGTCGATCTCGTGATCACGCGCGCGTACGTCCGTGACCGTCTCGCCCAGGCGCAGGTCCACCCCGAGGCCCTCGAAGTCCACCTCGAAGGCTGAACCCTCGGCCTTGCCGAGCAGCACCGCCTTGGAGAGCGGGGGGCGGTCGTACGGCTGGTGGGGCTCGGCGCCGATGAGGGTGATCCGGCCGGGAAAGCCCTGTTCGCGCAGGGCCACGGCGGTCTGGACCCCGGCCATGCCCGCGCCGACGACCACCACGTGGCGCTGTTCCGAATGCGTCTGCTTTTCGCTCACCCGATCACCATAAGCATCTGACAGTTCGTCAGGAAACCGGTCAGGCGTTAGCCTGACGCACGTACAAGCACTCGCGGGAGCCCGGACGCACCGGGCTGAGAGGGAGGCTGCAGCGGCCTCCGACCGTACGAACCTGATCCGGGTCATGCCGGCGAAGGGAGGGGCTGGACGCCCATGCATTCATCCCGAAACGGGGCAATTCCCCACGGGTCGGACGTACTGGTGGTGGGGGGCGGCATCATCGGCCTCGTCACCGCCTGGCGGGCCGCGCAGCGCGGTATGCGCACCGCGCTCGCCGACCCCGCGCCCGGCGGCGGCGCCGCCCAGGTCGCGGCGGGCATGCTCGCCGCCGTCACCGAGCTCCACTACGGCGAGGAGACCCTGCTCGGCCTCAACCTGGCCTCCGCCCGGCGCTACCCGGACTTCGTGGCCGAACTGGAGCAGGCGAGCGGCCTCGGCACCGGCTACCGCGCCTGCGGCACCCTCGCGGTGGCCCTGGACGCCGACGACCGCGCCCATCTGCGCGATCTGCACGCGCTCCAGCAGCGCTCGGGGCTCGACTCCCAGTGGCTCACCGGGCGCGAGTGCCGCCGCCTCGAACCGATGCTGGCGCCCGGGGTGCGCGGCGGACTGCGGGTCGACGGCGACCACCAGATCGACCCGCGCCGCCTCACCAGGGCCCTGCTCACGGCGTGCGAGCGGGCCGGGGTGGTGTTCCACCACGGCTGGGCCGAGAGGCTCTCGGTGGTACGCGAGCGGGCCGCGGGGGCCGTCCTGGCCGACGGCACCGAGCTCGCCGCCGACCAGGTCGTCCTCGCGGGCGGCAGCCTCAGCGGCCGGCTCGCCGGGGTCCCGGAGGAGCTGCGGCCGCCGGTGCGCCCGGTCAAGGGCCAGGTGCTGCGGCTGACCGTGCCGCCCGCGTACGCGCCGTTCCTGTCCCGCACGGTCCGCGCGATGGTCCGCGGCAGCCACGTCTACCTGGTGCCGCGCGCCGACGGCGAGCTCGTCGTCGGCGCCACCAGCGAGGAGCTGGGCTGGGACACCACGGTCACCGCGGGCGGCGTCTACGAGCTGCTGCGCGACGCGCACGAGCTGGTGCCCGGCATCACCGAACTGCCGCTGACCGAGACCCGCGCCGGGCTGCGCCCCGGCTCCCCCGACAACGCGCCGCTGCTCGGCCCGACCGCCCTGCCCGGTCTGCACCTGGCCACCGGCCACTACCGCAACGGTGTACTGCTCACCCCCGTCACCGGCGACGCGCTGGCGCACGCGCTGACCACCGGCGAACTGCCCGACGAGGCGCGCCCCTTCACCCCCCGCCGCTTCACCACCGCCCCGGTGGAGTCCGTACCGCAGGAGCTGACCGCATGACCGTCTCCCTGACGACCGTCTCCGTCAACGGCGAGGCACGCGACCTCGCCGCCGGCACCACCCTCGACGCCCTCGTCGCCGCCCTGACGCCCGCGCCCGCCGGGGTCGCCGCCGCCGTCAACGAGACGGTGGTGCCGCGCGGCCACTGGGCCGCGACCACGCTCGGCGACGGCGACCGCGTCGAGGTCCTGACCGCCGTCCAGGGAGGCTGAGCCATGGCCGACGACCTGTTCACCCTCGGCGGTACGACCTTCACCTCGCGGCTGATCATGGGCACTGGCGGGGCGCCGAGCCTCGACGTCCTGGAGCGCTCGCTCGCCGCCTCCGGCACCGAGCTGACGACCGTCGCGATGCGCCGCCTCGACCCGACGGTGCAGGGCTCGGTCCTGTCCGTCCTGGAGAAGCTGAACATCAGCGTGCTGCCGAACACGGCGGGCTGCTTCACCGCCGGGGAGGCCGTACTGACCGCCCGCCTCGCGCGCGAGGCGCTCGGCACGGACTGGGTCAAGCTGGAGGTGGTCGCCGACGAGCGCACCCTGCTGCCCGATCCGGTCGAGCTCCTGGACGCGGCGGAAGTGCTGGTCGACGACGGTTTCACGGTGCTGCCGTACACCAACGACGACCCGGTGCTCGCCCGGAAACTGGAGGACGTGGGGTGCGCGGCGATCATGCCGCTCGGCTCCCCCATCGGCTCCGGGCTCGGCATCCGCAACCCGCACAACTTCGAGCTGATCGTGGACCGTGCCACCGTCCCGGTCATCCTCGACGCGGGCGCGGGCACGGCCTCCGACGCGGCGCTCGCGATGGAGCTGGGGTGCTCGGCGGTGATGCTCGCCTCGGCCGTCACGCGCGCGCAGGAGCCGGCCTTGATGGCGGAGGCGATGCGGTACGCGGTGGAGGCGGGCCGCCTGGCGTACCGGGCGGGCCGCATCCCCCGCCGCCACTTCGCACAGGCGTCGTCGCCGACGGGAGGAATGCCCCACCTCGACCCGGAACGCCCAGCATTCTGAGCAGGCCGGACCGGCACCTCCCAGGGGCGCGGGGAACTGCGCGACCAGCCCCGCACGGTCCGCAGCCGACGTACCCGACATCACCTGCGCGTTACAGCTCCGCTTCAGTCCCGCCCCGGGATCACCCGGGGCGGGAAGGGTGTCCGTGACCGCTCGTAGACTCTGCTGCGTGGATACGACCCTTCAGGACCCCCTCGTCGGGCAGGTGCTCGACGGCCGCTACCGCGTCGAGGCGCGCATCGCCGTCGGCGGTATGGCCACGGTCTACCGGGCCGTCGACACCCGGCTCGACCGGGTGCTCGCCCTCAAGGTGATGCATCCGGCGCTCGCCGCCGACGCCTCGTTCGTGGAGCGGTTCATCCGCGAGGCCAAGTCCGTCGCCCGGCTCGCCCACCCCAATGTGGTCGGCATGTTCGACCAGGGCACCGACGGCGGATACGTCTACCTGGCGATGGAGTACGTGGCGGGCTGCACCCTGCGCGACGTGCTGCGCGAGCGCGGCGCCCTGCAGCCCCGGGCCGCCCTGGACATCCTGGAGCCGGTACTCGCCGCCCTCGGCGCCGCGCACCGCGCCGGTTTCGTCCACCGGGACATGAAGCCGGAGAACGTGCTGATAGGGGACGACGGCCGGGTCAAGGTCGCCGACTTCGGCCTGGTCCGGGCGGTGGACGCGGTCACCAGCACCACAGGCAGCGTCCTCGGCACCGTCTCCTACCTCGCCCCCGAGCAGATCGAGCAGGGCACCGCCGACACCCGCGCGGACGTGTACGCGTGCGGTGTCGTGCTCTACGAGATGCTGACCGGCGCCAAGCCGCACTCCGGGGAGAACGCGGCCCAGATCCTCTACGCCCACCTCCACGAGGGCGTGCCGGCGCCGTCCGCCGCCGTGCCCGGCCTCGCCGTCGAGCTGGACGACCTGGTGGCGTCGGCCACCGCCCGCAACCCGGACGCGCGGCCGTACGACGCGGTGGGCCTGCTCGCGCAGACCCGCGAGGCCCGCGCGGCGCTCGGCGACGAGCAGCTGGACGCGGTGCCCCCGCAGGCCGCGCCCGCGGCGGGGACCTCCGGCTCCGAGGACCGTACGAGCGTCATACCGCGCGCGGTGGCGACCCCGGCCCGGGGCAGCGCGCCCACGGCGGGCGCCGCCCCGCTCCCGGCCGAGCAGGACGCGGTCAACCGCACCAGCCGGCTGACCATGCCGCCGTCCGGGCCCGCCCCGGCACGCGCGCGTGGCGGGCGGCCCCGCTTCGTCCTGAACGGGCGGCGCGGCCTGATCGCGGTCGTCGCCGCCGTCCTGCTGGTCCTGGGGATCGGCGCCGGGGTCTGGTACATCAACTCCGGCCAGTTCACGCACGTCCCCGCCGTCATCGGGCAGAGCGAGAGCGCCGCCAAGAAGCGGCTCACGGACGCGGGCCTCGCGGTGAAGAAGGTCGACCGCCGCTACAGCGACACCGTCAAGCGCGGCACGGTGATCGAGACGGACCCGGAGACGGGCGCGCGCGTGCGCGGCAACGCCTCGGTGACCGTCGTGGTCTCCCGCGGCCCGGAGATGGTCAAGGTCCCGGACGTCAGCGGCAAGCCGCTGGACGACGCCAAGAAGGCGCTGGCCGACGCCGGGCTGACGCCGGGCGCGGTCACCGAGGAGTTCAACGAGGACACCGACCAGGGCTCGGTCGTCAGCACCGACCCGGCCGCGGGCGCCCCGCGCCGCGCGGACACCGCGGTCGCCCTCGTCGTCAGCAAGGGCGCCCCGGTCGAGACCCCCGGGGTCGTCGGGGACTCGGTGGAGGACGCCACCTCGGCACTGAAGGACGCGGGCCTTGAGGTGCGGATCGCGCCCGAGCAGGTCAACTCGCCGCAGGAGGCGGGCAGCATCGCCGCCCAGTCCGCGGCCGAGGGCTCCCGCCTCGCCAAGGGCGACACGGTCACGCTCACCGTCTCCAAGGGCCCGCGGATGATCACCGTGCCCAAGGTGACCGGCGAGAAGGCCGACGACGCCAAGAAGGAGCTGGAGAAGGCGGGCTTCAAGGTCGACGTCGACCGCGGCTTCCCGTTCCTCAGCGACGAGATCGCCAGCCAGTCCGTCAAGGCCGGCGACCAGGCGCCGGAAGGCTCCACCATCACCATCAAGACCAAGGGACTCTGATCCACCCCATGCGCAACCCCATCGGCGGCCACATCCCCGTGGCCGGCGGCCTCGCCACGACCGGCCTCTCCTACGCGCGCGAGCTCGGCGCCGAGACCGTCCAGGTCTTCGTCGCCAACCCGCGCGGCTGGGCGACCCCCACCGGCAACCCGGCCCAGGACGAGAAGTTCCGCGCCGAGTGCGCGGCCGAGGGCATCTCCGCGTACGTCCACGCCCCGTATCTGATCAACTTCGGCTCGCACACCGAGGCGACCGCCGAGAAGTCGGTGGAGTCGCTGCGGCACTCGCTGCGCCGGGGCCGGGATATCGGCGCGCTCGGCGTGGTCGTGCACACCGGCTCCGCGACCGGCGGCAGGCCGCGCGCGGAAGCACTGGCGCAGGTACGGGAGCGGCTGCTGCCACTGCTGGACGAGCTGACGCACGACGACGACCCGTTCCTGCTCCTGGAGTCGACGGCCGGGCAGGGGTTCTCGCTGTGCTCGCGGACCTGGGACTTCGGCCCGTACTTCGAGGCGCTGGACGCCCACCCCAAGCTCGGCGTCTGTCTGGACACCTGCCACATACACGCGGCCGGGCACGACCTGGCCGGGCCCGGCGGGGCGGCGCAGACCCTTGACCTGCTGGTGGAGACCGTCGGCGCAGGGCGGCTGAAGCTGATCCACGCCAACGACTCCAAGGAGGGAGTGGGCTCGCACCTGGACCGGCACATGAACATCGGCGCCGGCCACATAGGCGCGGAGCCGTTCCGCGAGCTGCTCGCGCACCCGGCGACCGACGGCGTACCGCTGATCATCGAGACGCCCGGCGGGAAGGAGGGGCAGGCGGCGGACATCGCGCTGCTGAAGTCCCTGCGGCCCTGATCCTCCCCTTGAGGGAATACCCCCTGGGGGTATACCGTTCTTGTCATCGACAGGAACGGTCATCCGGCGTTGGGGGCACAGCCATGCGGCACGAGGCGCACACGCACACCGAGCACGAGCACCACGAGCACGAGGGACACGAGGGACACGAGGGACACCAGCAGCACCAGGGACACGGCGACGCGCACGCCCACCACGGTCACGGCGGCGGCAAGGTCAGCTGGTCCATGGCCGCCCGGGCCACCCTGCACTGCCTCACCGGGTGCGCCATCGGCGAGATCCTCGGGATGGTCGTGGGCACCGCGTTCGGCTGGGGCAACATGCCGACGATGGTGCTGGCCATCGTCCTGGCCTTCTTCTTCGGCTACTCGCTCACCCTGCGCGGCATCCTGCGGGCCGGGGTCGACCTCCGTACCGCCTTCAAGGTCGCGCTCGCCGCGGACACCCTCTCCATCGCCGTCATGGAGGTGATCGACAACGGGGTGATCGCGCTCTGGCCGGCCGCCATGGACGCGACGCTCGCGCAGGCGCTGTTCTGGGGCTCGCTCGCGGTCTCGCTCACGCTCGCCTTCGTGATCACCACACCGGTCAACAAGTGGATGATCGGCCGCGGCAAGGGCCACGCGGTGGTGCACCAGTACCACCACTGACGCCTCGGAAAGGCGCCAGGACTCAGAGCTCGGGGCCTTCCCCGGGCTCTTCCTGGTACGAGTAGCGCTGCTCACGCCAGGGGTCACCGATGTTGTGGTAGCCCCGCTCCTCCCAGAAGCCCCGGCGGTCCGCCGTCATGTACTCGATGCCGCGGACCCACTTCGGGCCCTTCCAGGCGTACAGATGCGGGACGACGAGCCGTACCGGGAAGCCGTGTTCGGCGGTGAGGAGATCACCGCCCTTGTGGGTGGCGAAGACCGTACGGTCGGAGAGGAAGTCGTCCAGGCGCAGGTTGGAACTGAAGCCGTATTCGGCCCAGACCATCACATGCGTGACCTCCGGGGCGGGCGGCGCGAGCTCGGCGACCGTACGCGCGAGGACTCCGCCCCATTCGGCCCCCAGCATCGAGAACTTCGTGACACAGTGAAGATCCGCGACGACGGTGGCGAAGGGCAGGGCCGTGAACTCCTCGTGGTTCCAGCAGCGCTTGTCGCCGTCGGCGGTCGCCCCGAACACGCGGAACTCCCACCGCTCGGGCTTGAACCTGGGGACCGGGCCGTAGTGGGTGACCGGCCAGCCGCGCTGGAGCCGCTGCCCCGGGGGAAGCTCCGACTGCACTGCTTCCCGTTGCTCCGGGCGTTCCGGCTGACCCATGACTCCATGGTGACAGACGGCGAGGGGTGGTCATGACCAGCAGCACCCTGAATCGGGCAACTCCTACTAAGCGTGTACTTACTGGACGCTCCCCGCACGCGGTGCGAGGATGCGCGCGAATCTGCCCCTCACCCGTGTGGAAGGAGCCTCTGCGATGCAGGGCGACCCCGAGGTCATCGAGTTCCTGAACGAGCAGCTGACCGCCGAGCTGACCGCGATCAACCAGTACTTCCTGCACGCGAAGATGCAGGAGAACTTCGGCTGGACGAAGCTCGCCAAGTACACGCGTCACGAGTCGTTCGACGAGATGAAGCACGCGGAGGTGCTGACCGACCGGATCCTGTTCCTGGACGGGCTGCCGAACTACCAGCGGCTCTTCCACGTCCGGGTGGGACAGACGGTCACCGAGATGTTCCAGGCGGACCGGCAGGTGGAGGTCGAGGCGATCGACCGCCTCAAGCGCGGCATCGAGGTCATGCGGGCCAAGGGCGACATCACCTCGGCGAACATCTTCGAGTCGATCCTTGCCGACGAGGAGCACCACATCGACTACCTCGACACCCAGCTGGAACTGGTCGAGAAGCTCGGCGAGGCGCTGTACATCGCGCAGCTCATCGAGCAGCCGGAGAGCTAGGGCCCTTGTCGGCCCAAGGGGTCTTGTGGAAGCCCGGTGCGGTACCGCGCCCCTTCAGGGGCGCGGGGAACTGCGCGACCAGCCACGAACGGCCCGCAGCCGATGACTCCACGCCCAGCGGAGCGCCTACGCGGCTTCCGCCAGCTCCTGCTCGGTGGCGAGCACCGCGCTGACCTCGCCCTTTTCGAGCAGTTCCCGACGAGGGCAGGCACCGCGCCCGAGCAGGCCCTGGATGGTGCGCACACAGGAGCCGCAGTCCGTGCCCGCCTTGGTGGCGGAGGCGATCTGACGCGGGGTGCAGGCGCCGGCGGCCGCGTGCTGCTCGACCTGCTTGTCGGTGATGCCGAAGCAAGAGCAGACGTACACGCGGTACACCTCCCTGACAGGAACGGTCTGGCCAGCCATCCCCGATTCGGTGAGGCTTACCTAACCGTACCCAATGTCGGGGTGGACGAAAAGCCCCGGATACGCCCGTGGGGCGCGGATCACAGATCCACGCCCCACGTTTCGTAGGAAGCTACTCACTGGTCCCGGTACATCTCGGCGACCAGGAAGGCCAGGTCCAGGGACTGGCTGCGGTTGAGGCGCGGGTCGCAGGCCGTCTCGTAGCGCTGGTGCAGATCGTCGACGAAGATCTCGTCGCCGCCGCCCACGCACTCGGTGACGTCGTCACCGGTGAGCTCGACGTGGATGCCGCCCGGGTGGGTGCCCAGGCCCTTGTGGACCTCGAAGAAGCCCTTGACCTCGTCGAGCACGTCGTCGAAGCGGCGGGTCTTGTGGCCGGAGGCCGCCTCGAAGGTGTTGCCGTGCATCGGGTCGGTGACCCAGGCGACGACCGCGCCGGACGCGGTGACCTTCTCGACCAGCTCGGGCAGCTTGTCGCGGACCTTGTCGGCGCCCATACGGACGATGAAGGTCAGCCGGCCCGGCTCGCGGTCCGGGTCGAGCCGGTCCACGTAGGTGAGCGCTTCGTCGACCGTGGTCGTGGGGCCGAGCTTGATCCCGATCGGGTTGCTGATGCGGGAGGCGAACTCGATGTGCGCGTGGTCGAGCTGCCGGGTGCGCTCGCCGACCCAGACCATGTGGCCGGAGGTGTCGTAGAGCTTGCCGGTGCGCGAGTCGGTCCGGGTCAGCGCCGACTCGTAGTCGAGCAGCAGCGCCTCGTGCGAGGCGTAGAACTCGACGGCCTTGAACTCGGCCGGGTCGGTGCCGCACGCCTTCATGAAGTTCAGCGCGTTGTCGATCTCGCGGGCCAGCTGCTCGTAGCGCTGGCCGGACGGGGACTGCTTGACGAAGTCCTGGTTCCAGGCGTGCACCTGGCGCAGATCGGCGTAGCCGCCGGTGGTGAAGGCGCGGACCAGGTTGAGCGTCGAGGCGGACGCGTTGTACATCCGCTTCAGGCGCTCGGGGTCCGGGATGCGGGCGGCCTCGGTGAAGTCGAACCCGTTGACCGAGTCGCCGCGGTAGGTCGGCAGGGTCACGCCGTCGCGGGTCTCGGTGCCCTTGGAGCGCGGCTTGGAGTACTGCCCGGCGATCCGGCCGACCTTGACGACGGGCACGGAGGCGGCGTACGTCAGCACGGCGCTCATCTGGAGGAGGGTCTTGAGCTTGGCCCTGATGTGATCGGCGGACACTCCGTCGAACGCCTCGGCGCAGTCACCGCCCTGGAGCAGGAACGCCTCGCCCTTGGCGACGGCCCCCATCCGGGCGCGCAGCTGGTCGCACTCGCCCGCGAAGACGAGCGGCGGATACGACTCGAGGTCCGCGATCACATCGCGCAGAGCCTCGGCATCGGGGTACTCGGGCTGCTGCGCCGCGGGAAGGTCACGCCAGGTGTTTACGTTCACGGTCACCCCCACCACCTTACGGGGTCGGCCAAGCCGTCCATACGCCCGCCCACCTGATGAGACACGCGGGCGGCCCGCCCGATGACCGGACCCGATCGGTCGCCTGCTAACCTCTGCGCGTTTCAGAAGTGCTTCAGAAATCAACAGAGCGATGCAGGGGTGGGCGTTGAAGCGGATACACCGCAGAGACCGCAAGAAGAAGCTGATCGCTTACGGGGTGGGCACGGCGGTCGTCGCCGGTGCGGCGATCACCGGCCTGGCGGTGGCCGCACCCGGCCCCGCCACGGCGAACACCAAGCCGGCCGGTCCGGGCACCGCGCTCCAGGCCCGGTTCGCCGACGCCGCGCGCGAGTTCCACGTCCCGCAGAGCGTGCTGATGGCGGTCTCGTACCGGCAGACGCTGTGGGAGAGCCACGACGGGCAGCCGTCCACGACCGGCGCGTACAACGTCATGGGCCTGACCCGGGTGACGGCGGACGACGTCGAGCAGCCGACGGACGCGGAGCGCCTGTCGCACCTCAACATGAGCGGCGACCCCACGGTCATGAAGCACTTCGACGCCAAGCGCGCCCTGAAGCGGGCGCCGAAGGCCGTCGACACGAGCGATCCCCGGCTGCACACGCTGGACGAGGCCGCCAAGCTGATCGACAAGCCGGTGGACGCCGTCCGCGAGGACGAGAACCAGTCCGTCCGCGCGGGTGCCGCGCTGCTCGCGAAGTACCAGAAGGACGCGACGGGCTCGCTGCCCGAGGACGCGGGCACGTGGTACGCGGCCGTCGCCCGCTACAGCCAGGCGCCGGACACCAAGGGCGCGTCGCTGTTCGCGAAGCGGGTGTACGAGTCGATCCGAACCGGTGAGAGCCGCCTCACGGCCGACGGCCAGCAGCTCGCCCTGCCGGCCGACCCGTCGGTGAAGCCGGTCAAACCGGAGACGATGTCCCTGGCGGCGTTCAACGCCGCGGCGCAGACGCCGGAGTGCCCGGCGGGGCTGAACTGCGACTTCCGGGCGGCGGCGTACAAGCAGAACAGCACGACGCCGGACGACTTCGGCAACTACAACGAGTCGAACCGCCCCTCGAACGGCGAGGACATCCGCTACCTCGTCATCCACGACACCGAGGGCGGCTACGACGGGTCGCTGAAGACCTTCCAGGACCCCACGTCCTACGCCAGCGCGCACTACATGGTCCGCGCCTCCGACGGCCTGGTCACCCAGCTCGTGGCGACCAAGGACGAGGCCTGGCACGCGGCCAACAAGACGATGAACATGCACTCGATCGGCATCGAGCACGAGGGCTATGCCATCAAGGACAACGCCACGTGGTACACCGAGCCTCAGTACGAGTCCTCGGCCGCGCTGGTGAAGTACCTGGCGAACCGGTTCTCCATCCCGCTCGACCGTGAGCACATCGTCGGCCACGACGAGGTGCCCGGTGTGCTGGACGGCAATGTGAAGACCCAGCACTGGGACCCGGGCCCGTACTGGGACTGGAACCACTACATGACCCTGGTCGGCGCGCCCAGCGGCGACCAGGGCGCGGGCGGCCCGCTCAAGGCCGGCCAGCTGGTCCGCGTGGTCCCGCCGTTCACCACGGCCAACCAGCCCACCGTCACGTACGGCGGCAACACGTACTCGCGGCCGGCGAACTTCGGCTACCTGTACACCTCGCCGTCCACCAGCGGTACGCCGCTCAGCGACCCGTACCTCGGCACCCAGACCGCGACCGAGGGCCCGAACTGGGGCAACAAGGTCGTCACCGGCGGCGAGTACGTCGTCGCCGAGGCGCAGACCGACTGGACCGCCATCTGGTACGGCGGCCAGAAGGCCTGGTTCTTCAACCCCGGCGGCACCTTCACCGCGCCCGTCGGCAAGACCGGCCAGCCGGTCCTGAAGCCGAAGGCGGGCGCCGCGTCCATCCCTGTGTACGGGCGTGCCTACCCGGAGGACTCGGCGTACACGGGGACCAACGTCCCGGTGCAGGCCAACAACTCGGCGTCGCTGACCAAGTACTCGATCCCGGCCGGTCAGGCCTACACCCAGGCGGGCCCGGCGCAGCTGGGCGACTACTGGTTCGCCGGTACGTTCGCGGGCACCGGCACCGGTGACCGCACCCTGGTCCAGGGCAAGACCGACTCCTTCTACCCGATCCGGTACAACCACCGCCTCGCGTGGGTGAAGGCGACCGACGTCGAGCAGGCCACGAGCGCCGTGCCCGACTCCGGCACCACCCGCTACAACATGCTCGGCCGGGACTCCTCCGGCGTGCTGTGGCAGTACCAGGGCACCGGCAGCGCCTCGGCGCCGTTCTACGGGCGGTACAAGATCGGCGGCGGGTGGCAGGGCTACAACGCCGTCTCCGCGATGACCGCGCTGCGCGCGGACGGCACCGGCGACATGGTGGCCCGCGACGGCACCGGCACGCTCTGGTACTACCAGGGCAGCGGCAACCCGGACGCGCCGTTCAAGGGCCGCCTCAAGGTCGGCGGCGGCTGGCAGACGTACAACTTCATGACCGGCGCCCGCGACCTGAACGGTGACGGCAAGGCCGATCTGATCGGCCGCGACGGCACCGGCGTGCTCTGGTACTACCAGGGCACCGGCACCCCGGCGGCGCCGTTCGCCGCGCGGGTGAAGATAGGCGGCGGCTGGCAGGGCTACAACGCCATGGTCTCCACCGGCGACCTCAACCGCGACGGCAAGGCCGACCTGGTCGCCCGGGACGGCTCCGGCGTGCTGTGGTTCTACAAGGGCACCGGCACACCGGCCGCCCCGTACGCCCCCCGGGTCCAGATCGGCGGCGGCTGGCAGGGCTACAACAGCCTGCTCGGCCCGAGCGACCTGAACGGCGACGGGATCCCGGACCTGGTGGCCCGGGACGGGTCGGGCGTGCTCTGGTACTACAAGGGCACGGGCAGCACCACCGGCGCGCCGTTCGCCGCGCGCGTCCAGGTGGGCGGGGGCTGGCAGATGTTCAACCTGCTGGTCTGAAGCCTGCCGGGCTGAAACCTGCCGGTCTGAAGCCTGCCGGGGTGAAGCCTGCCGGGGTGAAGCCTGCCGGGGTGAAGCCTGCCGGGCTGAGCAGAATCGATACGGCGAGGGCCCGCTCCATCCATCGGATGGAGCGGGCCCTTCGCCTGTCCGGCGCTTCTTCGGCTAGGGTGCGGGGCATGTTCGCGCACTCGAACCAGAACTGGTGGTGGACCGCTCATCCGGCGGCCCACTGATCGCGCGTACTCCAGACCACGCGAAGGCCGCCCGAGGGCGGCCTTTTCTGTTTCCCGCGGCCGTTCCTCTCCCCGTACTCCCGGAAGGAACCCCGCATGTCCCTCAGCACCCACCTCGCCAGACTCCTCCAGGACGACTGCCCGCCGTTCGCCCTGATCCGCCGCCGCACCCCCGGCCGCGACCACGACGTGGTCGAGCTGCTGATCGGCGGTGTACGGGAGGTGGAGCGGCTCGCCGACATCCCGTGCGGGGACCGGCCCTCACTCGCCCTGGTCCCGTTCCGGCAGATCCGGGAGCGCGGCTTCGACGTACGGGACGACGGCACTCCGCTGGCCGTCCTGGAGGCCGACGAGACGTACGAACTCCCCCTGGAGGAGGTCCTGGAGGCGCTGCCCCGGCACGAAGTGCGGGTCGAGGGCGGGGGCTTCGACGTGGGGGACGAGCAGTACGCCGGGATCGTACGGCGGGTGATCGAGGACGAGATCGGGCAGGGCGAGGGCGCCAACTTCGTGATCCGGCGCACCTACACCGGTGAGATCCCGGGCTTCGGCCGGGCGGACGCGCTGGCGCTGTTCCGTCGGCTGCTGGCGGGCGAGCGGGGGGCGTACTGGACGTTCGTCGTCCACACCGGTGAGCGGACGCTGGTGGGGGCGAGCCCCGAGGTGCATGTGCGGATGTCGGGCGGGACGGTGGTGATGAACCCGATCAGCGGGACGTACCGCTACCCGGCGACCGGCCCGACGGCGGACGACCTGCTCTCGTTCCTCTCCGACGAGAAGGAGATCGACGAGCTCTCCATGGTCGTCGACGAGGAGCTGAAGATGATGTGCACGGTGGGCGACCGGGGCGGGGTGGTGGTCGGCCCCCGGCTGAAGGAGATGGCCCATCTGGCGCACACCGAGTACGAGTTGCGCGGCCGGAGCTCGCTGGACGCGCGCGAGGTGCTGCGGGAGACGATGTTCGCGGCGACGGTGACGGGGTCGCCGGTGCAGAACGCGTGCCGGGTGATCGAGCGGTACGAGGTGGGCGGGCGCGGCTACTACGCGGGCGCGCTCGCCCTGCTGGGCCGCGACGCCAACGGCGTCCAGACGCTCGACTCGCCGATCCTGATCCGTACGGCCGACATCGCGCCGGACGGGCGGGTGCGGGTGCCGGTCGGGGCGACGCTGGTACGCCACTCCGACCCGGCGGGCGAGGTGGCGGAGACGCTCGCCAAGGCGGCGGGGGTGCTGGCGGCGCTGGGGGCGCGACCGGGCCGCCCGGCCGCCTCGCGCCCCGCCGTCGTTCTGGGTGACGATCCCCGGGTGCGGGCGGCCCTGGACGCGCGGCGGGCCGACCTGGCGCCGTTCTGGCTGCGGATGCAGGAGCGGGCGGTGGCGCCGGTGGCGCCGTCGGGCGAGGCGCTGGTGGTGGACGCCGAGGACACCTTCACGGCGATGCTGGCGCATCTGCTGCGGTCGTCGGGGCTGGGGGTGTCGGTGGTGCGATATGACGCGGCGGGGCTGCGGGAGCGTTTGCTGGGCCACCACGGCCCGGTGATCCTGGGCCCCGGCCCCGGTGACCCCTCGGACGCGTCCGACGTGAAGATGCGTGTGCTGCGCCCCTTGGCGGCGGAGCTCCTGCGCTCCCACCGGCACGGGCTGCTCGGTGTGTGCCTGGGGCACGAGCTGATCGCGGCGGAACTGGGCCTGCCGATCGTACGCAAGCGGGTGCCGCACCAGGGGGCGCAGCTGCGGATCGACCTCTTCGGGCGGGAGGAGCGGGTCGGGTTCTACAACAGCTTCACGGCGCGGTGCGGGGAGGGGGCCGCGGATGCGCTGGCGGCGCGGGGCGTCGAGGTCAGCCGCGACCCGGCCACGGGGGAGGTGCACGCGGTGCGGGGTACCGGGTTCGCCGGGGTCCAGTTCCATCCGGAGTCGGTGCTGACGCTGCGGGGGCCGGAGGTGGTGGGCAGCCTGCTGGCGGGCCTGGGCGCGATGACCCCCACCCCGCCCGTTCCCTGAACCCTCCGGGGGTGGGTGGGGGGTGAGGCGGTCTCCCGGGGGCTTCGCCCCCGGACCCCGTTGGCGGGGGCTCCCCCCTGCACCCCTGGCGGGGCCTGCGGCCCCTGCACCCCGCTCACGGGGGCTTCGCCCCCCCCGGTACCCCCGCTGGGGCTGCGCCCCGCCCCCGATTCGGGGCTCCGCCCCGGGCCCCGTTCGTCTGCAGGCCGTCTGTGGCTGGTCGCGCAGTTCCCCGCGCCCCTGAAAGGCGGGAGCTCCGCTCCCTGCCCCCCGGCTCCTCAAATGCCGAAGGGCCGGGACGGCTCCTCAGACGCCGGAGGGGCTGGATGTGCGGGGCCCGTTCCTCGTACGCCGAAGGGCATGAAGGCGCGGGGCCCCTTCCTCGCACGCCCGAGGGGCTGAAATATGGCCGGGCCCCGTTATGCCTTGAGGGGCGCGGGGAACGGCGCGACCAGTACCCACCGAACCCGCAGACAAACAGGGGGTCCGGGGCGAAGCCCCCGGGAGCGCAGCTCACCCGGTTGACCTTGGCACCAGCACATTCCCCGTCCGCCGCCCCGCCGCATACGCCGCCACGTTCTCCACCGTCGCCGCGATGATCTGCCCCACCGCATCCTCCGTGTAGTACGCCTGATGCGACGTCACCACCACGTTGGGGAACGTCACCAGCCGCGCCAGGGTGTCGTCCGAAACCACCTCCAGGGACTTGTCCAGGAAGAAGAGGCCGGCCTCCGCCTCATAGACGTCGAGGCCCACCCCCGTCAGCCGCCCCGCCCGCAACTCGCTCACGAGCGCCTCCGTGTCCACCAGCCCCCCACGGCTGGAGTTCACCAGGATCGCGTCGTCCTTCATTCGCTCCAGCGCCTCGCGGTCGATCACGTGGTGCGTGGACGGCAGCAGCGGCACGTGCAGGCTCACCACGTCCGCGTTCGCGAGCAGTTCGCCCTTCTCGACGTACTTCATCCCGAGCTCCACGCACGCGGGGTTCTCCACGACGTCCCAGCCGAGGAGGTTCATGCCGAAGCCATGGGCGATCCGGGTGAACGCCTCGCCGATCTTGCCGGTGCCGAGCACCCCGACCGTACGCCCGCGCAGATCCCGCCCCATCAGCCCGTCGAGGCGGAAGTCGAAGTCCCGGGTGCGGTTGGAGGCGCGGACGATCTTGCGGTTGACCGCCATCGCCAGGGTCCAGGCGAACTCGGCCACCGAGTACGGCGAGTAGTACGACACCCTCGCCACCGTGAGGCCGAGCCGCTCCGCCACGTCCAGGTCGATGTTGTTGAAGCCCGTCGAGCGCTGTGCGATCAGCTGGGTCCCGCCCACCGCCAGCGTCTGGAGCACCGAGCGGTTCAGGTCGGCGTTCACGCTGGTCGAGATCGCCTCGTACCCCGCCGCGATGGGCGCGGTGTCCTCGTTGAGGAACACGTCCAGGCACCGGACGTCGTGCTTGCCCTCGAAGGCCTTCTCGATCAGAGGTCTCTCATCGGCCTGCACGCCGAACGCCAGGATGTCCATAGGGCTCACCTAATGGGGTGGATAGGGGGTGAATACGGGTGAATATACGGCCCCTATGTGCGACCCGCCCCGTGTACCCCCTCAGCCGAAGAACACCCCCACCTCCGCGTACAACTCCGGATCCACCGTCTTCAGCCGCGCCGTCGCCTCCGCGATCGGCACCCGGACGATGTCCGTGCCACGCAGCGCCACCATCTTGCCGAAGTCGCCGTCCCGTACCGCCTCGATCGCGTGCAGCCCGAACCGCGTCGCCAGCCAGCGGTCGAAGGCGCTGGGGGTGCCGCCGCGCTGGACGTGGCCCAGGACCGTCGTCCTGGCCTCCTTGCCCGTGCGCTTCTCGATCTCCTTGGCCAGCCACTCCCCGACGCCCGAGAGCCGCACATGCCCGAAGGAGTCGAGCGTCTGGTCCTTGAGGACCATCTCGCCGTCCTTCGGCATCGCGCCCTCGGCGACCACCACGATCGGCGCGTACGACGCCTTGAAGCGGGAGGTGATCCAGCCGCAGACCTGGTCGACGTCGAAGCGCTGCTCGGGGATGAGGATGACGTTGGCGCCGCCCGCCAGGCCCGAGTGGAGCGCGATCCAGCCCGCGTGGCGGCCCATCACCTCGACGACCAGGACCCGCATGTGCGACTCGGCCGTGGTGTGCAGCCGGTCGATCGCCTCGGTGGCGATGCCGACCGCGGTGTCGAAGCCGAAGGTGTAGTCGGTCGCGGAGAGGTCGTTGTCGATGGTCTTGGGTACGCCGACGCACTGCACGCCGTACTCGTCGCTGAGCCGGGCCGCCACGCCCAGGGTGTCCTCGCCGCCGATCGCGATCATCGCGTCGACCTCGCACTTGGCGAGGTTCTCCTTGATGCGGCGCACCCCGTCCTCGGCCTTGAGCGGGTTGGTGCGCGAGGAGCCGAGGATGGTGCCGCCGCGGGGCAGGATGCCGCGGACGGCGGGGATGTCCAGCTTGACGGTGTCGCCCTCCAGCGGGCCGCGCCAGCCGTCCTTGAACCCCGTGAAGTCAAGGCCGTACTCCTGGACGCCCTTGCGGACGACGGCCCGGATGACGGCGTTGAGCCCGGGGCAGTCACCGCCTCCGGTCAGTACTCCGACCCGCATGGAATTGTCCCTTCGCCGTGACGGACACATGGAAGCCCTCGAAGGCCTCCACGGGTCACGCTAAGGGTGACGCACGTCACCCCGGGATGGGGCGAAACGTCAATTCCTTGAATTCAAGCGGATGTTGACGGGTGGTCATTCACTCGTACGAGCGGAGCACGTCCCTGGGCGGGCGGACTCACACGTCGTCGAGGCCCTGCTCTATCGCGTATCTCACCAGCTCCACGCGGTTGTGGAGCTGGAGCTTGCCCAGGGTGTTCTGGACGTGGTTCTGGACCGTGCGGTGGGA
Source organism: Streptomyces sp. NPDC031265 (assembly GCF_055570295.1). Lineage (NCBI taxonomy): Bacteria > Bacillati > Actinomycetota > Actinomycetes > Kitasatosporales > Streptomycetaceae > Streptomyces > Streptomyces sp. NPDC031265. The sequence goes on from NZ_JBVIHM010000002.1 coordinate 324,377, forward strand.
GATGACCAGGCGTTCGGCGATCTGCTTGTACGACAGACCCTTCGCCACCAGGCGCAGCACCTCCGTCTCGCGGTCGGTCAGCTGCGGGGCCTTCGGCTCGTCGGCGGCGGCGGGCGCCGGGTCCGAGGCCAGCCGGCGGTACTCACCGAGGACGAGGCCCGCCAGGCCCGGGGTGAACACCGGGTCGCCGGCCGCCGTGCGGCGCACCGCGTCGGTCAGCTCCTCGGTGCTCGCCGACTTCAGCAGATAGCCGGTCGCGCCGGACTTCACCGCCTCCAGGACGTCCGCGTGCTCGCCGGACGCGGACAGGACCAGGACCCTGAGCGCCGGGTTGGCGCCGACCAGCTCCTTGCAGACCTGGACGCCCGGCATGCCGGGCAGATTGAGGTCCAGGACCAGCACGTCGGGCGTGACCGCCTGGGCGCGGCGGACCGCCTGCGGGCCGTCCCCGGCGGTGGCCACCACGTCGAACCCGGCGGCCGCCAGGTCGCGCGCCACCGCGTCGCGCCACATCGGGTGGTCGTCGACCACCATGACCTTCACCGTCTGCTGCTCACTCATGCCTGCACCTTCCCCCGTGGAACCTTCAGCTCTACTTCCGTCCCCTGGCCCGGCACCGAGATCAGCTCGGCGGTGCCGCCCAGGTCCCGCAGCCGGCCGCGGATCGAGAGGGCGACGCCCAGGCGCCCCTCCCCCTCGGCCTGCGCGAGCCTGCCCTCCGGGATGCCGGGACCGTCGTCCCGTACCGTCACGATCACTTCGTCCCCCCAGTCCTCGACCAGGATCCAGGCCTGGGCGGTCTCCCCCGCGTGTCTGCGGACATTGTCCAACGCGGCACTGACAGCGGCCGCGAGCTCGCGTGCCGCGGGGGGCGCGAGCAGCACCGGAGCTCCCGGTTCCGCCAGCGAGACCCGTGATCCGGCGTGCGGGGCGAGCAGGGTGCGCAGATCCACCTCGGCCCCGTCGGCCCCGCCGCCGGCGTCGTCCTCGTAGTCGACCGTACGGACCAGCGCGCCCAGCGCCGGGTCCTCGGACGCGCGCGTGGTCGGCACCAGACCGCTGGAGACCAGGGTCCGCAGGGCGACCTCCTGCTCGCCGGCCATCCGGCCGAGCTCGGCCGCCTCGCCGCCGAGCGCGGTGCCGCGCCGCTGCACCATCGCGAGGACCTGGAGGACGCTGTCGTGGATGTCCCGGGCCAGCCGCTCCCGCTCGCGGGTCGCCGCCTCGATCTCCAGGGCGCGGGCGAGGGTCGCCTCGCTCGCGCGGGCGACCTCCACCACGTAACCGATGGCGATGGAAGCGACCCAGACGAGCAGCACGTTGTGGAGGGTGTCCCGGGTGGGGGTGCCGCGCTCGACCAGGTTGGCGGCGGCGACCAGCGAGGAGGCGAAGGCGGCCCAGCGCCAGCCGCCCTTGATCGCGAACGCGAGCACCGAGCCCGCCGCCCATATGGTCGGCAGGGTAGGGCTGTTCACCGACTGCGCGTCGGCGTCCGCCAGCGGGGTGAGCAGGATGCCGGTGAGCGCGACCGTCAGGTCGACGCCGAGGAACCGCTTGGTACAGCTCGCCGCGTTCGCCACCCGGGGCAGCGTCGCCAGCGTCCACACCGCGAGCACCGACAGAAAGGCGACGCCCACCCAGGGACGCTCGAACTCGCGGTACTCCGACACGAAGACCAGCACCGCGTACACCATCGTGAGTACGCGGTACGCGGTGAGCGCGCGCCACAGCGGCAGCTCGACCGACATTCTGATGACGCGCTCGCGCTTCGCCATGTTCCCCACCCCCGGCCGGACGCTGCTAGTCGCCGGGCCGTTCCGCCCGCTTGGCCTGCTCGGCCTCGCGGGCCTTCTCGGCCCTCTCGACCGCCTTCTCCTCGTCGCCCTTGCGCTTGGCCTCGTCCGCGATCTGGCGCTTGGCCGCGGTCGCGTAGACGTCCACGTACTCCTGGCCGGAGAGCTTCATGATCTCGTACATGACCTCGTCGGTCACCGAGCGCAGGATGAACCGGTCGCCCTCCATGCCGTGGTAGCGGCTGAAGTCGAGCGGCTTGCCGATGCGGATGCCCGGGCGCATCAGCTTGGGCATGACCTTCCCCGGCGGCTGGATCTTCTCGGTGTCGATCATCGCGACCGGGATCACCGGCGCGCCGGTGGCGAGCGCCACGCGCGCGAGGCCGCCGGGCTTGCCCCGGTAGAGGCGGCCGTCGGGCGAGCGGGTGCCCTCCGGGTAGATCCCGAACAGCTCGCCGCGCTCCAGGACCTCGATGCCGCTCTTGATGGCCGCCTCACCCGCGCCGCGCGCGCCCGAGCGGTCCACCGGGAGCTGGCCGACGCCCTTGAAGAAGGCGGCGGTGAGCCTGCCCTTCACACCGGGCGAGGTGAAGTACTCCGCCTTGGCGATGAACGTCACCTTGCGGTCGAGGACCGCCGGCAGGAAGAACGAGTCCGAGAAGGAGAGGTGGTTGCTGGCGAGGATCGCCGGCCCCTCGGCGGGAATGTTTTCGAGGCCCTCCACCCAGGGCCTGAAGGCAAGCTTCAGCGACCCGCCGATGGAGAACTTCATAGCGCCGTAGATCAACTCGGATGCCTTCCCTATGTCTGTCGAACAGACCTTAACCCGTATGGGACCCGCCCTCCCGCGCGCGGGCCGGTGACGGCTCTGGTCGGTGTCAGTCCGGTCGCGTACCGTGAAGTACGACTCCCCCGCCCCTGCTCATGAACAGGAGATCCCGGTGCCCGTCCTCCCTGGAGCCGAGCCGTTCCGCCACGAGGGCGGAGAGGTCGGCGTCCTCCTCTGTCACGGCTTCACCGGTTCCCCGCAGTCGCTGCGCCCCTGGGCCGACTTCCTGGCCGAGCGCGGCCTGACGGTCGAGCTGCCGCTGCTGCCCGGACACGGCACGCGCTGGCAGGACATGCAGCTCACCGGCTGGCAGGACTGGTATGCGGAAGTGGACCGGGCGCTGGGCGAGCTGCGGGAGCGGTGCGGCCAGGTCTTCGTCTTCGGGCTCTCCATGGGCGGCGCGCTGGCGCTTCGGCTCGCGGCCAGGCACGGGGACGCGGTCAGCGGCGTCGTGGTCGTCAACCCGGGCAACAAGGTGCACGGCCTGGCGGCGCACGCGCTGCCGGTCGTACGGCACTTCGTGCGCTCCACCAAGGGGATCGCCAGCGACATCGCCAAGGAGGGCTCGGCGGAGGTGGGGTACGACAGGGTGCCGCTGCACTCGGCGCACTCGCTGCGCCGGTTCTTCCAGCAGGTCGACCACGAGCTGCCGCAGGTCACCCAGCCGATGCTGCTGCTGCACAGCCCGCAGGACCACGTGGTGCCGCCGGCCGACTCGGCGCGGATCCTCAGCCGGGTCTCGTCCACGGACGTCACCGAGATCCTCCTGGAACAGAGCTACCACGTGGCGACGTTGGACCACGATGCGGAGCGGATCTTCGAGGAGAGTTACGCGTTCATCGGCCGCCTCGCTCCGAGTGTCGGGAAGAAGGGGAGCACGACCGGTGGCTGAGCACGACGCGGACCGCGAGCCGCAGCCGATCGACGAGGAGGCTGCGTGGGCGGCGATCGTGGCGGGGTACGGCGATGAGCCGACCGACCCGCCCGGGACGAAGCCGTTCAAGTCGATAGAGGACCTGGCGCTCCTGGAGGGCGACCGCAACGGCACGCCCGAGCCGCCCCCGGCAAGCCCTGAGCCGCCGCCCGAGCCGAAGCCGCTGGGCAGCTCGGTGGTCTTCGCCCCCGGCGTGGGCGGCCCGCGCGACTTCAAGGTGGCGGAACCGTCCGACGACGACCTCGACGACACGGACGAGGGCCACTTCGTCCCGCCGGAGCCGCCGCCGCTGCCGGAGACCGACGTCACGGCGAAGTTCGCCTGGCTCGGGGTGATCGGCGGGCCCGTGCTGTTGCTGCTGGCGGCGGTGCTCCAGTGGGAGTTCACGTGGTGGCTCACGACGCTGGGGGTGGGGGGGTTCATCGGGGGGTTCGGGACGTTGGTGGCTCGGATGCAGCAGGACGACGAGGACGGGGAGGACCCCGGGCGGGGTGCGGTGGTCTGACCCGGGGTTTCGACCCCGGGGCCCTGTCCCTGGGCTCCGCCCCGGGCCCCGTTCGTCTGCGGGTTCGGCGGGGGCTGATCGCGCAGTTCCCCGCGCCCCTGGAGGGGCGGGAGCACCGCTCCCTGCCCCCCCCGCTCCTCAAACGCCGGAGGGGCTGAATTTCGCGCCGCCGGGACTGCATCTGGCCGGGCCCCCTTCTGCCCTTGGGGGCGCGGGGAACTGCGCGACCAGCCACAGACAGCCTGCAGACGAACGGGGTCCGGGGGCGCAGCCCCGCCCAGAGTCCAGGCGCGCAGCCCCTGGGAAACCCACCTCGACTCACCCCCGCCCCCGGAGGGTTGAGGGAAGGGGCGGGGTGGGGGGCTACACCCGGATCCGCAGCGCCGCCAGTACCGGCAAATGATCCGTCGCCCCCCGGAGGTCCCCCGCCGTCACCCCCGCCAACCCCGTAGGGACCCCGCACCCCAGCACCTCCACCCCCTCCGTAACGAAGATCGCGTCGATGCGCTGATGGGGGTCGGCCGGAATCGACGTGTGCTCCGTGCCCCAGGGGCGTACCGCCCAGCAGTCCTGGAGGGCGTTCGCCAGGCGGCGGAAGGCGCGGCCGTCGGGACGGTCGTTGAGGTCGCCGCCCGCGACCGCGTGGGGCACGTCCAGCGCCGCCAGATGGTCGAGCAGCATCCCCGCCTGGGCGTCGCGCTCGTCCGCCTGGAGGCTGAGATGGCAGCTCAGGACGCCGAGCCGGGCGCCCCCGACCCGTACGACCGCCGACGCGAAGCCGCGCCGGTGCAGACCGGGCGTGAGCGGGAGCAGGACGTCCTCGGTGCGCTCCACGGTGGCCCGCAGCGAGCACAGCAGCAACGGCCCCGCGGCCGTGGCGCCGCCGCTCAGGACCACGAGGTCGCACGCCGCCGCGAGCCGCGCCGCGGCCTTGCGCCAGCGGAAGAAGCGCGGCGCCTCCTGGATCAGCACAAGGTCCGGGTCGCAGGCGCGGATCACCCGGGCCAGCGCCGCGTTGTCGTCGCGCATCGAGCGGATGTTGTAGCTGAGGACACGGATCACGGCCGAGCCGTTCTCCGTACGGGACGCGGGGAGATCCGTGAGCGGCATGGGTGGCATCGGGGGCATGGGCCACAACATAGAGCAGCGCCCGCCGCGTCCGTGACGGACGCGGCGGGCGCTCAACTAGCCTGAAAACACCGTGTGGAAGACGGCGCTCAGCCCTGACGGGCCAGGTCCGCCGCGCCCACCAGACCCGCCTTGTTGCCGAGCTGCGCGGCCAGCACCTGCGCGTGCGGCCGCCACTCGCCGCCGATCAGCCAGCGCCGGAAGGACTTGCGGATCGGGTCCAGTACCAGCTCGCCCTCGTCCGAGACGCCGCCGCCGACGATGAACGCGGAGGGGTCGAAGAGCGAGGCCAGGTCGGCCAGGCCCGCGCCCGCCCAGCGGGCCAGCTCGCGGAAGGAGTCCACCGCGACCGGGTCGCCCTGGCGGGCGGCCGCGCTGATGTGCTTGCCCTCGATGCCCTCGACCGTGCCGTCCCCGAGGGCGAGCAGGATCTCGGCGTTCTCGGGGGTCGCGTTGGCGCGCTGGCGGGCGTACCGGACGAGCGCGCGCCCCGAGGCGTACTGCTCCCAGCAGCCCTGGCTGCCGCAGCCGCACAGCAGCCCGTCGGGCACCACGCGGATGTGGCCGAACTCGGCGGCCACGCCGAAGCGGCCGCGGCGCAGCTTGTTGCCGATGATGATGCCGCCGCCCAGGCCCGTGCCGAGCGTGATGCAGATGACGTCCTCGTGGCCCTGGCCCGCGCCGAAGCGGTACTCGCCCCAGGCCGCCGCGTTGGCGTCGTTCTCGACGACCACGGGCAGCCCGACCCGCTGCTCGACCTTGTCCTTCAGCGGCTCGTGGCGCCAGTGGATGTTGGGTGCGAACAGCACGGTGGCGCGCTTGTCGTCGACGTATCCGGCGGCGCCGATGCCGACGGCCTCGATCTCGTGCCCCTTGCCGGCCCCTTCGACCGCGGCGCAGATCGCGTCCACGATGGCGTCAGCGGTCGGCGGCGTGGGCACGGTGTGCGTCTCCAGGATGCGGCCCTCCTCGTCGACCACTCCCGCCGCGATCTTGGTGCCGCCGATGTCGACGCCGATGGTGAGTCCCATTAAGTCCCTCAGTTTTCGGTCGAGCCCCGCTAAGGCCAACCGTACCCGAGGGCGGGCACCCGTCAGTCAGTCCAGGTCGATGTGCTCGGTCGGCCCCGCGCCCGCCCCGCCGTCGTCCTTCTTCGGCCCGCCCGAGGACCCGTCCGAAGACCGGCCCGGCCCCGTGCCGGAGGACCCGTCCGAGGCCCAGCGGCGCTCATGGCCCTCGACCGCCGAGCGGTAGGCGGCGAGCAGCTCGCCGCCGGCCGCGGCGAGGTGGTCGAAGACCTGCGGGTTGCGCTCGATGACCGGCTCGACCACGGCCTTCGCCTGGCCGATCAGCTGCTGTACGGCGCTCTGCGCGGCCATGCCGGGCAGCGAGGACTGGAGGGACGCGACCTTGTCGGCGACGGCGTCGACCAGCTTGCGCAGTTCCTCGGCGGCCGAGCCGGGCGGAGGGCCGTAGGTGGCGCGGCGGCGCGCCTTCTCCTCGGCAAGGTCCTCGGCGCACGCGTCGGCCCAGGCATCCGCGTCCGGGGCGGGAGGCTCGGTGGCTTCGCTCATGGCGGACTCCAGCTGCTGAAGAGAAGGGTCTGTTCTCTCGACGTTACCCGAACGGGGGTACGGCGTTCAGCGCGTGCGGGGCCACAGATCCGGATCCGGGGTGAACCGGATCCGCAGGACGCCGCCGGTGAGCCCGGCGCCGGAGACCGTGCAGCGGCGCAGCGCGGAGGGCAGGGTGGTGATCTTGCGGAACGGGCCGACGGTGAGCAGGAGTTCGTCGCCGCGCCGCACCAGGCCGAGCCCGTCGCGGGCGGCGCCGGGCAGCGGCAGGTGCCACACCAGGACGCCGTCGTCGGCCAGCCGGTCCTCGATGTGCCAGGGCCCGGGGCGTACGGAGGCGTCGCCGTCCTCGGAGAAGAGGCCGATCTCGCCGGTCGGCGCGTCGATCAGTTCATCCAGCTCGTCGATGCCCCGGGGGTCGCGGCCCAGGTGCGGGACCTCGTGCAGCGGTACGGCGGCGAACTCCTCCGCCAGCTCCTTGAGCACGCACTGCTGCTGCCCGGAGAGGGCGGCGAGGAAGGGGTCCGCCGAGCCGGTGGGCAGCACGCGGTTGGCGACCACCGCGTCGAGCGCCGCCCCGTGCAGGGCGAGGCCGAGGCGGGCGGTGCGCAGGGTGGCCGCGGCGGTCGGCGAGGGCTCGGCGACCAGCCGTACGGTCGTCGCCGGATCCTCCACCACGGCCTCGACGGCGGCCAGCTCCGCGTCCCAGCGGGCGGCCGTCTCGTACAGCCACTGCGCGGGCATCGGGACCCCGGCCAGCTGGGCGAGGACCGGGCGCAGCGAGCGGGCGGCCCGGCGCTCGGGCGGCAGGAGGCGGCGCAGATAGCGGCGCAGCTGCCCGGGCAGGGCGAGGGCGGCGACGCTCTGGTGGACCGGCGGCATGTCGACGACGACCAGGTCGTGGTCGCCCGCCGCCGCCTCGCGCAGGGCCTTGAGCAGGGCCAGCTGCTCGGCGCCGGGAAGCTCGGTCAGCTCCTCGCCGTCGAGGCGGCCGGCGCCCAGGAGTTCCAGTGCGGTCCCGGCCCGGTCCTGGAGGGCGAGCAGTTCGGTACGGAAGTGGGCGCCGGAGTCGATGCGTACGACGCCGAGGCGCGCCACCTCCTCGCCACCGAGCAGCCGGGCGAGCGGGTCGTCGCGGTCGCCGCTGAGGAGCAGGGCGCGCTCACCGCGCCGGGCCGCCGCCAGCGCGGTCGCGGCGGCGACGGTGGTGCGGCCCGCGCCGCCGGGACCGGTGACGAGGACCGTACGCACGTCAGGCCTTCTCGGCCCCGTCGGCGGAACCGGCCGCGCCGGACTCGACGCGCTTCTTCAGGCCCGCGAGCGCGCGGTCGATGATGACCTTCTCGGCCTTGCGCTTGATCATTCCGAGCATGGGGATCTTGACATCGACAGTCAGCTGGTAGGTGACCTCGGTGTGGCCGCCGGGGGCGCCGACGAGGCTGTAGGAGCCGTCGAGGGCGCGCAGCATCTGGGACTTGACCAGGCTCCAGCTCACCTTGTGGGGGCCGTCCCAGGTGTACTTGAGGATGTGGTCGTCCTTGATGGCGCCCGCGTCGAGCACCAGACGGACCTGCTCGGCCCGGCCCTCGGCGTCCTTGGACAGCACCTCGGCCTGCTTCACCTCGCCGGTCCACTCCGAGTACCGGGCGAAGTCGGCGATCACCCCCATCACCTCGGCCGGTGCCGCCTCGATGGTGATAGACGAGCTGGTGTGTTCCGCCATCGTCGTGGCTCCTCCAGTGCGCGGGCCGGTGTGTGGGGGTCGGTAGACGTGCAGGCTATCGCGTGCGGCCGGGGCCTCTGCCCGGAGCCCGGGTCACCACTCCAGGGCGAAGGGCCGGGAGGTGGCGGCGAAGTGGCCGACGTTCACGCACTCGGTGCGGCCGACCCGCACCCGGCGGGCGAGCGGCTGGTGGACGTGGCCGAACAGGGCGTACCGGGGTTTCGTCCTGCGGATGGCTTCGAGCAGGGCGCGCGAGCCGCGTTCGAAGCGGCGGGGCACCGTGTCGTAGCAGAGCTCGGGAACGTCCGGCGGGATGTGCGAGCAGAGCACGTCGACCTCGCCGAGCGCCTCGACCTTGGCCGCGTACTCCTCGTCGGAGACCTCATAGGGCGTCCGCATCGGGGTGCGCAGCCCGCCGCCCACGAAGCCGAAGACGCGCCCGCCGATCTCGACCCGCTCGCCGTCCAGGACGGTGGTGCCCGGTCCGGCGTACTGCGGCCAGAGGGTCGGTATGTCGACATTGCCGTAGGTGGCGTACGTCGGGGTGGGGAAGGCGGCGAACATCTCGGCGTACTGGCGGCGGACCGCCGACTCGATGGCGGCCTCCCGGTCGAGTCCGGCCCAGAGCGAGCGGCCCAGCTCACGGGCCTCCTCGAAGCGGCGGGCGGTGCGCAGGGCGACGATCCGGTCCGCGTTCCGGACACCGAAGAGGTCGGGGAAGATCCCTCGCGAGTGATCGGCGTAGTCGAGGAAAAGGACGAGGTCACCCAGGCAGATGAGAGCGTCCGCGCCGTCGCCCGCCTTCGCCAGACCCTCGGCGTTCCCGTGCACATCGCTGATCACATGTACTCGCATGCAGCCACCCTAGGGCGCCGGACCTGCGGTTACTTCCGAGTCGCGAAAGGAGTGGACTACTGTGCGTGAAGCGGCGCGAAATCCGTGTGACGCAGCGAACATCTGACCAGGACCCCCTATCGGGAACCCACTACCGGTGGGTAACGTCCGGGCAGTCCAGTCGTGCTCGGAGCACCGCCCCCACGGGTTCTCCGGGCACCTGCCCGATCTTGGACCAAGCCGGTGCGTCACACAGAGCCGTGGCACCGGCGCCCGATGAGGAGCAGCAGTCTTGCGCGAGTTCAGCCTTCCGGCCCTGTACGAGGTCCCCACGGACGGCAACCTGACGGATCTGATCCGCCGCAATGCCGCTCAGCATCCCGATGTCGCGGTCATGGGCCGCAAGGTCGCGGGACGCTGGACCGACGTTTCCGCCACCCAGTTCCTCGCCGAGGTCCGCGGTGTGGCCAAGGGCCTCATCGCCGCCGGCGTCGAGCCGGGCGACCGGGTGGCCCTGCTCTCCCGCACCCGCTACGAGTGGGTGCTGCTCGACTTCGCCATCTGGAGCGCGGGCGCGGTCACCGTCCCCGTGTACGAGACGAGCTCGCCCGAGCAGATCCAGTGGATCCTCGGCGACTCCGGCGCGACCCTGTGCGTCGTCGAGTCCGAGGCGCACCAGGCCTCCGTCACCTCCGTGCAGTCCGGGCTGCCCGCCCTCAAGGGCGTCTGGCAGCTGGACGCGGACGCGGTGGCCCAGCTCACCGCGACCGGCGCGGACGTCTCCGACGAGCTGCTCGACCAGCGGATGTCCTCGGCGCACGCGGACGACCCGGCGACCATCGTCTACACCTCCGGCACCACCGGCCGCCCCAAGGGCTGTGTACTCACCCACCGCGCGTTCTTCGCGGAGTGCGGCAACGTGGTGGAGCGCCTCAAGCCGCTCTTCCGCACCGGCGAGTGCTCGGTCCTGCTCTTCCTGCCCGCCGCCCATGTCTTCGGGCGGCTGGTCGAGGTGGCGTCCGTGATGGCGCCGATCAAGCTCGGCTGCGTACCGGACATCAAGAACCTCACCGACGAGCTGGCCTCGTTCCGGCCGACGCTGATCCTCGGTGTGCCGCGGGTCTTCGAGAAGGTCTACAACGCGGCGCGCGCCAAGGCGCAGGCGGACGGCAAGGGCGCGATCTTCGACAAGGCCGCGCACACCGCGATCGCCTACAGCCGCGCGCTCGGCACGCCGCAGGGCCCGTCCCTCGGCCTCAAGATCAAGCACCGGGTCTTCGACAGGCTCGTCTTCAGCAAGCTGCGCGCGGTGCTCGGCGGCCGCGGCGAGTACGCGATCTCCGGCGGCGCGCCGCTGGGCGAGCGGCTCGGCCACTTCTACCGGGGCATCGGCTTCACGGTCCTGGAGGGGTACGGCCTCACCGAGTCCTGTGCGGCGACCGCGTTCAACCCGTGGGACCGGCAGAAGATCGGCACGGTCGGCCAGCCGCTGCCGGGTTCGGTGGTGCGCATCGCGGACGACGGCGAGGTGCTGCTGCACGGCGAGCACCTGTTCACGGGGTACTGGAACAACGAGGCGGCGAGCGCCGAGGCGCTGGCCGACGGCTGGTTCCACACCGGTGACATCGGCACCCTCGACGAGGACGGCTACCTCGCGATCACCGGCCGCAAGAAGGAGATCATCGTCACGGCGGGCGGCAAGAACGTCGCCCCGGCCGTGATCGAGGACCGCATCCGCGCGCACGCGCTGGTCGCGGAGTGCATGGTGGTCGGGGACGGGCGGCCGTTCGTGGGCGCGCTGGTCACGCTCGACGAGGAGTTCCTGGCCCACTGGGCCGCGGACCACGGCAAGCCGGCCGGTTCGACGGCGGCCTCGCTGCGCCAGGACGCGGAGCTGCTCGCGGAGGTGCAGCGGGCGGTGGACGACGGCAACGCCGCGGTCTCCAAGGCGGAATCGGTGCGGAAATTCCGCATTCTCACCTCCCAGTTCACGGAGGAGGCGGGGCACATCACCCCGTCGCTGAAGCTGAAGCGCAACGTCGTGGCGAAGGACTTCGCGGACGAGATCGAGGCGATCTACGCCCACTGAGGCGTACGCGGGCCTACGCGGGCCTACGCGGCGAAGTCCTCCGCGAGGACGCGTTCGAGGTTGCGCTCGGCGAGCGCCGTGATCGTGACGAACGGGTTGACGCCGATGGAGCCGGGCACGAGGGCTCCATCGGTGACGTACAGGCCCGGATACCCCTTCACCCTCCCGTAGCCGTCGGTCGCCCGCCCCAACGGGCAGCCGCCGAGCGGGTGGTAGCAGAAGTCGTCCGCGAACGGCGTGTTGTTGCCGAACAGGTCGTACCGGTAGATCGTCGCGTTCTTGAAGTTGATCCGGTCGAAGAGCTTGCGGGTCGCGTCAACCGAGGGCTGGTTCTGCGCCTTCGTCCAGTTCAGCCTGGCCGAGTCGGTCGCCGGGTCGTAGGTGAAGGTGCCGCGCTGCGGGTTCTTGGTGATCGCCAGGTACAGGCTCACCCAGTGCTCGAAGCCCATCGGCAGCGGGGCGATCTCGGCGAAGACCGGGTTGGCGGCGTTGTCCCAGTCGTCGATGCCCAGGGCGGGCATGGTGGCCTCGTCGGCGCCGACGGTGTCCCACATGTGGTTGGCGCGAGCGGTCATGATGTTGCCGTTGGTGCCCCAGCCGGTGCCGACGGCCGGGTCGAGGGCGGGCAGGGTGCCGGTCTCGCGGGCGCGCAGCAGCAGTTCGGTGGTGCCGAGGCTGCCGGCGCCGAGGAAGAGCTTCCCGCAGCCGATCTCCCGGGTCTCGACGACCTTGCCGGCCGGGTCGGTCCGGTCGGCGGTGACCACGTACCCGCCGGCGGGCTGTCCGCGGATCGCGCGGACGTGGTGCAGGGTCTCGATGGTGACCCTGCCGGTGCCGAGGGCAGCGGCGAGGTAGGTCTTGTCGACGGACTTCTTGCCGTAGTTGTTGCCGTAGATGACCTCGCCCGCGAGCGCGGACTTGGTGGCGGTTCCGGCCGCCTCGCGCCGCATGTACCCGAAGTCGTAGACGTTGGGCACGAAGACGGTCTTCAGACCGGCGTTCTGGGCCGCCTTGCGCGAGGTGCGGGCAAACTTGTACCACTCGGTGGACTCGAACCAGGCCGGGTCGATGGAGTTCACACCGAGCATGGCGTTGGCGCGCGGGAAGTACGTGGCGTACATCCCGGCGGCGTCGACCTGCGGCAGGACCTCCGCGAAGTAGTCGCGGCGCGGGGTGACGGCCATGCCGCCGTTGACCAGCGAGCCGCCGCCGACGCCGCGCCCCACGTACACGGACATGTCGCCGTAGTTCACCCGGTCGAGGACGCCGGGGTAGGGGCCGATGTTCTTGTTGACGACATCGAGCCAGAGGAACGTGGCGAGAGGCGCCTCGGTCCGGGTGCGGAACCACATGGAGCGCTGGTCCGGCGCGGAGGTCGAACAGAAGACCTTGCCGTCGGAGGCGGGGGTGTCCCAGAGTCTGCCCATCTCCAGGACGAGGGTCTGGACGCCGGCCTGCCCGAGCCGGAGCGCGGCCACGGCGGCGCCGTAGCCGGAGCCGATGACCAGGGCGGGGGTGTACGTGGCCGGAGCGGCCTCGGCGGCGCGGGCGGGGTTGAGTGTGATGCGGGTGAGGCCCAGGAGTGCGGCCGTCTGGAGGGCGCCGAGTCCCAGGAGGTGACGGCGCGTCAGATTTGGTGTCATGCGCGCAGCATGGGCGGAATTTGGCCTTCCGCCCAGGGGGCACGTTGTCTCAAATCTGAGTGACCGTCAGGGGTGGGAGTGTGGTGGGCCCGGGGTTCGTCTGCGGGTGAGTGGGGGCTGGCCGCGCCCACGCGGCGCAGCCGCACCATGTCACCGCCCCGCGCCCCTCTTTGGCCCGGGGTTCGTCTGCGGACCGGTGGGGGCTGGTCCCGCCCACGCGGCGCAGCCGCACCATGCCACCGCCCCGCGCCCCTGGGGATTCCGGGACGCGCCACCACGCGGCCGACCCGGGTCACGTTCGTCTGCGGACCGTGCTCGGCTGGTCGCGCCCACGCGGCGCAGCCGCACCATGCCACCGCCCCGCGCCCCTGGGGGGCTGGGAGGGCGGCACCACGTGCCCCGGTCGTGCCCCACGCGGCGGAGCCGCATACGGTCACCGCCCCGCGTCCCAGCCCCTACCTCACAGCAGCTCCCGCAGCTTCTCCGCCAGGAGGTCCCAGCGCCACCTCTCCTCGACCCACGCCCGGCCACGCTCCCCCATCCTGCGGCGCAGGTCCGGGTCCTGGAGGAGGGTGACGATGCGGTCCGCCGACTCCTCGGCGGAGCCGCCACGGACCACCCAGCCCGTCTCGCCGTCCAGGACCGCGTCGGGCGCGCCGCCCGAATCGCCCGCGACCACGGGGAGGCCGGTCGCCGACGCCTCCAGGTAGACGATGCCCAGGCCCTCGACGTCGAGCCCGCCCCGGCGCGTACGGCAGGGCATGGCGAAGACGTCGCCGGCGCCGAAGTGCGCGGGCAGTTCGGCCCATGGCACCGGGCCGGTGAAGCGGACCGAGTCCGCGACCCCGGTGTCCTGGGCGAGCTTGTGGAGCTCCGTCTCGTACGGGCCGCCGCCCACGATCAGCAGCACCGCGTCCGGCACGCGCGCGAGGATCGCGGGCATCGCGAGGATCAGCGTGTCCTGGCCCTTGCGCGGCACCAGCCGCGAGACGCAGACGACCACCGGCCGGTCGGTCAGGCCGAGGCGCTCGCGCACCGCGGGGCCGCCCGAGCCCGGGTGGAAGGTCTTCTCGTCGACGCCCGGCGGCAGTTGGACCATCCGGTCGGCCGCCCGCTCGGTCAGCGCGGTCGCGATCCGGGAGCGGGTGTACTCGCCCAGATAGGTGATCGTGTCCGTGCCCTCGCCGATACGCCGCAGCAGTTGCCGCGAGCCGGGCAGCTGGGCCCAGCCCGCCTCGTGGCCGTGCGTGGTGGCGACGAGGCGTTCGGCGCCCGCCCGGCGCAGCGCGGGCGCCATCAGGCCGAGCGGCGCAGCGGCCCCGAACCACACCGAGGAGCAGTCGTGCTCCTTGAGCAGCCCGACCGCACGCCGGGTCACCCGGGGCGTGGGCAGCAGCATGGTGGTGCGGTCGCGCACCACGGTGAAGGGCTGTTCGGCGTCGAAGGCGGCGGTCGCCTCGACGCCCTCCCGGCTCCGCTTCCAGGTGGAGGCGTAGACGACCAGCTGCTCCGGGTCCAGGCGCAGCGCCATGTTGTGCAGGAACGCCTGGATCCCGCCGGGGCGCGGCGGGAAGTCATTGGTCACGATCAAGGTCTTGTGCATCGCCGCCGACAGTACCGAACGGCCCCGCCTCGTCGCTCACGCACGGCCCCGCCGGGCATCATGACTGCTCGGACTTCCAGAAAGCCGGTCTTACGGACGAGGTGGGCATGTCGGCTGGAAACGGCACAGGGACCGCGAAGAGCACCGGGGCCATGGCGGCGGTGTTCGTCGTCACCCGGTGCCTGCTGCTGCTCTGCGTCTTCCGGGTCCTTCTCGTCCCGGGCCCGGACGTCACCAGCGACGTCTCGGTCATCTACCAGGGCTGGTACGAGGTCCTGAAGACCGGCACCTATCCGCTGGACGACGTCACCTGGCAGTACCCGCCGGCCGCCGCGCTCGCGATCCTCTCCCCCGCCGCCGTCCCCTTCCTCGACTACGCCTCGGGCTTCTTCGTCCTCGCGCTGCTCGCCGACGCGCTGGTCCTCGGGCTGCTGCTCCACACGTCCGGGCGCCCCGGCAAGTCCCGTGCGGGCGCCCGGATCTGGGTCTGGGGCGTACCGCTGCTCGGGCCCACCGCGTACGCGCGTTACGACCTGATGGTGACGGCGGTCGCGGTGGCCGCGCTGCTGGCCGGGGTCCGCCACCCCCGGGTCCTCGGCTCGCTCGCCGCGCTCGGCGCCCTGCTCAAGGTCTGGCCCGTCCTGCTGCTCGCCCGGGCGCCCCGCCGGGCGTGGGCGGCGTCGGCCGTCACCGCGGGCGCGTTCCTGCTCGGCTGCCACGCGGTCGCGCCCGGCGCCTTCGCCTTCCTCACCTTCCAGCGCGACCGCGGCACCGAGGTCGAGTCGCTCGGCGCCCTGGTCTTCCATGTGGCCCGCCACTTCGGCTGGCGGGGCCGGGTGCAGCTGAACTACGGGTCGGTGGAGTTCCTCGGCCCGTACGTGCCGCTGGTCTCCACCCTGGCGATGGGGCTGACGGCGGTGGCGTTCGGCTGGCTGCTCCTGTGGCGACTGCGGGCGCGCCGCACCGGGCCGAGCACGCTCGCGGACGCCGCCTTCACGGCCGTGCTGCTCTTCACCACCACCAGCCGTGTGATCAGCCCGCAGTATCTGGTCTGGCTGGTCGGGCTCGCGGCGGTGTGCCTGGTCTTCCACGGCGCCCCGATGGCCCGGCCCGCGTACCTGGTGCTGGCCGCCGCGGGCGTGACGCTGCTGGAGTTCCCGATCTGGTTCTCGCACGTGGTGGCGAGCGACTGGCTCGGGGTGCTGCTCCTGTTCGTACGCAACGGGCTCCTCGCCGTGGCGTCGGTGAGCGCGTGCCGGCGGCTGTGGCGGAGCACGGTCCCCGGCCGTACGCTGCCCGTTCAGCAGGTCCGCACCAGGGTCTTCTCGGTCCTGGTCCGCTGACCGGCCGTACGCAGCCGCCGGTGCATGCGCGCGACGGCGGCGCACTGGAGCCCCATGGACAGCGCCATCGCCAGACAGATCCCCGGCAGCCCGAGCCCGGACAGGCCGAGGGCGAGCGGCAGCTGGAGGGCGACGCCGCACGCGGTGACCCCGGCGAGCGCCGGACTGCCGCCACTGCCGTCGAAGACCCCGCCGAGGGCGATGAAGGCGGAGAGCAGCACGAGGTACGGGCCGAGGCAGCGCAGATAGAGCGTGCCGGCCGCCGCCACCTCGCCGCTGGCGCCGAACGCCGCCATGACCCACGGCGCGGACACGAGCAGCACCAGCGCGGCCGTCAGCCCCAGCGCCCCCGAGACGAGCGCGGCCTGCCGCCCCACCGCGACCCGCTCTCCCCCACTCTCGGCGCCGAGCAGATGGGCGGTGTGGATGGACGCGGCCTGGCGGACGGCGTAGAAGGCCATGGTGGCCGCGTACATCGCCTTGGTCGCGATCCCGTACGCCGCGACCTCGCCGACGCCGATCCTGGCGACGATCGCGACGAGCGCGAGGGAACCGGTCATGCGCACCACGAATTCGGCCGACATCGGCAGCCCGGTCGCCGCCGTCCTGCGCAGATCCGCACCGAGCCGGGCCACCCGCGGCACGCCGACGCCGCGCCGGGTGGTCCCGGCGGCACGCAGTACGGCGTTGCGCCGCAGTGCCACGAGCCCGCAGGCCAGCGCGACCGCGCGGCCGAGCACCGTGGCGAGGGCCGCCCCCCGGACACCGAGCCCGCACCCCAGGATCAGCAGCGGGTCGAGGACGAGGATCAGCCCGTTGGCGAGGAACGCGAGCCGCATCGGGGTGCGGGTGTCGCCCGCGCCCTTGAGGATGCCGTCGACGACGTTGGTGGCGAAGAAGACCGCCGTGCCGGGCAGCGCGATCGCGAAGTAGCCGGACGCCAGGGTGAGTACGGCGTCGTCCGCGCCACCGAGCACCAGCCGGGCGAGCGGCTCGCGGCAGAGGTAGCCACCGACCGCGACCACCGGCGTGATCAGCGCCCACAGCGCCCAGCCGCCGCGCACCGCGGCCCGTATCCCGCCCGGGTCGTCGGCGCCCCCGGCCCGGGCGACCAGGACGGTGGTCCCGGTGCCCGCCATGAGGATCAGGCCGAGCAGCAGGTTCTCCACGTTCGTGGCGACGGCGACGGCGGCGACCGAACTCCCGCCGAGCCGGGCCACCCAGACCATGTTGATCACCCCGGCCGCGACCCCCGCCAGGAGCTCGAAGTAGACCGGGTACGCGAGCGAGATCAGCCGACGGCGGTGTGACACGAGATTCATCCCCCTCTTTTCGCTGTACCTCGATTCGAGGTACAGCGAAAAGAGATACCATGGCCGGGCCGAAAGGAGAAGTAGGTGCTGGAGCTGACGATCCTGGGATTCCTCGACGAGGAACCGCTGCACGGCTATGAACTCAAGGAGCGCATCAGAGGGCTGAGCGGCCACGTCCGGCCGGTGAGCGACGGCGCCCTCTACCCGGCGATCACCCGGCTGGTGAAGGCGGGAAAGCTGGAGCAGCGCACCGAGCCGGGCACCGGCGCCGCGCCCCGCCGGATCCTCATCCTGACCGGGGCGGGCCGCGCCGAGCTGTACGAGCGGCTGCGCCACCCCAAGGACACCGACATCACCGACGGGCAGCGGTTCTTCACCGTGCTCGCCTTCCTCGGGCGGCTGCCCGACCGGGCCGGGCAGGCCGCCGTGCTCCGCCGCCGCCAGGAGTTCCTCAACACCCCGGCGAGCTTCTTCTACCGCGACGGCGAGCCCGTGCGGGCCGAGGAGAGCCCCGACCTCTTCCGGCGGGGGATGCTCAGGATCGCCCGCGCGACCGGCACGGCCGAGAAGAAGTGGCTGGCCGAGGCGATCGAGGAGCTGGAGGGCTGAGCCCCGCGCAGCCGGTCAGCCCAGCTGGTCGCGTACATAGGCGCGCCACAGGGCCGTGAACTCCTTCGGCGTGGTGGCCAGTTCCTCGTTCATCGCCTTCTCCAGCGCGCCCTCGCGGTGCTTCTGCCCGCCCACCTTCGTATAGAGGGCGGCGAGCTTCCCCTCGCCCCAGCGCTGGGCGATCATGCGGCACGCCAGCCAGCCGCCCTCGTACGCGCGCGCCAGCCGGTCCGCGCCGCCCTCGAAGCCGAACTCCGCGTCGGCGGGCAGGTCGTCGGGCACCTCGCCGCGCCGCACCGCCTGCTGGAGCTCCGGCGCGGCCTCGGCGGGGGTGCGCCCGGTGCCCCGGTAGCCGACCCAGTCCGCGTACCCCTCCGAGAGCCACATCGGGGTCGTGGAGGAGGTCCGGGTGCGGGTGGCGACGTGGGTGGTCTCGTGGGTGAGGACGACGCGCCGGCCGAGGTCGCCGAGGACGCCGTACGCCTCGGGGTTGACGATCACCCGGTCCGCGGACGCCGTCCCGGCTCCGCCCACCTCGCCGGTGGTCACCGCCGCGATCCCCCGGTACGAGGCCGGGGGCGCGCCGAGCAGCGCCGCCATCGCGTCGAGCGAGGCGGGCACCAGGACCACCACCCGGCCCGCCCAGCGGCCGGGCCAGGCGGCCGAGACGGCGGGCACCGCGCGGTCGGCGGTGTGCGCGATCCGCTGGAGGGCCTGACGGTCCTGGCCGACGCCGAGGACCAGGCTGTGCGCACCGCGCACCACGGACACCGGGCCCTGCTGCCACAGCGGCTCGGCGGCCCCCTCGCCCGGCCGGTCACCCGTCACGTACCAGCGCCCGGCCCGCTCGTCGAGCTCGACGACCCTGGCCGAGGCCACCGGCGCGCTGTCGTACCCGTCGAGCCGGTAGCGCAGCTCGACCTGGGCGGTGGCCCGGTCGCCCTTGCGGCTGACCCCGGTCACCCGGTACGCCCAGGCGCCCAGCGGCACCTGGCGCAGATTGGCGAACTCGGCGCGCTGGGCATCCCGCAGCGTCCCGGCGCCCGGGTCCAGCGCGGCCAGATAACCGCGCTCGTCGTGCCCGAGGACAGCGGCCGCGCGCCCGTCCAGGGTGCGCTGCACCTGGCCGGTGACGGGGTCGGGGGCCGTGTCCGGGGCGGAGCAGGCGGATGCGAACAGCAGCGCGGCGAGACCGAATCCCGCCGTGCGCCGTCGCCACCTGCCGCTCAGCCAGCCGTACGCCATCCTCCCGATCGTACGTTCACACGCGGGTGATCGAGGAGATGGGCATCATGCCCACCGGGTCGTAGCGCACCGGCGCGCCCGGGTGGGGGGCGTGGATCACTTGGCCGTTGCCCACGTACATCGCGATGTGGCTGGCGTCGGAGCCGTAGGCGACCAGGTCCCCGGGCTGCGCCTCGGAGAGCGAGACCCGGTGCCCGGCGTACCGCTGGGCCTGCGAGGTGCGCGGCAGCCCCACGCCCGCGTGGGCGTAGGACCACTGCATCAGGCCCGAGCAGTCGAAGCCGGCCGGCCCGTTGGCGCCCCAGATGTAGGGCCTGCCCACCGCCTGGCGGGCCGCCGCCACCGCGGCCGCCGCACGCCCGGAGGCGGGCACCGCACCGCTCAGGTCGGGCAGTTCGCCGCGCCCGCCGCGCGAGGACCGGTCGAAGGCGGCGCGCTCGGACGTCGGCAGCGCCAGCAGCACCCGGCGGGCCTGGGCGAGCTTGGACTCGATGGTCCGCTTGTGCCGGGCGACCTCGGCGCGGCTTCGCTCCAGCTCGGTGAGCTTGCGAGTGGCCTCGGTGCGCTGCTGGCGGATCCGCCGCTGCTCCTGCTGGAGTTCGCGCAGCGCGGCGCTCTGGCGCTCGCCGATCCGGTCGAGGGCGGCGGCCTTGTCGAGATACGTGTCGGGGTCCTCGGAGAGCAGCAGCGCGAGCGAGGGATCCAGGCCGCCCGAGCGGTACTGGGCGCCCGCGATCGCGCCCAGCGCGCCCCGCATGCGGTTGATGCGCTCCTGGCCGCGGGCGACGCTGTCCTGGGCCTGCTTGACCTGCTCGCGCAGCTGGTCGGCGTGCTCGTCCGCCTTGTTGTACTGCTCGGTGGCCTCCTCCGCCTGCGCGAAGAGCCGGTCGACCCGGTCCTTGCCGGTGTCGCCCGGGTCGGCGCTCGCGGGCGCCGCGAAGGCCGCGGCCGCGGTGGCCGCCGCGGCGGACAGAACGGTGACCCGGGCGCTCTGGGAGAGGCCGGACTGCGTGGGACGGCGATGGGACGCCAAGGAAGCCGCACTCCTTCCGCTGGTGCGGCCCCTGCCGCCCGGGTGGGCGGACGAGTTGGAAGAGTCACGGGGGCACCGCATGACGGACAGTAGCCGGGCGGCCACGGGGTGCCAACGACCCCGGCGCCTACGCAAAGTGACGCCCCGCCGGAGAACACAGGTCACCGGCGGGGCGTGGCGTCAGCGGGCGTTGCCGGAATTCGCCCGTTCGGAGGGCGACAGCAATCGACTCGTTACGCGGTGGAGGGCGGCGGGCCCGGCGGTCAGCTGATGCGGACGCCGAACTGGAACGGCATGTTGCCCATGGCCTCGTAGCGGACGTTGGCGCCCGGCTTGGGGGCGTGCAGCACCTGGCCGTTGCCCGCGTACAGGCCGACGTGGTGCAGGTCGCCGTAGAACAGCACCAGGTCGCCCGGCTTGAGCTGGCTGCGGCCGATCTGGGTGCCGGCGCCGGCCTGGGCCTGCGAGGTGCGCGGTATGGAGACGCCCGCCTGGCGGTAGGCCCAGGACGTGAGCCCGGAGCAGTCGAACGAGGCGGTGCCGGTGGCGCCGTACACGTACGGCTTGCCTATCTGGGACTGGGCGGCGGCGAGGGCCGCGGCGCCGCGGCCGGAGGCGGGGGCCTCGTTGCCGAGGTCGGCGCGCTCGTTGGTGCGGTTGGCGCGGGCGTCGTCGGCGGCCAGGGAGGCCTTCTCGGCGGCTGTCAGCGAGTTGAGGAGCTTCTGCGCGGCGGCGAGCTTGGACTGGGTCTCGGCCTTCTTGGCGCCGAGCTCCTTGCGGGTGTCCGCGAGGTCCTTGAGCTTGTCCTGGGCTTCCTTGCGCTCCTGCGCCAGGCTGCGCTGCTTCGACTGGATCTTCTGGAGCGCCTCGGTCTGCTTGGCGCTCAGCTGGTCCAGCGAGGACGCCTTGTCCAGGAAGTCGTCCGGGTTGGCGGAGAGGAAGAGCTGGACCGAGGGGTCGATGCCGCCCGAGCGGTACTGCGCCGAGGCCATCGAACCGAGGCCGTCGCGGAGCTTGTTGAGCTCGTCCTGGCCGCGGGCCACCTTGTCCTGGATCGCGCCGACCTGCTTCTCCAGCTGGTCCTGCTTCTCCTTGGCGCCGTTGTACCTCTCGGTCGCCTGCTCGGCCTCGTCGTACAGCTTGTCGACCTTGGACTTCACTTCGCTCTTCGACGGCTTCGGGTCCGCTTGCGCGGCCTGGGACGTGAGAGCGACTGCTGCGGCAGCGGTCGCGGTGAGCACGGTCACGCGGGTGCGGCTCGCAGGCTTGGGTCGACGGTGGGACGCCACGAAGGCGAGCTCCTTCTTCCTCAGCCGCCGAACAGCTCAGACTCGGCGGGACCCTCACGGCCACCCGGATGAGTGATCAACCGCGTGAAGGTTCGAGCCCCGACCCTAGTGACGTTCTTGTGATCAGTTCAAATCCTGATGGGAAAAAAACCTGTCGCCGGGATGATTCTTTACAGTCATCCCACGCGTAGTAATGGGCACTTGACAGAGTGGTGGGAACTGATCACCCGAATTCGGGCATTGAACATAGGAGTTACTAGACGCGCGAAAGCCGCTTCAGGAGCATGACGGACGCAACGGGCCGGGCCCCGGCCTTGGCCACCCCGTCCGCCACCTCACGGTCGGTCGAGACGACCACCACCGGCCGCCCGGACGGCTCCGCCCGCACCAGCTGGCGGATCAGCTCGTCGGCGGTCACGCCCGGCTTCGAGAAGAGCACCCGTACGCCACGGGGCGGCGCGAGCAGCACCGGCGCGGCCAGCTCGGCCCCGTCGAAGACGCAGGTCACCTCGGCGCCCGTCTGCGCGGCGAGAACGGAGAGACCGCCGAGCAGCCGCAGCCGCTGCTTCTCCAACGGCATCGTCGGATAGCCGGTCTTGGTGACGTTGTAGCCGTCCACCACCAGATGCACCTGCGGCAGCGCGAGCAGCTGGTCCAGAAGCGCCGGATCGGTCTCCGAGAGCGCCCTGGCCGCGATGTCCTTCGGGGTCATCTGTCCCGGTTCGACTGCTTCCACGGTGTCGGCGGGCCGCACCGAGACCGGGGGCAGGGCGAGTTCGCGCCGCAGCCCGGACGCCGCGTCCAGGACCGTGTCGAGCAGCAGCCGCAGCCGCATGTCCTCGATCGAGCGGCCCTCGCGCACCGCGCGCCGGCTCGCCTCGACGGACGCCTCGGCCTCGGTGAGCCGGGTCCTGATCCGCCGCGACTCGCTCTCGGCGGCGGCCACCTGGGCCGCCGCCTCCGCTCTGATCCCGTCGATCTCACCGGCGACCTTGCGCAGGGCGGCCTCACCGCGCTTGACGTCGCTGAGCGCGCTGCGCAGCTTGCGCTGGAGCGCTTCCGCTTCCTTGCGGGCCGCGGCCAGGTCGGCGCGCAGGTCCTCCTGCTCGGTGCGCAGCCGCTCGTGCGCCTCCGCCAGCTCCTGGCGCAGCCGCTCCAGTTCGCGCCGGCCCTCCTCGTCGGCGCGCTCGGCGTCGGCGCGCAGGGCCTCCTCGCCGGCGGCGGCGACCAACTTGACCCAGCCGGTGGGCCGCAGCACATACGCGGCGGCCGCCACGTCGACGGGATCGGCGGCCGCGGGCGGCGCGCCGGACTCCAGGGCGCCCGCCAGCTCCGGCTGCGCCTCCTTCAGGCGCTCCCCGATCCGCTGGCGGAAGACCGGGTCGGACTCCAGGGCCGCGGCCATGGCGTTGCCCGCGAACTTGGCACGACGAGTCGGGGTGAAACGGGCGTACTGCCGCAACTGTGACGGCAGTTCGGCGACGGTCAGCCCACCGAAGGCGTCCGAGACCAGGGCGACGACCCTGCGCCGCACCCCTTCGGGCAGCGGGCGGTCGAGCACCTCGGCGGGGCCGTCACCGGCCGCACCGGCCGGTTCGGCACCGCTTGCATGCTCCACGATCCGTCACCTCAACTGTCGTCCGTCACCCACCGGGGCGGCTCACTCGGAGCCGGTACCCGGCCTGTCCACCAGCTCGATCTGGTCCACCGCGTTGCACCAGCGGCAGCGCACCGACTCGATGGTCTCACTGACCACCTCGCGTTCCTCGACCTTCGGCTCTCCGGCGAGGTCCAGATGGACGTACTCGACGACCTTCGACGAGCGGGTGACGTCGAAACGGGTCAGATTGCCGCAAAGGGTGCAGCGCCACCGGGTGGTGGCGGTGGGCAGGGGAACGCTGGTCATGTGGTGCTGACCTCTTTCCACGGTTCCGCGTCGAAGCTCGGTGCCCGATGCCTCGTTGCGCGGTCGGTTCATGGTCCAGGATCTCGCGGTGCGCCGTCGAACTGCGGATGTACTGCCCGTAACCCTACGGCCTACCAGTTGCCCCCCGGCACGGCGAGGCGGTCTGTACCGTTCGGTCCGGTTACGCCATGCTCTGTTCGTGATCAAGCCGAGCGCCGTACGGGGCGCGGTGGTACGGGGCCCTGCGGTCACCTACACCGTGCTGGCGCTCTGCTGCCTGGTCTTCCTCGTCAGCCCGGTGTCCGGCCTGAATCCCTCGTACGGGACGGGGGACGCGCTGCTGGCGGCGCAGAGCTCGTATTTCGCCCGGTGGGGTGTCATCCCGAACGAACTCACGGCCGGTGACCCCGGCGCGCTCGTCACCCCCCTCACGGCGCTCTTCGTGCACGGCAACTGGCTGCACCTGCTGGGGAACATGCTCTTCCTCTACGTCTTCGGCGTGATGGCCGAGGAGCGCATGGGCAGGATCGGGTTCGCACTGTTCTACCTCGGCGCGGGCTACCTCGCCCTGCTCGCGTACGCGGTCGCGCACGCGTCGTCCGACCAGACGCTGGTGGGCGCGTCGGGGGCGATCTCGGCCGTCCTGGGCGCCTTCCTCTATCTCTTCCCCCGGGCGAAGGTGACCAGCCTCTTCCCCTTCCTCTTCTTCCTGCCCCTGCGCTTCCCCGCCTCGATGGTGCTGGTTTTCTGGTTCGTGCTGCAGTGGCTGGCGGTACGGGCGGCCCCGACGGGGCCCGGGGTGGCGTACTTGGCCCATCTCGTCGGCTTCGGCCTGGGGTTTCTCTACGCCTGGGGCCGGTTCCGCGGGGCGGCTAGAGTGAAACGACCTGAACGACCGAAGCCACCCGCGTCGGCCGCCACCGAGGGAGAGAACCAGCCGTGATCACCGCGATCGTGCTCATCAAGACCAGCGTGGACCGGATTCCCGAAATCGCGGAGTCGATCGCGTCGCTGGAGAACGTCAGCGAGGTGTACTCGGTGACCGGCACCTATGACTTGATCGCGCTGGTCCGGGTGGCCCGCCACGACGACCTCGCGGACATCATCCCCGGGCGGATCAGCAAGATCCCCGGGGTGGAGGCGACGGACACGCACGTGGCGTTCCGGACGTACTCGCAGCACGACCTGGAGGCGGCGTTCGCCATCGGCCTGGACGCGTAGCCCTCGGGCGGGCGGCGGGACGGGACAGGGGTTCCCGCTCTTCTGCGGGCGGGTGGGGGCTGAGGCGGGTTTCCCGGGGGCTGCGGCCCCCGGTCCCCGTTGCGGGGCCTGCGGCCCCTGCACCCCGCCTTCGGGGCTCCGCCCGGCCCCCGCTCCTCGAACGCCGGAGGGGCTGAATCTTCAGGGGCGCGGGGAACCCCGCGACCGGCCCCCACCCACCCGCAGCCGAACAGGCGGCCGGGCGCAGCCCGGGAAGTGGGAGGCGGTCACACCGCCGGGACGCAGCGGCCCTCCTCCGTGCGGTACGTCCACTTCGCACCGTCCCGCACCAACTCCCGCACCGCCCCCACGAACCGCTCCACATGCTCGTCCGGCGTCCCCGCCCCGAAGCTGACGCGGATCGCGTTCAGGGTGGGGGTCCCCCCGGACGAAGTCTGGGGGAGCTCGCCCGGCTCCGCCTCGGGCGCGCCGCACTCGCCCGGCTCCTGCGGCTCGCTGCCGAGGAGCGTGCGTACCAGGGGGTGCGCGCAGAACAAGCCGTCGCGGACGCCGATCCCGTACTCCGCCGACAGCGCCGCCGCGAAGTGCGAGCTGTTCCAGCCGTCCACCACGAACGAGATCACGCCGACCCGGGGCGCGTCATCGCCGAACAAGGAGAGGACGCGGACCTCGGGAACCTCCGCCAGTCCCTCCCGCACCTTCGCGATCAGGTGATTCTCCCGCTCCACCAGCTCCGCGAAGCCCGCCTCGGTCAGCGCCTTGCAGGCGGAGGCGATGGCGTACACGCCGATCACGTTCGGGGAGCCGGCCTCGTGGCGGGCGGCCGTGGTGTGCCACTCGACGTCAACCCCGCCGTCCACGCGCCGGGCGACCTTGCGGGAGGCGCCGCCACCCGCGAGGTACGGTTCGGCCTCCTGCAGCCAGTCCGCGCGGCCCGCCAGCACTCCGGAGCCGAACGGCGCGTACAGCTTGTGGCCCGAGAAGGCGATCCAGTCGACGTCCAACTCCTGTACGGAGACGGGGTGGTGGGGCGCCAGCTGCGCCGCGTCGAGCACGATCCGCGCCCCGTGCGCGTGCGCCGCCGCCGCCAGCTCCTTCACCGGCCACAGCTCGCCCGTGACGTTGGAGGCGCCGGTCACGCAGACCAGGGCCGGGCCGTTGGGGTATCCCCTGCTCGAACGAAGTTGAGAGCTCGGGGAAGGATCGCGGTCGGACAGGGCCCGCTCCAGCGTTTCCACCGCCTGGCGCGGCGTACGCGGCGCGTTGAGGTACGTCACCCGCGCGTCCCGCCACGGCAGCAGCGACGCGTGGTGCTCGGTCTCGAAGACGAAGACCTGGCAGTCGGCCGGGATCACCTGGGCGAGGAGGTTCAGGGAGTCCGTCGTCGAGCGGGTGAACACGATCTGGTCGCCCGCGCGGCAGTCCAGGAACTCCGCCACCGCCGCCCTGCTGTTCTCGAACAGGTCCGTGGACAGCTGTGAGAGGTAGCCCGCGCCGCGGTGCACGCTGCCGTAGTAGGGGGCGTACGCGGCCACGTCGTCCCACACCCGCTGGAGGGCCGGGGCACTCGCCGCGTAGTCGAGGGCCGCGTACGTCACCTCGCCGCCGGTGACCAGCGGCACGGTGACGTCCCGGCCGAGCACCGGCAGCGGCGCCGCACAGCAGGGTTCGGCGGCGGAGTCGGAGGCGGCGGAGGAAGTGGCGGCGGGCGTGGCGGCGTATGCGGACATGGCGGTTTCTCCCGGCAGGACGAGGCGCGACGAAATGACTGTGGAGCCCCACGGCACGGCGGCGGCAGTCCAACTGGCGCCGGGTGCACGGGGGTTGACCTCGAACACGGGCAAGAGGGGCCCGCGGAGGTGTACAGAAAGAGGGGCCGGAGGCCCTATCGCATTCGCTTGCTCACGAGACTGCTCCCTTGAGGACCAGGACCCCAGGGGCGCGCCACTCCGAAGGGAGTGCGCAGGGGTCCGCGCTTGCCGCAGACCTCGCTGCCTGCGACCTGGTCTTCACCCGGGGCACCCCGCCACGGACGGAGGGTTGCCGGACAGCGGGCCGGGGCCGTAGTCGCTGTCACTCATGACCTTGGAAAGCATCCTGCCATACGTCCGCGTACGCGCAAGGCGCAGTCCGGATGCCGGACTGCGCCTTGAGTCACACCTCGCGGGCCCCAGGGCCTGTCGTCACATTTCCCGTCGTCGCCCGAAGGGCGGCCGGGGCAGGCGGGAATGTGACGACAGGCCCCAGCCGCCCTCAGGCGTTGCTGGCGGCCACCCAGCGCTCCAGGGCCCGCCGCGCCGCCCCCGAGTCCACCGACTCGGCCGCCTGGGCGATCCCGGCCCGGATCTGCTCGACCAGGCTCCCCTCGCCCGGATCGAGGGCGACGAGCGCCGCCGCCGAGTTGAGCAGCACCGCGTCCCGCACCGGCCCGGTCTCGCCGGCGAGCAGCCGCCGGGCGACGTCCGCGTTGTACGAGGCGTCCGCGCCGCGCAGCGCCTCGACCGGCACCAGGTCGATGCCCGCGTCCCTGGGGTCGAACGACTCCTCGCGCACGGCCCCGTCCCGTACCACCCAGACCCGGGAGGTCGCGGTGGTCGTCAGCTCGTCCATGCCGTCGTCGCCGCGGAACACCAGCGCGGAGGAGCCGCGCTCGGCGAGCACCCCGGCCACGATCGGCGCCATGCGCGCGTCCGCGACCCCGGTGGCCTGGGCCTTGACCCGGGCCGGGTTGGTGAGCGGACCGAGGAAGTTGAAGGTGGTGCGGATGCCGAGCTCCCGGCGCGCGGCGGCGACGTATCTCAGGGCGGGGTGGAACTTCACGGCGAAGCAGAAGGTGACGCCCGCCTCCTCGGCGACCTGGACGACCTGCCGGGGCGTGAGGTCCAGGTTGACGCCGAGCTTCTCCAGGACGTCGGAGGCGCCGCTGGCCGAGGAGGCGGCCCGGTTGCCGTGCTTGACGACCTTGGCGCCGGTGCCCGCCACCACGATCGAGGACATGGTGGAGATGTTGACGGTCTTGGCGCCGTCGCCGCCGGTGCCGACGATGTCCACGGTCCGGCCGGGCACCTCGATCACATTGGCGTGCTCGTACATCGCGCGGACCATGCCGCTGATCTCGGTGACGGTCTCGCCCTTGGCCCGCAGGGCCACCGCGAACCCGGCGATCTGGGCGTCGGTCGCCTCGCCGCGCATGATCGAGTCCATCGCCCAGGCGGTCGCCTCGGCGCTCTGGTCGGTGCCGCTGAGCAGTGCGTCCAGTACGCCCGGCCAGGAGTAGGCCGCCACGCTGTCGCCGCCGACCGGGGTCACAACGTTCATGGTCCGCTCCTGGGTCCACCGACGGATAGGGATGGGAACACCCTATCCAGCCCGGGGGACAGCGAAGGGCCCCGTCCATCGCGTGGACGGGGCCCCTGTGCTGTGTGGCGTACAGCAGTGTCGCTGAGAGGGGATCAGTGGTGGCCGTGGCCGCTGGTGATCTCCTCGTACTCCTCAACGGTCGGCTTGGCGATCTGGCTCTGCTCGCCGTAGTAACCCTTGTGGATCTTGACGCGCAGCTTCTCCATGCGGGAGACCTTGCGCTTGACACCGTTCTCGTCGACCGCCGCGGGCAGCTCGTGCGGACGGGTCTGCTCGTGCGCGGTGAGCTTGTACAGCTGGCCCGCGTCGAGCGGCTCGTGGACCTCGACGAACTCACCGTGCGGCAGCCGCTTGATGATGCCGGTCTCACGACCGTGCAGCACCTTCTCGGCGTCCCGGCGCTGCAGGCCCAGGCAGATCCGCTTGGTGATGATGAACGCGATGACCGGGCCGACGAAGAACGCGATCCGGACGAACCAGGTGATGGCGTTGAGCGACAGGTGGAAGTTGGTCGCCCACAGGTCGTTGCCACCACCGACCAGCATCACCATGTACGCGGTGATCCAGGCCACGCCGATGCCGGTGCGGACGGGAGCGTTGCGCGGACGGTCGGCGATGTGGTGCTCGCGGGTGTCCTTGGTGATCCAGGCCTCGATGAACGGGTAGGCCGCGATCGCGAAGAGCACCAGCGGGAAGATCACCAGCGGGATGAACACACCGAGGACCAGCGTGTGGCCCCACAGGTTGATCTCCCAGCCCGGCATCACTCGGATGAGGCCTTCGGCGAAGCCCATGTACCAGTCGGGCTGGGCGCCGGTCGACACCTGGTCCGGGCGGTACGGGCCGATCTCCCAGATCGGGTTGACCGAGGCGATCGCCGCGATGACCGCGATGACACCGAACACCAGGAAGAAGAAGCCGCCGGCCTTGGCCGTGTATACGGGCAGCAGAGGCGCGCCCACGACGTTCTTGTTGGTGCGGCCGGGGCCCGCGAACTGGGTGTGCTTGTGGTAGAAGACCAGGATCAGGTGAGTGACCATCAGGCCGAGCATGATGCCGGGCAGCAGCAGGATGTGGACCGAGTAGAACCGGGCCACGAAGTCGCCGCCGGGGAACTCGCCGCCGTAGATGAAGAACGACAGGTACGTGCCGACGACCGGCACGCCCAGGATGGCGCCCTCCATGAACCGGACGCCGGTGCCCGAGAGCAGGTCGTCCGGGAGCGAGTAGCCGGTGAAGCCGGTGAACATGCCGCAGAAGAACAGCAGGAAGCCGAAGAGCCAGTTGACCTCGCGCGGCTTGCGGAACGCGCCCGTGAAGAAGACGCGCATCATGTGCACGAACATGCCCGCGAGGAAGATCAGCGCCGCCCAGTGGTGGATCTGCCGGATCAGCAGACCACCGCGCACGTCGAAGCTGATGTGCATGGTCGAGTTGAACGCCTCGGACATCTGCACACCCTGGAGCGGAACGTAGGAGCCGTCGTAGACGACCTCGTTCATGCTCGGGTGGAAGAACAGCGTCAGATACACGCCCGTGATGATGATGATGAGGAACGTGTACATGCAGATCTCGCCGAGCATGAAGGACCAGTGGTCCGGGAAGATCTTGCGCATGTTGGTCTTCGCCAGGGTGTAGATCCCCAGCCGGCCGTCGGCCCAGTCGGCGAACTTCTCGCCGTTTCCGGGCTCGCGCCGTTCGTCAGTCGTGGTGGTGCTCATCCGCGCTCCCAGAAGGCAGGACCGACGGGCTCTTCGAAGTCGCCGAGCGCTTCGAGGTAACCCTCGCTGTTCACGCCGATCCGCAGCTGCGGCAGAGCGTGACCGGCCGGGCCGAAGATGACGCGGGCCCCGTCGGAGAGGTCGAAGGTGGACTGGTGGCACGGGCAGAGCACGTGGTGGGTCTGCTGCTCGTACAGGCTGATCGGGCAACCGACGTGGGTGCAGATCTTCGAGAACGCCACGATGCCCTGGTGCGACCACTCCAGCTCGCGCTTGTCCTTGATGTTCTCCGGCTGCAGCCGGACGATCATCAGGGCCGCCTTGGCGATCTGGGTCTGGAAGTCGTGCTGGTCCTCCTCCAGGCCCTCGGGCTTGGCGAAGGTGAGCGAACCGACGGCCACGTCCTCGGGACGAAGCGGCTCGTTGGTGTTCATGTTGATGAGGGCCTTGCCCTTGGCCCACATCGTCTTGCGCAGCTTGTCCTCGGGCAGGGTGCCCAGGTCGCGCAGCAGCACCACACCGGCGAGCGGCACCATGGCCAGCGCGCCGTACATGGTGTTGCGGATCAGCTTGCGACGGCCGAAGCCGGACTCGCGGACGCCGTCCGCCCAGTCCTGCATGACCTTCTCGCGGACCTCCGGCGGCGCCGAGATCTCGTGGCGCTCGTCGGACATCTCCTCGTCGGACATCAGCGTGCGGGCCCAGTGGACCGCGCCGGCGCCGATGCAGAACAGCGCGACACCCAGGGTCAGACCCAGGGAGAAGTTCAGCGCGCTGACGTGCCCGAACGGGAAGATGTAGACGATCTTGTCGATCGGGAAGATCACGAAGGACGCGATGAAGGCGACCGTCGCGACCATCGAGAGCATGAAGAGACCGGCGACCACGCGCTCGGAGCGCCTGGCTGCCGCCTCGTCGATGTCCTGGACGCGCGGCATGTGGGGCGGCAGCCCCGGGTCCGCGAACAGGTCGCGGGCGCGCTCTACCGAGCCGTGCTCGGGGTCCTGCTCGCTGGGCAGGTTCTCGGAATTGTCTTGGCTACTCATGACTTCTTGGCCTTAGCGGAGTGGGCCGCGATCCAGATGGCGACTGCGATGAGGGCACCGAGTCCGAAGATCCACGCGAACAGACCCTCGCTGACGGGGCCGAGGCCACCGAGCGAGAGACCACCGGGGCTCGCCGTCTTCTCACTGTCCACGGCGTCCAGGTACGCGATGATGTCCTGCTTCTGCTTCTGCGGCATCGTCGTGTCGGGGAACGACGGCATGTTCTGCGGGCCGGTCTGCATGGCCTCGTAGAGGTGCTTCGGTTCCACGCCCTCAAGGCTGGGGGCGTACTTGCCGTGCGTCAGCGCACCGCCCTTGCCGGAGAAGTTGTGGCACTGGGCGCAGTTGGTGCGGAACAGCTCGCCACCCTTGGCGATGTCCGCGCCTTCCGGGCTGTACTGCTTCTCGGTCGGCTTGATGGGGCCGGCGCCGAGGGAGGCGATGTACGCGGCGAGCTGGTCGATCTCGGCCTGCGAGTAGATGACCTTCTTCTTCGGCACCTGGGCGCCGGGCTGCTGCGCCGGCATCCGGCCGGTGCCGACCTGGAAGTCCACGGCCGCGGAGCCCACGCCCACCAGGGACGGGCCGTCAGTGGTGCCCTGACCGCCGGTTCCGTGGCAGCTGGCGCAGCCGACGGAGTAGAGCTTCTTGCCCTCGTCGATGGCGAGGGACTGGGCGGTTTCGTCGGCCTTCGCCTTGTCCGCGGGCGCGAACGCGGCGTAGAGCCCCCCGGTGGCCGCCAGCGCGAGGAGTAGGACGACGAGCGCCGCCAGCGGATGGCGTCGTCGTGCGGAGAGCTTTTTCACGGATTACCCCGGTGTCAGGATCTTCTGCGTCGATGCGGGATGGTGTCGGGTCTGCGGACCCGATTACTTGATCAAGTAGATCGTGGCGAAGAGGCCGATCCAGACGACATCGACGAAGTGCCAGTAGTAGGACACGACGATGGCGGCGGTTGCCTGCTCGTGGGTGAACCTCTTGGCCGCGTAGGTCCTGCCGAGAACCAGCAGGAAGGCGATCAGACCGCCCGTCACATGCATGCCGTGGAAGCCGGTCGTCAGGTAGAACACCGAGCCGTACGGATCGGAGGACAGCGAGAGGCCGTCCTTCTTCACCAGCTCGGTGTACTCGAAGACCTGGCCTCCGATGAAGATCGCACCCATCACGAACGTGATCGTGAACCAGGTGCGCAGCTTCTTCACGTCGCCCCGCTCGGCGGCGAAGACGCCGAGCTGGCAGGTGAGGGAGGAGAGCACCAGGATCGTGGTGTTCGTCGCCGAGAACGGAAGGTTCAGCGAGGACGCCATTTCCTTCCAGTGCTCGGCGCCCGTCACCGATCGCAGGGTGAAGTACATCGCGAAGAGGGCCGCGAAGAACATCAGCTCGGAACTCAGCCAGATGATGGTTCCGACGCTGGTGAGGTTCGGCCGATTGACCGACGGGTGCGCGTGCCCGGTTTCTACTGTCGTTGCTGTCGCCACGACCGACATTATGTCGGTCGCTTATCTCGCGCTCACTCCGGGGGGTGCCGTTCGGTGTGTCCGGACCCTGTGTCCTGCCCGAACAGCCCATCCCGGCGCCCGCCGAACCGGTGTTGACGCGGTGTCGGACGGAGTAGCATCCGCGCATCGGCTCCCGAGCCCGTACCGCCGTCGAATCGGAGGAACAATGCAGTCGAGCGCCACCGTACTTGTCTACAGCGACGACGCGAACACCCGTGAGCAGGTGCGGCTCGCCGCCGGACGCAGGCCCGCCTCCGACGTTCCCCCGGTGACCTTCCTGGAGTGCGCGACCCCGCACGCCGTCCTCAAGGAGCTGGACCGAGGCGGCATCGACGTGTGCGTCCTGGACGGGGAGGCCGTCCCGGCCGGCGGCATGGGCATCTGCCGGCAGATCAAGGACGAGATCTTCCAGTGCCCGCCGGTGCTGCTGCTCATCGGGCGCCCTCAGGACGCCTGGCTGGCCACCTGGAGCCGTGCGGACGCCACGGTGACCCTCCCGGTCGAGCCGGTCGAGTTCGCGGCCGCACTGGCCGCCCTGATCCGTTCGCGGCGCCCGGACGGCGCCGTGGCCACCCGGGCCTGATCCCCCCGCCCCAACCCCCACCGGGCAGGCCCTAGACCTGCGGCCGTAGCCGGGCGGAGCTCAGCTTGCTCTGCCCGGCCTTCAGGTCGGCCTGCAGCACGCTGCCCTTGTGCCACTTGTCCCAGCCCACGTTCCAGTCGCCGAACCCGTTGTCGAACGGCGTCATGTCCTCGCCGATGCTGTTGACGACCTTGACGATGTCGCCCTCGGTGACGGTCTCGTAGAACCACGCGGCGTTCCCGGTGGACATGCCCGTACAGCCGTGGCTGACGTTCTCGGAGCCCTGCGAGCCCACCGACCAGGGCGCGGCGTGCACGTACTCGCCGCTCCAGGTGACCCGGGTCGCGTAGTAGACCGGCAGGTCGTACGCGTCGGCGCTGCCGGACGAGATGCCGACCGTCTCCCCGCGCATCCGTACGAAGTACTGCTTGCCCAGCACCACCTTGACGCCGTTTCGGGTGGAAAAGCCCGGCTTTCCGGTGGTCACCGGAATGGTATTGATCACTTCTCCGTTGCGTTTGACCGTCATGTAGTGCGAGGACGCGTCCGTGATGGCCTCGATGCGGTCACCGGTGGTGATCTTCAGGGGCTGCGCGGGGCCGCCGTACAGCTTGTCGGCGATCTTCACGCCCTCCAGCCGCGAAGTGGCCCTGATGGTCGCGTGGGTGGGCCAGTACTCCTTGGGCCGGTAGTGCAGCGTCTTGTCGTCGACCCAGTACCAGGCACCCTCCACCGACGGCGTGGACTCCACCTTCAGCGCCCGCTCCACGATCGCCCGGGCCGCCTTGTCCTTGACCGGCTTGCCGAGCTCCGCCGTGATGGGCTGTCCGACGCCGTACTTGCCCGCGTCCGGGCCGAATTCGACCTTCACGACCTCTTTGGGTACGGAGGTGTCGAACGTCAGCGTACGGCGCCCCGGAGCGCCGTCGGAGTCCTCCGTGGAGACCACCACCGTGTAGTGGGTGCCCGCGACCAGCGGGGCCGTGGAGTGCCAGCGGTTCCCGTCGCCGTCGAGCTCGCCCGCCAGATACCGCCCCGCGGCGTCCGTGGCCATCACGTCCGTGATGCGCCCGCGGCCGCCCCTGGCGGTGATCTCCAGGGGCTTCTCCGGATCCGCCTTCGCACTGCCCGCCGGGCCGTTGTACGCGATCTGGCCGGCCGCGTCGTACGGCTTGGCCGAGAGCGGGTTGCTGTCGGAGTGTCCGCACGCGCCGGCGCCCACCCCGAGGGCAATGACCAGCAGGGTGCAGCTCAGGACGGTACGGGTACGCGGTGCGTGACTCATGAGCACATGTTATGAAAAACAGTCATATTCAGCGCGCGATATGACTGCAAACGAGCGACACGCCCTCGGACGGCCCAAAGCGCCCTACGCGGGTTCCGCGTACGCGAAAGGGCCCCGCGGCTCGGATGAGCTGCGGGGCCCTTTCACACGTGCCTGCGAGGACCTACTGGTTCTGGTTCTCGCCGCGGTAGTACTCGAACACCCAGCCGTAGATGCCGATCAGGATCAGCGGCGCCGAGAAGTACAGCAGCCACCAGCCCATCGCGATGGCCAGGAACGCGAGCGCGCCACCGATCGCCAGCGAGAGCGGCTGCCAGCTGTGCGGGGAGAAGAATCCCAGCTCACCGGCGTCGTCCGCGACATCGGCCTCCTTGTCGTCCTGCGCGCCCGCGTCGACCCGCCGGGCCGTGAAGGCCAGGTAGAAGCCGATCATCACGCTCAGGCCGAAGGCCATCACGAGAGCGGTCGCACCGGCCGGCTCCTTCGACCACACGCCGTACACGACGGCCATGATCAGGATGAAGACGGAGAGCCAGAGGAACATCTTGCCCTGGATCTTCACTTGCCCGCCTCCTTGCCGCCGGCGAGGGCCTTGCCACCGTGACCGTGGTTCTCGAGCTGGTCGAGAGCCGCGATCTCAGGGTGGTGCAGATCGAACGCCGGCGATTCGGAGCGAATACGCGGCAGGGTGAGGAAGTTGTGCCGCGGCGGCGGGCACGACGTCGCCCATTCGAGCGAACGGCCGTAGCCCCACGGGTCGTCGACCTCGACCTTCTTGCCGTACTTGGCGGTCTTCCAGACGTTGTACATGAACGGCAGGATCGACAGACCGAGCAGGAAGGAGCTGATGGTCGAGATCGTGTTCAGCGCGGTGAAGCCGTCGGCCGCGAGGTAGTCCGCGTAACGACGCGGCATGCCCTCGGCACCGAGCCAGTGCTGCACCAGGAACGTGCCGTGGAAGCCCACGAACAGCGTCCAGAACGTGATCTTGCCCAGGCGCTCGTCCAGCATCTTGCCCGTGAACTTCGGCCACCAGAAGTGGAATCCGGAGAACATCGCGAAGACCACGGTGCCGAAGATGACGTAGTGGAAGTGCGCGACGACGAAGTACGAGTCGGAGACGTGGAAGTCCATCGGCGGCGAGGCCAGGATGACGCCGGTCAGACCACCGAAGGTGAAGGTGATCAGGAAGCCGACGGCCCAGAGCATCGGTGTCTCGAAGGACAGCGAGCCCTTCCACATCGTGCCGATCCAGTTGAAGAACTTCACACCGGTCGGTACCGCGATGAGGAACGTCATGAACGAGAAGAACGGCAGGAGCACGCCGCCGGTGACGTACATGTGGTGCGCCCACACGGTCACGGACAGACCGGCGATGGCGATCGTCGCGCCGACCAGGCCCATGTAGCCGAACATCGGCTTTCTGGAGAACACTGGGATGACTTCGGAAATGATTCCGAAGAATGGCAAAGCGATGATGTACACCTCTGGATGGCCGAAGAACCAGAAGAGGTGTTGCCATAGCAGCGCGCCGCCGTTGGACGCGTCGAAGACATGGGCACCGAACTTGCGGTCCGCCTCCAGGGCGAACAGCGCGGCGGCCAGGACCGGGAAGGCCAGCAGGACCAGCACACCGGTCAGCAGGACGTTCCACACGAAGATCGGCATACGGAACATCGTCATGCCCGGAGCGCGCATGCAGATGATCGTGGTGATGAAGTTGACCGAGCCGAGGATCGTGCCGAAGCCGGAGAAGGCCAGACCCATGATCCACATGTCGGCGCCGACGCCCGGCGAGCGGACCGCGTCCGACAGCGGGGAGTAGGCGAACCAGCCGAAGTCGGCCGCGCCCTGCGGGGTGAGGAATCCACCGACCGCGATGAGCGAGCCGAACAGGTAGAGCCAGTAGGCGAACATGTTCAGCCGCGGGAACGCCACGTCGGGCGCGCCGATCTGCAGCGGCATGATCCAGTTCGCGAATCCGGCGAACAGCGGCGTCGCGAACATCAGCAGCATGATCGTGCCGTGCATCGTGAACGCCTGGTTGAACTGCTCGTTCGACATGATCTGCGTGCCGGGACGGGCGAGCTCGGCGCGCATGAGCAGCGCCATCACCCCGCCGATGCAGAAGAACACGAACGACGTGACCAGATACATCGTGCCGATCGTCTTGTGGTCAGTGGTGGTCAACCACTTCACGACGATGTTTCCCGGCTGCTTGCGCCGGACCGGCAGCTCGTTCTCGTACGAGTCGTCTGCTGCCGCGGCACCCTGAGATTCGTTGAGGATGCTCACAGTTTGTTCGTCTCCGCGTTCTTGGCGGGGTCGGTCTGAGCGATGCCTGCCGGCACGTAGCCGGTCTGGCCCTTCGCCGCCAGCTCCTTGAGGTGCTGCTGGTAGCGCTCCGGGGAGACGACCTTCACGTTGAAGAGCATCCGGGAGTGGTCGACACCGCACAGCTCGGCGCACTTGCCGAGGAAGGTGCCCTCCTGGGTCGGGGTCACCTCGAAGGAGTTGGTGTGCCCCGGGATGACGTCCTGCTTCATCAGGAAGGGGACCACCCAGAAGGAGTGGATGACGTCACGGGACGTCAGCACGAAGCGGACCTTCTCGCCCTTGGGCAGCCACAGCGTGGGCCCGGGGTTTCCGGTCTGCGGGTTCCGCATGCCGGGGATGCCGACGTCGTAGACGCCGTCGGCGCCGGCCGGGAAGTCCTTGGTGAAGCGGTCCGGAATGGCGGACAGCTCCTTGGACTTCGCGGCGTCGCCCGTGGCCGGGTTGCCGTCCACGTCCTCGACGTAGTTGAAGCCCCAGCTCCACTGGTAGCCGACCACGTTGACGGTGTGAGCCGGCTTCGGGGAGAGCTCGAGGAGCTTCGACTCATCACGCGCGGTGAAGTAGAAGAGCACCGAGACGATGATGAGGGGGACGACCGTGTACAGCGCCTCGATGGGCATGTTGTACCGGGTCTGCGGAGGTACCTCGACCTTGGTGCGGCTGCGCCTGTGGAAGATGACACTCCACAGGATCAGGCCCCAGACCAGCACGCCCGTGGCGAGCGCTGCCGCCCACGAACCCTGCCAGAGGGAGAGGATCCGCGGAGCCTCTTCCGTCACCGGGGTGGGCATACCGAGGCGAGGGAAGTCTTTCCAGTTGTACGAGCAACCGGAGGCGGTAGCCAGGACCAGGCCCGCGGTCAGCACCTGCAGCAGCTTCCGCCGCATCGGGCGCCGCGACGAGCGGTCGGAGCCGTTGGGACTCACGTAGCGCCTTCCCGAGAGTCTCGCCCGCGCCGGCCGGCTACGGCCGTCCGTCTCGCTGGTCGGTCGCCGCCCTGGCCGCGGGCAGGGGTTTGGATGTTTATGCGGACCAAACCCTACTGGACGCTATCTGGGGTCGCGCGGGGAGGGTGCCCAACGCGCCGCCGGGGCCCCCGAAGGGGTGGAATCCGGGCCTCCGGGCGGCATCTGACGGGTCTTCCCGTACGGGTGTACGGAGAGTGGCGCGGTACCGGGGGGACCTCTGAAGGGGCGCGGGGCCGTGACCCATGCGGCTCCGCCGCGATGCGGGTCCCCCTGTTCGAGCGAAGCCGAGAACGCCGAGGACTTGGGGGAGCGACCAGCCCCCGACGACCCGCAGCGGACGGACCGCACCTTCGGCAGACCCCCCAAGCAGCGCTAGCGTGACCGCGTGCCCTACTTCGACGCCGCCTCCTCCGCCCCCCTGCACCCCGTGGCCCGCCAGGCCCTCCAGGCCTCGCTCGACGAGGGCTGGGCCGACCCGGCCCGGCTCTACCGCGAGGGCAGGCGGGCCCGGCTGCTGCTGGACGCGGCCCGGGAGGCCGCGGCCGAGGCGGCCGGCTGTCGGCCGGACGAGCTCGTGTTCACCTCTTCGGGGACGCGTGCGGTGCACTCCGGAATTTACGGTTCCCTCTCCGGGCGTCGGCGTGTCGGCCGCCATCTGGTGGTGTCGGCGGTGGAGCACTCCTCGGTGCTGCACGCGGGCGCGGCCCTGGAGGCGGACGGCGGCGCGGTGACGGAGGTCCCGGTCGACCGGACCGGGGCGGTCTCCCCCGCCGCGTACGCCGCCGCGCTGCGCCCCGACACGGCGCTGGCCTGCCTCCAGTCCGCCAACCACGAGGTGGGCACGGTCCAGCCGGTCGCCGAGGTGGCCGAGGCGTGCCGGGCGGCCGGGGTGCCGCTGCTTGTGGACGCGGCCCAGTCGCTGGCGTGGGGCCCGGTCGAGGACGGCTGGTCGCTGCTCGCCGCGAGCGCGCACAAGTGGGGCGGCCCCGCGGGGGTGGGGCTGCTCGCGGTCCGCAAGGGTGTCCGGTTCGCCCCGCAAGGCCCCGCCGACGAGCGGGAGTCGGGCCGGGCGCCCGGCTTCGAGAACATCCCGGCGATCGTGGCGGCGGCCGCGTCGCTGCGGGCGGTACGGGCGGAGGCGGCGGCCGAGGCGGAGCGGCTGCGGGCCCTGGTCGACCGGGTGCGCACCCGGGTGGCGGAGCTGGTGCCGGACGTGGAGGTGGTCGGGGACCCGGTGCGGCGGCTGCCGCACCTGGTCACCTTCTCGTGTCTCTATGTCGACGGGGAGACCCTGTTGCACGAGCTGGACCGCGAGGGTTTTTCTGTTTCGTCCGGTTCATCCTGTACGAGCAGCACGCTCACCCCGAGCCATGTACTGCGGGCGATGGGTGTCCTGAGCGAGGGCAACGTACGGGTCTCGCTGCCCCCGGGCACGGCCTCCTCCGACGTCGACCGCTTCCTCGCGGTGCTGCCCGGGGTGGTGTCGTCGGTCCGCGAGAAGCTGGGCGCCCCGGTGTCGTCCCCCGCCCCCTCCACCCCCTCCGGCGACCTGACCATCGACGCCCTCGGCAAGCGCTGCCCCATCCCGGTGATCGAACTGGCGAAGGTGATCACCGACGTCCCGGTCGGCGCCACGGTCACGGTCCTCGCCGACGACGAGGCGGCCCGGCTCGACATCCCGGCGTGGTGCGAGATGCGGGGGCAGGAGTACGTGGGGGAAACGCGGCGGGAGCGGGGGTCCGCGTACGTGGTGCGACGGGTGGGGTGAGGCCGGTGTGGAGGTACGGAGTACCCCCACACCGGTAAGGGCGGGTGTGGCTAGGGCGTGTTTCGAAAGTAGCGTCGTCCGCCCGAAGGGCGGGCCCGGCGGCGTCTGGTGCGTGCGATCGCAAGGCGGAGGGTCGCCCCGATACTGGTTGTATCGGGGTGATCCCGACAACGCGGCGAGCGTGCGTGCCAGACGCCGCCGGGCAGACGGGACTTTCGACACACGCCCTAGGCCAGGTGCTCCCGGACCTCGGCCGCCGCCTCGTCCCCGTACGCCTTCGTGAAGCGGTCCATGAAGTGGGCGCGGCGCAGCTGGTACTCCTGGGTGCCGAGCGTCTCGATCACCAGCGTCGCCAGCATGCAGCCGACCTGCGCGGCGCGCTCGTGGCCGACGCCCCACGACAGGCCCGACAGGAAGCCCGCGCGGAACGCGTCGCCGACGCCGGTCGGGTCGACCTTGGCCTCCTCCTCGGCGCAGCCGACCTCGATCGGGTCCTCGCCGACCCGCTCGATGCGCACGCCGCGCGAGCCGAGGGTGGTGACCCGGTAGTCGACCTTCCCCAGGATCTCCGCGTCGCTCCAGCCGGTCTTGGACTCGATGAGCCCCTTCTCGTACTCGTTGGAGAAGAGGTACTTCGCGCCCTCCAGCAACGTACGGATGTCGTCGCCGGACATCCGGGCGATCTGCTGCGAGAAGTCCGCCGCGAACGGGATCCCGCGCGTCTTGCACTCCTCGGTGTGCCGGAGCATCGCCTCGGGGTCGTCGGCGCCGATCAGGACCAGGTCGAGGCCGCCCACACGCTCGGCCACCGAGTGGAGCTCGATCTGGCGGGCCTCGCTCATCGCGCCCGTGTAGAAGGAGCCGATCTGGTTGTGGTCGGCGTCCGTGGTGCACACGAAGCGGGCGGTGTGCAGGACCTCGGAGATGCGGACCGAGTCCGTGTCCACCCCGTGCCGGTCCAGCCAGGCCCGGTACTCGTCGAAGTCGGAGCCGGCGGCCCCGACGAGGACCGGCCGGGTGCCGAGCTGCCCCATTCCGAAGCAGATGTTCGCGCCGACACCGCCCCGGCGCACGTCGAGGTTGTCGACGAGGAAGGAGAGGGAGACCGTGTGCAGCTGATCGGCGACCAGCTGGTCGGCGAATCGGCCGGGGAAGGTCATGAGGTGGTCGGTGGCGATAGAGCCGGTGACTGCGATACGCACGGCTAGGACACTCCTGCGTGGAGGACTGTTGACAGTTAACGCTACCGGGTCGCGGGGGTTCACCTGAAGGGCTGAAATTACCCGATAGTAGTCCTTTATTCGCATGGTTCCTGATGCGTACGGTGCGGAATATGGAAACCATGGAGCAGACCGGGAACGTCATGGCGTCCGAACCGGGCCTTGCGGAGCTGCGCGGCGACTGCGCGCGGATGGCACCCCACTGGGTGGTGCCGGCGGAGGCCGGGCCGGCGCCCGTCCCACCGTCCCGCATCCACGGGGTGTCCGTGCCACCCGACTCGGTCCGGCTGATCGCCACCATGTCCGAGTACGGCGACTGAGCGGACCCGAGCGACGGGGCAGCGCGCGGAGGGAACCGTGCGCTCCCCCGCTCCGTCCAAGGCGTGTCCCCCGTAAAGGGGATGCGGGATACGACTGGACAGGAGCGATGCGGTGAGCAGCGAGCACACGCAGGACGAGTCGCAACAGCGGCGGACGCGACGATCTCCCTTCGTCCTCGCCTCGGTCGCGGCCGCGGTGCTGGTCGCGGGTGGCGGCGGGGCCTACTGGGCGTCCACCGCCTCGGGCGGCTCGCCCGCCGCCGGAGGCACCGCCGACGCGAAGGCAGGGGCGGGCGCGGACTCCACTCCGCCGCCGCTCGGCCTGGACAGCGGCAGGGAGGGCATCGCCCCCGGCGAACCGGACCCGAACGGTGTGGTCTACCGCGCCGGGGGGAAGCTTCCCGACGGCCCGGCGAAGGCGTCGGTGTACCGCCCGGGCGGCACGGTCGGCGAGGCCGAGGTGGCGAAGCTGGCGAAGGCCCTGGGGATCGACGGTCCCCCGCGCCTGGAGGGGACGGTCTGGAAGGCCGGGATCACCAAGGACGGCGGCGGGCCTGTACTGACGGTCAATCAGAAGGCCCCGGGCAGCTGGACGTTCGCCAAGTACGGCACCGGCGGCACGGACAACTGCCCCAAGGGCAGCAAGTGTCCGATGCACACCACCGGAGCGGACACCTCCACGAGCCCGGTTCCGGGCATCGCGCCCGGCGAGCACGACCCCACGGGAGGCGGCTCGCCGGTGAGCGAGCAGGCCGCGAAGACCGCGGCCGCCCCCGTACTGAAGGCGCTGGGCCAGGACGACGCCAAGCTGAACGCATCCCAACTGATGGGCGCGGTACGGGTGGTGAACGCGGACCCGGCGATCGGCGGTCTGCCCACATACGGCTGGACGACCGGCGTCCAGGTCGGCCCCGACGGCCAAGTGGTCGGCGGCAGCGGCCAGGTGAAGGCGCCGGAGAAGGGCGCCACGTACCCGGTGCTGAACGCCGAGGAGACGCTGAAGCAGCTGAACGGATCGGGCGGCGGGCGCCCGGCGGGCAAGGACTGCACGGGCCCGGTGCCGCTGGAGGACCAGCCGCAGAGCGAGCCCACCAAGGGCAGGCTGCCGAGCGACCCGCAGCGCAAGCTGCCCAGTGACCCGCAGGGCAACATCCAGCAGCCGTGCAAGCAGGGCACGCCCTCGACGGTGACCGTGGACAAGGCGGTGTTCGGGCTCTCCGCACAGTACGTGGACGGGCAGCAGGTGCTCGTACCGTCGTGGCTCTTCGAGGCGAAGCCGACCGGCGCCGCGCAGCCGGTCACCATCACCGCCCCGGCGCTGGCCCCGCAGTACCTGGCGAAGCCGCCCGTGGCGCCGTCCGGTCCCGGCACTCCCCTGCCGACGCCGTCCGGGTCGTCACCGGTCGGCCACCAGGCACTGGTCTCGTACGCGATCGGCCAGGACGGCCGGACGCTGACCGTGACCTTCTGGGGCGGGATCTGCGACAGCTACGCGGCGACGGCGGACGAGAGCGGCACGGAGATCCGGGTCACGGTGGGCGTCGCGCACCACGACCCCAAGAAGATCTGCGCCATGATCGCCAAGAAGGAGACGGTCTCGGTGACGCTGCACCAGACGCTGGGCGAGCGCCAGGTGGTGGACGGCAACACCGGGAAGGCGCTTCCCAAGGCCTGAGCCGCGGGCCGTACGGCACTTGCGCACGACGAAGGCGGGCACCCCGGAGAGGGTGCCCGCCTTCGTCGTGGCGCGAGCCGGCCCGTATCGGCCGACGCGCGATTCAGCTGAACGAGTCGCCGCAGGCGCAGGAGCCCGTCGCGTTCGGGTTGTCGATCGTGAA
Source organism: Streptomyces sp. NPDC031265 (assembly GCF_055570295.1). Taxonomy (NCBI): domain Bacteria; kingdom Bacillati; phylum Actinomycetota; class Actinomycetes; order Kitasatosporales; family Streptomycetaceae; genus Streptomyces; species Streptomyces sp. NPDC031265. Next base: position 366,939 of record NZ_JBVIHM010000002.1, read on the forward strand.
GCCCTGCTTCTCGATGGTGTCCACGAAGTCGATCGAGGCGCCGCCCAGGTACGGAGCGCTCATGCGGTCGGTGACGACCTTCACGCCGTCGAAGTCCTTGACGACGTCGCCGTCGAGCGAGCGCTCGTCGAAGAAGAGCTGGTAGCGCAGGCCGGAGCAGCCGCCGGGCTGGACGGCGACGCGCAGCGCCAGGTCTTCCCGGCCTTCCTGGTCAAGGAGGGCCTTGACCTTGGCCGCGGCGGCGTCGGACAGGAGGATGCCGTCGCTCACAGTGGTGGTCTCGTCCGATACGGACATCTGCTTCTCTCCCGGGTTGTACGGAGACTGCTTGCCGACGGTGAAAACCGGCGGCGCCCCGGATTCATTCCGGGTCGTGCGTGGGCCTAGGCCGTGCCTTGGCTCACCTTCATGCTCGCACACCCCGGCGCGGGCCGGAAAAGACCTGTGGGCAACCGCGGGCCTCGCGGGTCAGGCGCGAGCGAAGGGGATGTGTCACATCGACGCAATGGCCATCGTCAAACTGACGTGAAGCAGTTATGATAGATAGCGTCATTTAGACGAAAACTCGTCTGCGAAAGAGAAAGGGTGCGTGACGTGACCACCGCCCAGCCCCTGGACGTCCAGCCGACGCCGCTCGCCCTGCTGCTGCTCGGCCGCGAGGCCGACCCGAAGAGCGAGCGCGGCGTGGAGTGCCCCGGCGACCTGCCGTCCCCGTCCGACCCGGACCTGGTGGCGCGGGCCCGCGCGGCCAAGGAGAAGCTCGGGGACAAGGTCTTCGTGCTCGGCCACCACTACCAGCGCGACGAGGTCATCCAGTTCGCGGACGTCACCGGTGACTCCTTCAAGCTGGCCCGGGACGCCGCCGCGAAGCCGGAGGCCGAGTACATCGTCTTCTGCGGTGTGCACTTCATGGCCGAGTCCGCGGACATCCTGACCTCGGACGACCAGAAGGTCGTGCTGCCCGACCTGGCCGCCGGCTGCTCGATGGCCGACATGGCCACCGCCGAGCAGGTCGCCGAGTGCTGGGACGTGCTGACCGAGGCGGGGATCGCCGAGCAGGTCGTGCCCGTCTCGTACATGAACTCCTCCGCCGACATCAAGGCCTTCACGGGCAAGCACGGCGGCACGATCTGCACCTCGTCCAACGCCAAGAAGGCGCTGGAGTGGGCGTTCGAGCAGGGCGAGAAGGTGCTCTTCCTGCCGGACCAGCACCTGGGCCGCAACACCGCCGTCCGCGACATGGGGATGTCGCTGGAGGACTGCGTGCTCTACAACCCGCACAAGCCGAACGGCGGACTCACCGCCGAGGAGCTGCGCAACGCCAAGATGATCCTGTGGCGGGGCCACTGCTCGGTGCACGGCCGGTTCTCGCTGGACTCGGTCAACGACGTACGGGAGCGGATCCCGGGCGTGAACGTGCTGGTGCACCCCGAGTGCCGGCACGAGGTCGTGGCCGCGGCGGACTACGTGGGCTCTACGGAGTACATCATCAAGGCGCTGGAGGCGGCGCCGCGCGGGTCGAAGTGGGCCATCGGCACGGAGCTGAACCTGGTCCGCCGACTGGCGAATCGATTCGCCGCGGAGGACAAGGAGATCGTCTTCCTCGACAAGACGGTCTGCTTCTGCTCGACGATGAACCGGATCGACCTGCCGCACCTGGTGTGGACCCTTGAGTCCCTCGCGGACGGCAAGCTCGTCAACCAGATCCAGGTGGACGCGGAGACGGAGAGCTTCGCGAAGCTGGCGCTGGAGCGGATGCTGGCGCTGCCGTAGGCAGCACGTACGCGCGTATGCGGAAGGGCCGCTCCCGGAAAGGAGCGGCCCTTCCGCATACGGCGCTACTCCACCCTCGGCCGCACCAGCCCCGACTCGTACGCGATCACGACCAGTTGGGCCCGGTCCCGGGCGCCCAGTTTGGCCATCGCCCGGTTGACGTGGGTCTTCACCGTGAGGGGGCTGACCACCAGGCGTTCGGCGATCTCGTCGTTGGAGAGGCCGCCGGCGACCTGGACGAGGACTTCGCGTTCGCGGCCGGTCAGGGCCGCCAGGCGTTCGGCGTGGGCGCCGGGCGGGTCGCCGGAGCCGTCCCAGCTGCCGCCCTGGGCGAGGAAACTGGCGATGAGGCCCTTGGTCGCGACGGGCGAGAGCAGGGCCTCGCCGGCCGCCGCGATCCGGATGGCGTTCAGGAGCTCGTCCGGCTCGGCACCCTTGCCCAGGAAGCCGGAGGCGCCCGCGCGCAGGGACTGCACCACGTACTCGTCGACCTCGAAGGTGGTGAGCATCACCACGTGGACGTCCGTGAGTTCGGGGTCCTCGCTGATCATGCGGGTCGCGGCGAGCCCGTCCGTGCCGGGCATCCGGATGTCCATCAGGACGACGTCGGCCCTCGTCGCGCGGGCCACGGCGACCGCCTCGGCCCCGTCCGACGCCTCGCCCACCACGTGCATGCCCGGCTCGGAGTCGACGAGGACGCGGAACGCGGAGCGCAGCAGCGCCTGGTCGTCCGCGAGTACCACCCTGATCGTCATGCGCAGCCTTCCCCCGGTCCCTCGGCCGCCCGGACGGCCTCGGCCTCCTTGCGGGTCCGTGCCGTACGGGCCGTGTCGGCCGTCTTGACCGGCAGTATCGCCTGCACCCGGAAGCCTCCGCCGTAGCGGGGTCCCGCCGTGCAGGTGCCGCCGAGCGCGCTCACGCGCTCGCGCATCCCGAGCAGACCGTGGCCCCCGCCGTCGCCCCCGGCGGCGCCGTCGCCGTTCCCGGTGCCGTTGTCGATGACCGTGATCTCCGTGTTCGGACCCACCCGCACCACGCTGACCTCGGCCTTCGCGTCCGGGCCCGCGTGTTTGCGTACGTTGGTGAGCGCCTCCTGGATCACCCGGTACGCGGCGAGGTCCACGGCCGCCGGGAGCCCGGCGCGGACGGCTGCGTCGAGGGGGGCGAGCTCGACCGGGAGCCCGGCACGGCGGAAGCCGGCCAGCAGGTCGTCCAGAAGCGCGAGGCCCGGGGCCGGCTCGGTGGGGGCCTCCGGGTCGCCGGACTGGCGCAACAGGCCGACGGTGGCCCGGAGTTCGTTCAGCGCCGAGCGGCTGGCCTCGCGTACGTGCGCGAGGGCCTCCTTGGCCTGGTCGGGGCGCTTGTCCATGACGTGCGCGGCGACCCCGGCCTGGACGTTGACCAGCGCGATGTGGTGGGCGACGACGTCGTGCAGATCGCGGGCGATGCGCAGACGCTCCTCGGCGACCCGGCGGCGGGCCTCTTCCTCACGGGTGCGCTCGGCCCGCTCGGCGCGCTCGCGGATGGACTCCACGATGGCCCGCCGGCTGCGGACGGCGTCGCCGGCGGTCGCGGCGAGGCCGGTCCAGGCGAGCACGGCGACGTTCTCCTGCGCGTACCAGGGCGCGTCCCCGAAGCACATCGCGGTCGCGGTGAGGACGGCCATGGTGGTGATGCCGACGCGGTAGGTGGTGGCGCGGTCGGTGTGCGCGGCGACCGTGTACAGCGCGACGACCGGGCTGATCGCGATCGGGGCGGGCGAGTTGCCCGCGAGCAGGTCGGCGACGGTGACCGCGCCGGTCAGGCCGAGGACCGCGAGCGGGTTGCGGCGGCGCAGCACCAGGGAGACGGCGCCGAGCACGGCGAGGACGAGGGCGGTCACGCTGGGCGTCCTGGTCCCGAAGACGGGGCCGTTGGAGCCGTGGGGGTCGGCGAAGGAGCCGACGATCATGCAGATGAGGACGACCCCGGCGAGGGCGGCGTCCCCGGCGAGGGGGTGGGCGCGGAGCCATCCGTGAATACGGGCGAACGTCACGCCTCCTTACGGTACGGGGCGCGCCGGGCGTACGGAGCCGCTCTCGCGGTCCCGCGCTGAGCAGCCTTGTCGAAGCCCGCTGCCGCACGGCGCCCCGTAAGGAGCGCCGTGCTGTGACATGTGCGGCTCCGCCGCGATGGGGGGTCCCCCTGTTCGAGCGGAGCCGGGAACTCGGGGGAGCGACCAGCCCACGACGACCTGCGGCCGGACCACCGCACTCCCGGCGGAGCGCTCAGCCCGGGATCAGCCCGTCGTCGCTGAGCATCTCCTTGACCTCGTCCAGGGTCGCGTCCTCGGCCGGGAGGATGAGCTCCGACGGCTCCAGGGCGTCGTCCGGGAGGGGCTCGCCCAGATGGCGGACCGCGTCGAGAAGGGCGCCCAGCGTGCGGCGGAAGCCCTCTTCGTCGCCCGCCTCCAGCTCCTCCAGCAGCTCGTCGTCCAGCTTGTTGAGTTCGGCGAAGTGGCTGTCCGCCAGCTTCACCTGGCCCTCCCCCATGATCCGTACGATCATGGCGACTCCTCCTTGGCCCTACTGCTTGTCGAAGCGGGGGGTCTGCTGCTGCGGACGGTCCTGCGGGCCGGCGGCGCCGCCCTCGATGGCTTGCTTGCCCGACGTGCCGCCGGTGAGCTCGGCCTTCATCCGCTGCAGTTCCAGCTCTACATCCGTACCACCGGAGATGCGGTCGAGCTCGGCCTGGAGGTCGTCCTTCTGGAGGCCGGACTGGTCGTCGAGGGCGCCGGAGGCCAGCAGCTCGTCGATCGCACCGGCCCGCGCCTGGAGCTGCGCGGTCTTGTCCTCGGCCCGCTGGATGGCCATGCCGACGTCGCTCATCTCCTCGGAGATGCCCGAGAAGGACTCGGCGATCCGGGTCTGCGCCTGGGCCGCCGTGTAGGTCGCCTTGATCGTTTCCTTCTTGGTGCGGAAGGCGTCGACCTTGGCCTGGAGCCGCTGGGCCGCAAGGGTGAGCTTCTCCTCCTCGCCCTGCAGGGTCTGGTGCTGCGTCTCCAGGTCGGTGACCTGCTGGGTGAGGGACGCGCGGCGGGTCAGCGCCTCGCGCGCCAGGTCCTCGCGGCCGAGCGCCAGCGCCTTGCGGCCCTGGTCCTCCAGCTTGGTGGACTGGCTCTGGAGCTGGTTCAGCTGCAGTTCGAGCCGCTTGCGGGAAGTCGCCACGTCGGCGACACCGCGGCGCACCTTCTGGAGCAGCTCCAGCTGCTTCTGGTACGAGTAATCAAGGGTCTCGCGCGGGTCCTCGGCCCGGTCAAGGGCCTTGTTCGCCTTCGCGCGGAAGATCATCCCCATACGCTTCATGACACCGCTCATGGGCTTCGCGCGCCCCCTTCTGAAGGACTCCAGCTCCAGCTGCTGCAACAGAACCCACAGTACGGGCCCTGCATCCATTACCGCACTGTTCGGGCGCCGATGCGGTCATCCGCAAGGACGACTACGTCCCCGCCCGCTCCGGCGCAGGGAGTAGGTGACGGTCAGGGACCGCGCCGCTACTTCCCGCAATCCAGCCCGCGCACACCCCTGATGACGCAAGGCGTTGCCGGATCGTTCCCCACCGGCCTGTGGTCCATGCGCGCGACCCCGTACCCTTGGGTTTTGTGTTCCGTAGCCGTTCCAAGGAAGAGAAGGCCCCCACCGACAAGGTGACGGCGGACCTCTCCAAGCAGCCCCGCGACCCCGAGGCCCCCAAGGGCCGGCCCACCCCCAAGAGGAGTGAGGCCCAGACCCAGCGTCGTCGGGCGTCGACCGTGCCGAGCGACCGCAAGGAGGCCGCCAAGCGTTCGCGCGAGGTCCGCCGCATCGAGCTGGCCAAGCAGCGCGAGGCGCTCGCCAATGGCGACCAGCGCTATCTGCCGGCCCGCGACAAGGGTCCCGTGCGCAAGTTCGTGCGCGACTACGTCGACTCCCGGTTCTGCGTCGCCGAGTTCTTCCTGCCGCTCGCCGTGATCATCCTGGTCCTCTCGATGGTCCGGATCGGCAGCCTGCAGAACATCTCGCTGCTGCTGTGGCTCGCCGTGATCGTGCTGATCGTGATCGACTCCATCGGTCTGGCGTTCCGTCTCAAGAGGCAGCTCAAGCAGCGCTTCCAGGATGAGCCCACCAAGGGCGCGGTGGCGTACGGCCTGATGCGTACGCTCCAGATGCGCCGACTGCGTCTGCCGAAGCCGCAGGTCAAGCGCGGGGAACGGCCCTGAGCACGGGAGTCGCCGCCTTCAGCGGCGCCTCCGGCCACTGGCTGAAGGGCCTGGGCGGACTGCGCAACACCGTGCGCCAGGAGCTCGTGGCCCGTCAGCTCGACGAGCAGATAGCCGCCCGCTTCCCGGTCGGCCAGCGGCTGCGCGTCCTCGACGTCGGTACGGGCCAGGGCACCCAGGCCCTGCGCCTGGCCCGGGCCGGGCACACGGTGACCGGCCTGGAGTCCGACCCCGAGATGCTCAGGGTGGCGCGCGAGTCGCTGTCCACCGAGCCGGAGGGCATCCGCGAGCGGGTCCGGCTGATCGAGGGCGACGGCAACGAGACCGGGGTGCATTTCCTGCCCGGCTCGTTCGACGTGGTGCTCTGCCACGGCGTGCTGATGTACGTCCAGGAGCCGGATGCCATGCTGGCGGGCCTGGCCCGGATGCTGGCCCCCGGCGGCCTGCTCTCGCTGCTCGTACGCAACGCGGACGCGCTCGCGATGCGCCCGGGGCTCGCCGGGGACTGGTCCGCGGCGCTCTCGGCCTTCGACACCGACGCGTACACCAACCGGCTGGGGCTCTCCGTCCGCGCCGACCGGCTGGAGAACCTGACCCGCACCCTGGACGGCATCGCGGCCCCGCTGCACGTCTGGTACGGCGTGCGCGTCTTCACGGACAACGTGCCCAACGACGTCCAGCTCCCGTCCGCCGAGGAGCTCGACCGGCTGCTCGCCGCCGAGGACAAGGCGGGCCGCACCGATCCCTACCGTCAGGTCGCGGCGCTGCTGCACCTGTGCGGAGTGCGGGGCTGACCCTCCGTCCGGGTGAGTCAGGTACGAACGGCGCTTTTCGCGTCCTACCGGTGTGACCACTGACGACACGAGCTCCAAGCTGCCCGCCCGGGAGACCTGGCGGGCGCTCTATCGCCACTTCCGGCCGCACCGCGCCACCGTCGCCCTCGGGGCGCTGCTGACCCTGGCGGGCGCGGCCACCGGGCTCGCCCAGCCGCTGGCCGCCAAGGCCCTGGTGGACCGGCTCGGCGGGGACGAGCCGATCGCGGGGGTGCTCGTCCTGCTCACCGCGCTCGTGGTGGTGGGCACGGTGGTCGAGTCGTTCGGGGCGTACGTCCTGGAGCGCACCGCCGAGTCCGTGGTCCTCTCCGCCCGGCGCACCCTGATCGGGCGGCTGCTGCGGCTGCGGCTGCCCGAGGTCGAGCGGCTGCCCCCGGGCGATCTGATGTCCCGGGTGACCTCCGACACCACCCTGCTGCGGGCGGTCACCACCCAGTCCGTGGTCTCGGCCGCCACCGGCGGGCTCACCTTCCTCGCGACGATCGCGATGATGGCGTACATGGACGCGGTCCTCCTCGGCGTCACGCTCGGCGTGATCGTCCTGATCGGCTCGGCGGTGGCGATGGTGATGCCGCAGATCTCCCGGGCCACCGCGCGGGCGCAGGCGTCGGTGGCCGAGATATCCACCGTCCTGGAGCGGGCGTTCGGCGCCTTCCGCACCCTCAAGGCCTCCGGCGCCGAGGAGCGCGAGACGGCGGTGGTGGACGCGGCGGCCGAGGAGGCCTGGCGGCACGGGGTGCGCTCGGCCAAGTGGCAGTCGGTGGCCGGGACTTCGGTCGGCCTCGCGGTGCAGGTGTCGTTCCTCGCGGTGCTCGGCATCGGCGGCGCGCGGGTCGCCTCGGGCGCGATCTCCGTGTCGACGCTCGTCGCGTTCCTGCTGTTCCTGTTCTATCTGATCGACCCGGTCTCCAGGCTGGTGCAGGCGGCCACGCAGTACCAGGTGGGCTCGGCCGCGATCGCCCGGATCGAGGAGGCCGAGCGCCTGGAGACCGAGGAGCAGGCGCCCGCCGCCGTGTCCCCGCCGCGCACCGGACCCGCCTCGGTGGTGTTCGACGAGGTGACCTTCCGCTACCGCGACGACCTTCCGTACGTCCACCACGGGGTCTCCTTCACGGTGCCCGGCGCCGGGATGACCGCGTTCGTGGGGCCCTCGGGCGCGGGCAAGACGACGGTGTTCGGCCTGGTCGAGCGGTTCTACGAGGCGACCGGCGGCCGGATCCTGATCGACGGCCGGGACGTGCGCGACTGGCCGCTGGCCGAGCTGCGCGCCACCATCGGCTATGTCGAGCAGGACTCCCCCGTGCTGGCCGGGACCGTCCGCGAGAACCTGGTCTTCGGCGCCCCTGACGCCACGGACGCGGAGATCGCCGACGTTCTCGTACGGGCGAAGCTGGACGCGCTGGTGGAGCGGCTGCCGGACGGTCTGGACACCGTGGTCGGGCACCGGGGTTCGAAGCTGTCGGGCGGCGAGCGGCAGCGGGTGGCGATCGCGCGGGCGCTGCTGCGCAAGCCCCGGCTGCTGCTCCTGGACGAGGCGACCTCGCAGCTGGACGCGGTCAACGAGCTGGCGCTGCGGGACGTGGTGGCCGAGGCCGCCCGCGACACGACGGTCCTGGTGGTGGCGCACCGGCTGTCGACGGTGACGCTGGCGGACCGGATCGTGGTGATGGAGGCGGGCAAGGTACGGGCGGTGGGCACCCATGCCGAGCTGGTGGCCGGGGACCCGCTCTACGGGGAGCTGGCGGCGACACAGTTCCTGGCGACGGCGTGACCCGGCGGGCCTGCGGGCCGACCTGGCCGTACCGACCGGGTCGCCCGGCCTGACCGCCCACCTGGCCGTCCCACCTGGCCGTCCCACCTGACCGGCCCGGCCTGATCGGACCGTCGTGGGAGGCCGTGCGCCGGGGCCGGGGCGATACTGCGGACCATGGATGGATCCGTGACCCGCGGCCGGGTTCACCGGCTGCTGCTCCCCGTGACGGCGGCCTTCGCCACCGCCGCCCTGCTGGCCGGCTGCTCCGGCTCCGGCGCGTCGCACTCCTCCCCGGCGCAGGCCAACGCGGCCGCGCCGAAGAAGGTCGAGGCGCCCCGCAGGGCGGACGGCCACGGACTGCAGGCCGACTACGAGCGGGTGATCAAGGACGTACTGCCGTCGGTCGTCCAGATCGACGCGGCCAACAGCCTGGGCTCCGGCATCGTCTACGACGCGCAGGGGCACATCGTCACCAACGCCCATGTGGTGGGCGGCGAGAAGACCTTCAAGGTCTCCACCGCCACCGGCGGCGGCGCGATCGGCGCCCGGCTCGTGGCGGCCTATCCCGAGCAGGACCTCGCGGTGATCAAGCTGGACTCGGTGCCGAACGGGCTGAAGCCGGCCAAGTTCGGCGACTCCACGAAGGTCGCGATGGGCCAGATCGTGCTGGCCATGGGGTCGCCGCTCGGCCTGTCCAGCAGCGTCACCCAGGGCATCGTCTCCGCGACCGGCCGGACGGTCACCGAGAGCCGCGCGGGCGGCGGCACCGGCGCCACCATCGGCAACATGGTGCAGACGTCGGCGGCGATCAACCCCGGCAACAGCGGCGGCGCACTGGTCAACCTGGACAGCGAGATCATCGGCATCCCGACGCTGGCGGCGACCGACCCGGACATGGGCGGCAGCGCGGCCGCGGGCATCGGCTTCGCCATCCCGGCCTCGATGGTGAAGACGGTCACGGACCAGATCATCAGGAGCGGCAAGGTCACCGACTCCGGCCGGGCGGCCCTGGGCGTGACCGGACGTACCGTCGTCGACTCCCACTACCAGCCCGTGGGCGTCGCGGTCGTCGAGGTGAAGGGGGGCGGGGCGGCCGACAAGGCGGGGCTGCGGGCCGGGGACATCCTCACCCGGCTCGGGGACACCGACATCAGCACGATCACCTCGCTGTCGGAGGCGCTGGCCGCCGACAGGCCCGGCCAGACCGTCCAGGTTACCTATACGCGCGGCGGCTCGGTGAAGACCGCCCAGGTCACCCTCGGCGAGATCTGAGTCCACGACGCCGGGCGGAGCGCTCCCCGGCGCACGGCGGCGCCCGCGGACCCCTTCGGTCCGCGGGCGCCGCCTTGTGCCACCGTGCGTCCGCGCGTCAGGACGCGTCGGCCTGCAGGCTCATCGGGCCGTAGATCTTCTTGCCGTCGTCGAAGAGGTGCACCTGGTCGGCCCCGCCCTCCAGCAGGTCCTTCCAGACCTCACCGATCCAGGACTCCGCGTCGCCCTGGGTCGTGAACTCCTCCGGTGCCACCGCCGGCTCGACCTCCGTCCCGTCGGACTTCTCGAATCGCCACGTCCACGCCATGTGCGCCTCCCGGGTCACGTTGCTGCCCGCAGCGTAGCCGGGCGCGCACCGGGTGCGGTGACGCGGGAGGATCGTCTTCGTGGAACTGACTCTCCTCGGCACCGGAGCCCCCGAAGGGCTGCCGCGCCCCGACTGCCCCTGCGCCGCGTGCGCCTCGGCCCGCGGCGACCAGGCGCGCGCCGCGACCGCCCTGCTCGTCGACGGCGCCCTGCTGCTCGATCTGACCCCCGGGGCGGCGCTGGCCGCCGCCCGGACCGGGCACTCGCTCACGGGCGTACGGCAGGTCCTGCTCACCCATCCGCACGACGGGCCCGCGGTGGAGCTGCCCCCCGGGCTCCCCTCGGCCGGGCGGGTGCCGGACGGCCGGGTCCTGACGCTGATCAGCGGGCACCGGGTGCGGGCCGTGCCGCTGGACTCGCCGGGCACGGGGTACGAGGTGACCTCGCCGGAGGGCGAGCGGCTGCTCTATCTGCCGCCGGGGGGCGCGCCGTCGGGGCTGGCCGGGGCGTCGCCCACGTACGACATGGTGGTCTGCGACGTCCTGGGGCGGCCGGACGCGCTGGCGCGGCTGCGGGCGGCGGGCGCCGTGAGGCCCGCCACCGATGTGGTGGCCGCGCACATCGACCACGACGTGCCGCCCGGCCGGGAGCTGGCCCGGCGGCTGGCGGCGGCCGGGGCGCGGGCGGTGCCGGACGGGACGACGCTGATCGTCGGGGAGTACCACGCGGTGCCGGACCTGCCGCGCCGCACGCTGGTGCTCGGCGGCGCCCGCTCGGGAAAGTCGGTGGAGGCCGAGCGCCGTCTGGAGGCCTTCCCTGAGGTCGTGTACGTGGCGACGGGCGGCACCCGGGACGGCGACGCGGAGTGGGCGGCGCGGGTCGGGCTGCACCGCGACCGGCGGCCCGGCGCCTGGCGCACCGAGGAGACCTGCGACCTGGTGCCGCTCCTCGCCTCGGCCGGGCCCGCGCTGCTCGTGGACTGTCTGTCGCTGTGGCTGACCGACGCGATGGACCGGACCGGGGCGTGGTGGGAGGAGGAGAAGCCGCCGGAGGCGGTGCGGGAGCGGGTGGCCGAGCTGGTCGCGGCGGTCCGGGCGACCCCCAGGACCGTGGTGTTCGTCAGCAACGAGGTGGGCTCCGGAGTGGTGCCCGCGACGCGCGCCGGACGAATGTTCCGGGACGAGCTCGGCAGGCTCAACGCGGCGGTCGCGGGCGAGTGCGAACACGTGCTCCTGGTGGTCGCCGGGCAGCCTCTGGTGCTGCGCTGCTGAACCCGGGCCCGATCTTGCCGCACCACCCGTGGGGCACCCTTCAAGTGCCGGTACTGTTCAGCGAATGAGCAGGCTGAATCTCGACGACTTCTCCGATCTGATCGAACGCCCCGACAGCGGTGTGCGGCGTGACGCCGAGGAACGCCGGGAGCGGCTGACCGTGCCGTCCGGCTCCCTCGGCCGGCTCGACGAGCTGGGCGAGTGGCTGTCCGCCGCGCAGGGCACGGTTCCGGTCAAACCCATCGAGCACCCGCGCGTGATCCTCTTCGCCGGCGACCACGGCGTCGCCGAGCTGGGCGTCTCGGCCCGCCCGGCGGGCTCCGCGCACACCCTGGTGCGGTCGGTGCTCGACGGCGCGGGCCCCGTCTCCGTACTGGCCCGCCGCCTCGGTGCCCCCGTACGGATCGTCGACGCGGGACTGGACTGCGACCCGGAGCTGCTGCCCGAGGACGTCGTACGGCACCGGGTGCGGCGCGGCAGCGGGCGGATCGACATCGAGGACGCGCTGACCGTCGAGGAGGCCGAGGCGGCCGTACGCCTCGGGATGCGCATCGCCGACGAAGAGGCCGACTCCGGCACCGACTTGGCCGTGCTCGGCGACCTCAGCGTCGGCGGCACCACCGCCGCGGCCACCCTGATCGCGGCGCTCTGCGGCACCGACGCCTCCGTGGTCACGGGGCGTGGCGGGGCCGCGATCGACGACCTGGCGTGGATGCGCAAGTGCGCGGCGATCCGGGACGCGCTGCGCCGCGCGCGGCCGGTTCTGGGCGACCAGCTGGAGCTGCTGGCGGCCGTCGGCGGCGCCGACCTTGCCGCGACCACCGGTTTTCTGCTTCAGTGCGCGGTGCGCCGAATGCCGGTCATCCTCGACGGGGTGGTCTCTTCGGCCTGCGCGCTCGTTGCCCAGCGGGCCGCCTTCCGGGCTCCGGACTGGTGGCTGGCCGGTCAGCTGAGCGGTGAACCGGCCCAGTCCAAGGCACTGGACCGGATGGCACTCAACCCTCTGCTCGATCACGGCGTCACTGTCGGTGAAGGAACCGGGGCCCTGCTCGCTCTCCCTCTCGTGCAGGCCGCCGCCGCCCTGGCCGCGGAGCTGCCCGAGCGCGCGGAGGCCGAGGGGGATCGCGCCGAAGACTGAGCCGCGGCGCGGCCGGGCACCGCCCCGGCCGCGGCCGTGACCGCCATGAGGCGCGATGTCCGATGCCCCATATGCTCGCGTTTCATGGGAGAAGTCCGCTTGACCACCGAAGGATTGAACCGGAGCACCGTCCGGTCGCGACGCAGTGCGGCATTCGCCGTCTGGTACCTGCGCGCCGTGACGTTCATCAACTTCCTGAGCGCCGTATGGGTTTCGCTGGGCCAGGACCTTCGACGTCACAACACGGACGAGTACTTCACGCCGTACCTGCTCGACGCCGGTTTCGCCTCGGGCGTGGTCACGCTCTTCCTCGCGGTCACCATGCGCCGCCGCAAGCGGGCCGCCTGGATCCTGAACATGGTGCTCAGCGGCCTGGTCCTGCTGCTGTACGCGTTCGTCATGGTCTTCCCCGATTTCCGGCAGTACGCACAGAATTGGGTGTCCCTGGTCCTGACCGCCGCCTTCGTGCTCGCGCTGCTGTTCAGCCGACGCGAGTTCTACGCGAAGGGCGACCGCTCCAACCCCAGGCTCGCGGCCGCCGTCGCGGGCGTCGGGCTGCTGGTCACCTCGCTGGTGGCCACGCTCCTGGTCACCGTCTCCAACACGTACGAGGGCAGCCAGCACTCCACGTTCCTGGGCCGCTGGCGTTACGGCGTGATGCGGCTCGTCTCGCTGGTGCCGGACGACCACGACATCACCGGGATCGACACCCCGGGCTGGGTCGACGTCACCATCAACGTCCTGTCCACGCTGCTGCTCATCGCCGTGATCTACGCGGCCTTCCGCAACCGCAAGGCCGTCGACCCGCTCACCGTCGAGGACGAGGAGAAGCTGCGCGCGCTCCTGGACAAGCAGGGCGAGCGCGACTCGCTCGGCTACTTCGCGCTGCGCCGCGAGAAGAGCGTCATCTGGTCCCCCACCGGCAAGGCCGCCGTGGCCTACCGGGTGGTCGGCGGCGTCTCCCTGGCCTCCGGCGACCCGATCGGCGACCCCGAGGCGTGGCCCGGCGCGATCGAGCCGTGGCTGGCAGAGGCGCGCGAGCACGGCTGGACCCCGGCGGTGATGGGCGCCAGCGAGGAGGCCGGCACCATCTACGCCCGGCACGGCCTGGACGCCCTGGAGCTCGGTGACGAGGCGCTCGTGGAGACCGCCGACTTCACCCTGGACGGCCGCGCCATGCGGACCGTACGCCAGGCGTACAACCGGGTGAAGCGTGCCGGGTACGAGGTGAGGATCCGCCGTCACGCGGACATTCCTGCCGAAGAGATGAGTGAACTGCTGCGCAAGGCCGACGACTGGCGCGACGGCGCCACCGAGCGCGGTTTCTCGATGGCCCTGGGCCGTCTGGGGGACCCGGCGGACGGCCAGTGCGTGATGCTGGAGTGCACGGACGGCAACGGCGACCTGCGGGCCGTCCTGAGCTTCGTGCCGTGGGGGCCGAACGGCCTCTCCCTCGACCTGATGCGCCGCGACCGGGACTCCGAGAACGGCCTGATGGAGTTCATGGTCATCGAGCTCCTCCAGCGCGCCAAGGAGATCCAGACCACCCAGGTCTCGCTGAACTTCGCGATGTTCCGCTCCGTCTTCGAACGCGGCTCGAAGCTCGGCGCCGGTCCCGTGCTGAGGCTGTGGCGCTCGCTGCTCAGCTTCTTCTCCCGCTGGTGGCAGATCGAGTCGCTGTACCGGGCCAACGCCAAGTACCGCCCGATCTGGGAGCCCCGCTTCATGCTCTTCGAGAAGTCCGCCGACCTGCCGCGCATCGGTATCGCGGCCGCGCGCGCGGAAGGCTTCCTGGAGGCCCCCGGGCTGCCCAAGTGGCTGCACCGCAGGCACCTGGAGTCCCAGAGGTGAAGGTCCCCCTCTCCCTGACGGGCAACGGACCAGTACGTCGGTTCGCCCGGCGGGAGTGGGGGCCGCTCCACCTGGCCGTCCGCTACGCGCTCACCACCCAGCGCTGGCGGGCGGTCCCCATGACGCTCGGCGCGGTCGCGCTGACATCGTTGTTCCAGCTCGTCCAGAACCAGCCCTGGGGCTTCCGCCCGGTCCAGCTGATCGGCTCGGTCAAGGCCGAGGACGCGCTGTGGATCTCCCTCCTGCGCACCCCGCTCTCCCTCTTCGTCCCGGCCCTTGACCTGCCGGTCTGGGGCGCGCTCGGCCAGCTGCTGCTGGTCTTCGGAATCGCGGAGATCTGCATCGGCCGCCACCACACCCTGCTCATCGCGTACGCCGCGACCCTGGCCGGGACGATGTACGCGCGCGTGGGCATCGCACTCGGCCCCGACAGCGCCCTGGGGCTGCCCGCCTCGGACGCCAAGATGGTCGACACCGGCCCGTCGGCCGCGGTGGTGGGGCTCGCGGTGTACGTGTGCTGGCGCTACCGGGCGTACTGGACGGCCGGGGTGGTGGTCGCGTCGATGGTCGGCGAGGTGCTGATCAAGGACAACCTCGCGGGCAAGGAGCACATCGCGGCGATAGTCGCGGTGGGCGTGCTGTGCTGGATCACCACGGTGCGCCAGAAGCGCCGCCGCGAACGCGCCGGTCAGGGGCGGCGCACCGGCAGCCTGTCCGGGGCACCGCCGATAAAGTCCTGAGCCCGGCGCCGCAGCCGCGTCCAGCGCCGGTCGTGCCGGTAGACCCGCATGGCCGACCGGGCGCGGGCCCGGGGCCGCTTGCGGTAGGCCCGGCGGGCCCACGGCGAGCCGGGCCGGGCGAGCCGGATCGCGCCGACGAGCGCCACGAACGGGATCAGCGTGCCCATGATGGCGAGCCGGAACTTGCCCTTGAAGAGCGCGATCAGCACGAAGCAGAAGTTGATCGAGAGGGTGAGGATGAACGACGCCCGGTCGTGCTGTTCCTGCGCTGTCATGTCGTTGACGCCGAGCGGCGAGAACCCGCCGAGGGCGAGCAGCACCAGGGCGGCGGTCAGCACCACCACCTCGACGCTCTTGCGGCCCTGCTCGGTCCAGTAGACGTCGTCCAGGTGCAGGATCAGCGCGAACTCGTCGAGGACCAGGCCCGCGCCGACCCCGAAGACGACCGCGAAGACACAGGCGCCGGTCCCGTGCCGCCCGCTGCCGACCGCCCCGAACCCGCCCAGCACGGTGAGGATCACCCCGGGCACCACGTGGTGGATGTGCATCCCGCCCGGCTTGATGTTGCGGAACGGGCCGCGCCCGGCCCGGATGAGCCGGGTGATCGTACGGGTGACGAGGAAGGTCAGCACGAACGACGCCAGGGCGAGCAGCATCGGAAGCTTGCCCGGCTCGACGAAGTTCCGGTTGAACCAGCTCATCCCCATCCGTTCCGTATTGATGCAATACGCGCAATTTACCCCGGTGGGGCCGGGGACGGCGCCCGGGATACCCTGCGGCCGATGAATCCCATGGACGGCATACGCTTCGCCTTCGGCACGCTCACCGCGCTCCCGGTACGGGTCACCCGCTGGGACCGCGAGGCGGCCCGGGCGGGGATGCTCTGGGCGCCGCTGGCGGGTCTGGTGATCGGCGCCTGCGCGGCGGCCGTCGGCGGGATCCTCCTGCTCCTCGACTCGGGCCCGCTGCTCGCCGCCGTCGCCACGGCCGCGGTCCCGGCCGCGCTCACCCGGGGCCTGCACCTGGACGGCCTGGCGGACGTGGCCGACGGCCTGGGCAGCGCGAAGCCCGCCGAGGACGCGCTGCGGATCATGAAGCAGTCGGACATCGGCCCGTTCGGCGTGCTCACCCTGGTCTTCGTGCTCCTGGGCCAAGTGGCCGTCCTCACCGAGCTGTACGCGGAGAGCTGGACCCGGGGCGCGGCGGCGGCCACGATCGCGGCCGTCACGGCCCGCCTGGCCCTCACGCTCACCTGCCGCCCCACCGTCCCACCGGCCCGCCCGGACGGCCTGGGAGCGACGGTGGCGGGGGCGGTGCCCTGGCGGGCGGCGGCGGGGGCGGCGGTGCTGGTCGCGGCGGGGTGCGCGGCGGGGGCGGGGCTGCTGCTGGGCCCCGGTGCGGCCCTGCACCAGGCGGTGGCGATGGCGGCGGCCCTGGGCGCGGCCCAACTGCTCCTGGCCCACTGCGTACGCCGCTTCGGCGGGGTCACGGGAGACGTGTTCGGCGCGGTGGCGGAGACGGCGACGACGGCAGCGCTGATCGTGTCGGCGCTGGGGGCGCTCTAGGACGTGCGGGCCGTCTTGGGCTGAGCACGCAGTTCCCCGCGCCCCTGAAGGACTGTGGCTGAGCTGGGTCCTCCGGCTGCGGCGGACCGCCTGAGGGGCGCGGGGCTGTGTCGATATGCGGCTCCGCCGCGTGGGCGCGACCAGCCCCCACGGCCCGCAGCCGAGTTCGCTAACACGCCTTGCGCCACGTACCCAGCTCCAGCTCCTTCTGCATGGAGCTCAACCGCAGCTTCCGCGCCACGGTGCAGAACTCCGCGGGCGCCTTCTCGTACTCGACATGGAACACCGCCTTCCCGGCGCGAGTGAACGCGCCGAGCGCGTCACACTCCCCGAACTCCGCGCACTGCTCGTTCACCGCGAAGTCGAAGTCCCCCACCAGCTCCGGAATCTGGTCGAGGTCGTTCTTCAGCCCGACCGCCAGCCCCCGGTCATGGGCGAGCCGTGCGACGAGCCGGTTGTACCCGAGCTGCTGCGTGGCCGTGAGAGGGAACCCGGTCTCGTTGTCGTAGCCGTCCATGTTGTCCGGCTCGACCGCGTCGAACCCCTTCTCCCGGCACATGTCGAACCGCTTGGCCATCAGCGGCTCCAGCACGTCCGTGCGGCGGACGTCGAGCCAGCGCTCGCCCTTCCAGCCGTTGCTCTTGCCGAGCACCGACTTGGGGAACCGGTCGGCGTCCGGGCGGAAGTCCTCCCAGGCGCCGGTCGAGACGTAACAGATGACCTTGCGCCCGCGCCGGTGCAGATCGTCGACCTGTGCCTTGGAGATGTTGAAGCCGTCGACGTCGTACACCGGCACGTCCACCGTCGGGTCGAGCTTCCCGGTGAGCTGCCACTGCCAGGCCAGCCCGGGCCGCGGCTGCCAGCGGGCGCCGCCGGCTGTCGGCGAGGGGGCGGAGGGGCTGGGGCGGGACGCGGTCGGGCCCGGCGCGGACGGGGTCGGCGCGGCGCTGGACTCGTCCGGCCCCGGCCTGTCGTCGTCGTCCGGCGAGGACGAGGAGCACCCCGCCACCAGGAGCAGCAGCAGGACCAGCGCGAGCGGCAGGCGTCTCATCGGGCGGGCTCCAGGAGGTGCGGCAGGGTGCCCCACGGGTGCGGCGCGTCGCCCGGCACCGCGCAGTGCACGGACGTGGTGAGCCGGGCGCCGGGCGGGGCCGCGTACACGAGGTGGCAGAAGCGTTCGGGCGGGTGGCCCAGGGTCCACGCCGGGGCGCGCACCTCGGGATAGGCCGCCCAGGTGCCCTCGAACGTGACGAGCAGGTCCGCGATTTCGGCGTACCCGGGGTCGGGGTGGGCGCCGTGGTTGAGGACCAGGGTGCGGGCCCCGGCGGCGCGGGCGGCGACCGAGAGCCGCCGGTAGTGCGGCAGCAGCGCCGGGTCGGTGGCCGCCTGGTCGAGGAAGGCGCCGTCGGCCCCGTACCAGTCGCGGTGGCGCAGCAGGTCGCGTACGACGTCGGCGTGCGGGCGGCGGCCGTAGTCGGTGTCCGCGTAGCCGAGGACGGCGACGCCGGCCGTCCGCAGCCGGGCCGCGGCCTCGGCGAACGCCGGGTCGGGGGCCTCCCCCGCGCCGCTGGCCGGGTTGAGCACCACCCCGTACAGCAGGGGGGCCGCCGCGATCAGCGTCTCCCAGGCGTCGGGCCGGTCGGCCGGGTGGTCGTAGAACGGGACGAGGAGGTTCCGCCCCGGGGCGGAGGTGGGAGGTGCGGCGTGCTCGGCGTGCATGGTGTGCGTGGTTTCCGTCCTGATGCGCGCGGCCGCTGCGGGCCCCGCTCCGTATGCGGTCATACCCGATGCGGTCGTCCCCGATGCGGTCGTCCCCGATGCGGTCATGCCCGGTGGGCCGTCGCCCTTCCCAGCAGCGCCCCCACAAGCCCGGCGAGCACCACGGCCGCCGCGCCCGCCACCACCGGCTCGACCGTGCGGGGGTGGCCCGCCCCGGTCGCCAGGGCGAGGACCTGCACCCCGCCCGCCGTGCAGCACACGGCGGCGGCGCTGCGGACCGCCCCGAAGGACTGGAGCAGCAGCGCGGTCCACAGGACCATGCCGGTGAACAGCAGCCCGGTGAGGCGCAGTGCGCCCAGTTGGGGGGCGCCCGGCCACAGGAGCGTGCCGACGACGGTGAGGGCGAAAAGGATGGCGAGATAGCCGCTCAGACAGACCACGATGGTGAGCACGGTCGCCTTGCGGAAGCCGTACGCGGTGGTGCTCGCCCGCAGCCCGGCCAGGCTCTCGCTGCGGAAGCGGTACAGCAGCCACTCGGCGGGTCCCATGCTCAGGGTGAGCGCCACGGCCGAGGGCGCGGCCACGGCGGACCCGGCCCCGTCGGCGAACACGTCCCCGACGGCCGCGTAGAGCACCAGGACGCCGGTGCCCAGGCCGAACAGGGCGTACGGGACGGAAGCGGCGAGCCCGGGGCCCGGCCGGCCGTCGGCCGCTGCCCCGTCGCCGCGGGCCGCGCCCGCCAGGGCCCGCCGGGCGAAGCCGGCCGCGGCGGCGAGCGAGAGCAGCAGCAGCCCGGTGCGCAGGGCCTCGGGCAGGTCGTACGGGACGGTGAGCGCGGCGCCCGCCGCCATCGGCAGCAGCGCGCACAGCAGGTCCCGCTCGCGCCCCATGGCGAGCAGCACGGTCGCCGCCGCCAGATAGACGGCCTGCCCGGCGGCGAAGCCGGCCGCCGGCAGTTCGCCGGGCCCGCTCGCCGCCAGCGCCACCAGGGCGCTCAGCACGGCCCCCAGCGGCGCCCCGGTGCGCAGGGCGGCGGCCGCGGCGGACCGGTCGCCGAGGCCCAGCCATGAGTACGCGCGGTGTGAGAGGCCCTGGTTCCACACCCAGCCGGTGATGGCCCCGGCGAGCAGCGGGACCGTACCGGCGGGCAGGCCGAAGCCGTCCGGGTGCCCGGCGAGCAGCGGCGCCCCCAGGACGTACGCGAGGCCGGGCAGGGCGAAGACGAGGCCGCGCAGCAGACAGGCGGGCAGAACGGCGTGCCAGGGGTCGGCGGCCGGGCCCGCGGCGGGCGGGTAGCGGCGCTCCACGCGCGCGTAGAGGTCCTCGGCGAGCTCGAAGGAGTCGTGGCGGCCGTAGGTGGTGCGTATGTGTGCGTCGGTCATGCCGTCGGATTCGAGGATGGCCGCCACCTCGTCCGGGTGGACGGCGGCGGCTATCAACTCCTCCAGGCGGTCGGCCAGTTCGTCGATGGGGTCGACGGCGGCGCCGTGCGGGCGCTGCCGCGGGATGAAGGGCAGGGTGTCCTGCCCCTCCTTGCCCAGCCAGAGCGAGCCGCTCACCAGACGGATCCGTCCGACGCCAGCTCCCGGTACCAGGGGTCGGCGAGTTCGAGCGTCCAGTCGTCCGACTCCCGCGGCACCTCGATGCGCTGCTCGGCGGCCGCCGCGTACCGCGGTACGGGCTCCGGGTCGCCGGCGAGCTCCAGATAGATCTGGCGGAACCCGTCGACGGACCGGTGCAGTGTGAACTGGTCGACGACCCGGCTGCGGGCCCGCGCGCCCAGTCCGGTGCGGTACGCCTCGTCACGCAGCAGCGCGAGCGTGGCCTCGGCCATCAGGGCGGGCTCGCGCGGCGGCACCACGAGACCGGCGTCCCCGACGGCCTCGCGCACCCCGCCCACGTCCGTGGACACCGTGGCGCGGCCGCAGGACATCGCCTCTATCAGCGAGAAAGGGAAGCCTTCACTGATGCTGGAGAGCATCACCACGCTCCCCGCCGCGTACGCGCCGGCCACATCGCTGACGCGGCCCTCGTAGCTGATGCCGTCGGCCACGCCGAGCTCGGCGGCGAGCTTCTCAAGGCGGGTGCGGTAGTCCTCGTTGCCCGCCGGGACGGGGCCGAACAGCCGCAGCCGCACCTCGGGCAGCTCGGCCCTGACCATGGCGTACGCCCGGATCAGGGTCTCCAGGTCCTTGATGGGGTCGACGCGGCCGCACCAGCTGAGGGTGGGCACCTCCGGGTCGGGTCCCGCGTGCGGGAAGAGGTTGGGGTCGACGCCGTTGTAGACCGTCCTGATGCGGTCCACCGGCGCCCCGCCGCGCTCCTCCCAGCGGCGGTTGTACTGGTTGCACGGGGTGATGAGGTCGGCCTGGCGGTACCCCATCGAGTTGAGTTCGCGGTAGAAGCTGAGGATCACCGACTTCACCGGCCAGGTCTGCTCGCCCGTGCGGTAGCCGAGGTAGCGCTCGCGCAGATAGATGCCGTGTTCGGTGAGGAGAAAGGGCACACCGTCGAAGTGCTGGGCGGCGAGCGCGGGAAGGGTGGCGAGTCCGCTGCTGACCGCGTGCGCCACGCAGTCCTCCGGGAGCCGGGCGGACAGCGGGCGCAGCGCGTGTTCGAGGAGGTCGGTGGCGGTCAGGGCGTCGTGCACGGTGGGCCGGGCCGCGGCTGTCTGGAGGTGCGGCATGGTCCAGATCCACATCAGCGACCGCAGCGCGGCCTCCGAGCGCAGCGCCGCCGAGAGCCGCCCGGCCCGGGCCAGCCGCGCCAGGGCGTACAGCCCCTGGGTGAAGTCGCAGCCGGACTCCGGGTCGAGCATCGAGAGCAGGAACCGCTCGTAGACGTCTATGAAACGGCGCCGCTCCTTGCCGAGAAGTGGCCGCCGCCCCGGCGCCGGCCCCCACAGGGGGAACGCCGTGTGCCGGTACACGTTCGGCGGCAGCTCCCAGGTGACCGGCTCGCGGCCGCTGCCGGTGAGGGCCAGGACGTTGAAGTCCACCTCCGGCATACCGCGGACGAGCTGGTCGCACCAGGTGCTCACGCCCCCGTGAATGTGCGGATAGGTGCCTTCCGTGAGCATGCTGACATGACGGCCACTGCTCGGCATTGGTGTCCCCCCTGGACAGCGAATGTCAGTCGGCTGGTCAGGCCGGAAGCTTCAGCGTGATCGCCGCCTGCAGCAGTCCGGGTGAGGACCAGGCGGAGCGCTGACCCGCGTACGGCGTGCCGAACACGGTGGTACCGAGGAGCTGTTGCTGACGGGTGCCCTCGGGAGCGGTGACGGGTACCACCACGCCCGACGGCCCCTGGACGGTCACGGTGGTGCCGATGCGGTACGCGGTGACCTTGCCGTCCGCGACCGCCTTGGCCCACGTGGACTGGCGGCCGAGTTCGGTGCCGATGTCCCGCTGGCGCAGGTTGACCACGGGCGCGCTGTCCGCGAACAGCCCACGGTAGTCGCCGAGGACCTTGTCGAGCACCGGGTAGAGGATCCGCTCCTCGGCGAGGTTGGACTGGTGGACGTAGTGCGGCCGCGGGTCGTTGCCGAGCACGTGGCGCAGCGCGGTGCCGGCCTCCTGGGGAACGATGTGGGACTGGTAGCCGGTGGCGGTGTCCAGCGGCGCGGGCAGGCAGGTGGACGTCGGGTTGCCCTCGCAGATCCCGCTGCCGCCGTCCGCCTTCGAGGTGTAGATCCAGTTGTACTCGTCGGTCATCTCGGCCGCCTTGCCGACGTTGTAGTACACGTTCATCGGGTAGCGCGGCACCGTGAGGGCCTTGCCGACCGGGCGCTGCTGCGGCTCGCGCGAGTTGTCGCTCCCGGCCCACTTGACCCCGGCGTCGAGGAGCCCGGCGGCCAGGTTGGGGTTGTCCTGGGGCTGCTGCGGCAGGGTCTTCAGGCCTGAGTGCTCACCGGTGACCAGCTCGGTGCGGTCGACCGGAAGGCCCTTCTGCACGCCCCACTGGTAGTTGTTGTTGATCTGGCCGGAAATGTCGCTCCGGCTCACCCACTTGGTGCTGCCGTCGGCGTTCTTCGCGCAGGTCCAGGGGACGGTGGTGGTGTCCTGGACGCAGCCGAGGAACTCGTGCGTGTAGGTGTGGTTCTCCCAGCGGAACTTGGCCTTGTCGGCGAGGAGCTGGGCGGTGAGCGCGTCGGTGCCGCCGTTCTCGGTCTTCCACTCCTCTCCGGAACCCGCGTTGTACAGCAGGTCGAGGGTGAAACCGCTGGTCTGCTCCCACTGGGCGGCGTACTGCGCGTCGGCCGCCGTCATCCGGATGTCGCTCGTCCGACCGCTCCCGCCGGCGCAGTCGAAGTCACCGGGCGTGCAGTTGAGCGTGGTGTCCCAACGGGCGTCCGGCGCGAGGACGTCGTCGACATGCACGGCAAAATAGTTGCGGCTCTGCCCGAGGTGTACGCCTTGAGTCAGCCATTCCACCATGCCGCGGGCAAGTACCTCGAACTGCTCCTGGTACTGGTTGTAGGCGAAGGTGACGACGAGTTCGCTGCGCCCGTCGTGGATGTAGGACCCGACCAGGGAACCGCCGGTGGGCGCGGTGAGATAGCTGGTGTAGCCCTCCCGGGGATGGCCCGCGTACCCGTAGCTCTCCGACACCATGGCCGAGTTGTCCTCGAAGAGGACCGGCCCGTCGAGGTAGCCGAACGGCCCGGCCTTGCCGTCCGTGGTGACCGCGGTCCTGGCGCCGTCCAGGACGCCCGCCCAACCGCCGTTCTGGTCGGTGTAGTCGAGCCCGACCTCGGGGTGGGCCCAGGTGTAGGCGTCGATCTGGCGGATGCCGAAGGTCTTCTCGTACGCCGCGAGCGCGGTCTGCTCGGGGGCGTCGGCCGCGCCGAACGGGATCTCGTTGGGCGCCACGACGCCCTGGAACTTGGCGCGGGGCCGCCCGTTGACCGTGTCGCTCAGGAACGCCGCGTCGATCGTCTGGCGCCCGGCGTCGTTCAGTTTCACCGTCTGGTACGGCAGCCCGATGCTCGTGAGCTGGGCCGTCAGCGCGTCCACCGCGCTGCCCCCGTCGTCCAGGACGAGCACCTTCAGGTCGATGCGCGGAGGAGTCGCCGTCGTGTCGGCCACGGCTGCGGGTATGCCCGCCGCCAGGACGCCGGCGGTGAGCAGTGCGACGGTGGTTCTGCCCGCGTTCAAGCGGTTCGCCTTCTTCAATGTTTCCCCCCTCATGGGGGCCCTTCCGTATGCACGCACATGGGAGGACCTGTGGAGATGATGCAAAGGAGCCCCGTGCGCCCTTGCCCGAACGGGCCGAGTGTGACCGAGCGCTCACAGTCTGGCGGGGAAACATTGAAGAGACACCACGGATGAGTGAATTGCCGCCGCCGTGATCGAAGCGCATCTGCGCGCGTACGCTCGTATCCGCGCCCAACTCGGCCGATTTACGATGCGCCGGGGCACAGCCGACCCATCCCTCGGCTCGAAAACTCAACGGAAGAGAGACTTCACCACCGTGACTGCTCTGACTCTCAGCACTGCCGGTGCCGCGACGCTGCGCGCCGACGCCGTGGTCGTCGGTTTCGCCAAGGGCACCGGGCCCAAGGCGGGTCCGGTCGTCGCGCCGGGCGCCGAGGCCGTGGACAAGGCGTTCGGCGGCAAGCTCGCCGTCGTTCTGGAGACCCTGGGCGCCTCCGGTGCCGAGGGCGAGGTGACCAAGCTGCCGTCGCCGTCCGGCCTGAAGGCGCCGGTCGTGCTGGCGGTCGGGCTCGGCACGGCCCCCGAGAAGGGCGAGGCGTTCGCCGCCGAGGTGCTGCGGTCCGCCGCCGGCGCCGCGGCCCGCGCGCTCACCGGCACCAAGAAGGCCGCGTTCGTCCTGCCCGTGGAGGCGGCCGAGGACGTGGCGGCCATCGCGGAGGGCGCGCTGCTCGGTGCGTACGCCTTCACCGCGTACCAGGACGGCGGCAAGAGCGCGAAGGCGCCACTGGCCGAAATCGCTTTGATCGGCGCCAAGCCGCGTGACAAGGCTCACAAGGCGGCCGCCGAGCGCGCCATCACGCTGGCCGAGGAGATCAACCGCGCCCGCGACCTGGTGAACACCCCGCCGAACGACCT
Organism: Streptomyces sp. NPDC031265; assembly: GCF_055570295.1. Taxonomy (NCBI): domain Bacteria; kingdom Bacillati; phylum Actinomycetota; class Actinomycetes; order Kitasatosporales; family Streptomycetaceae; genus Streptomyces; species Streptomyces sp. NPDC031265. The sequence goes on from NZ_JBVIHM010000002.1 coordinate 391,468, forward strand.
CTACCCCGAATCCTTCGCCGCAGTCGCCACCGCGGCCGGCAAGGAGCACGGCGTCAAGGTCCAGGTGCTCGACGAGAAGGCGCTCACCAAGGGCGGCTTCGGCGGCATCCTCGGCGTCGGCACCGGCTCCGCCAACGCGCCCCGCCTGGTGCGCATCGCCTACACCCACCCGGGCGCGGCCAAGTCCCTCGCCTACGTCGGCAAGGGCATCACCTACGACTCGGGCGGCATCTCGCTGAAGCCGGCCGGCCACAACGAGACGATGAAGTGCGACATGGCCGGCGCCGCCGCCGTCTTCGCCGCCGTCGTCACGGCCGCCCGCCTCGGCCTGAAGGTGAACGTCACCGGCTGGCTGGCGCTCGCCGAGAACATGCCGTCCGGCACCGCCACCCGCCCCGGTGACGTGCTGCGCATGTACAGCGGCAAGACCGTCGAGGTCCTCAACACCGACGCCGAGGGCCGGCTCGTGCTGGCCGACGCGCTGGCCAAGGCCTCCGAGGAGAACCCGGACGCGATCGTCGACGTGGCGACCCTGACCGGCGCCATGGTGATGGCGCTCGGCAACCGCACGTTCGGCGTCATGGCCAACGACGACGCCTTCCGCACCGCCGTCCACGAGACGGCCGAGGAGGCCGGCGAGCAGTCCTGGCCGATGCCGCTCCCCATCGAGCTGCGCAAGGGCATGGACTCCCCGACCGCCGACATCGCCAACATGGGCGAGCGGATGGGCGGCGGCCTGGTGGCCGGTCTGTTCCTGAAGGAGTTCGTGGGCGAGGGCATCACCTGGGCCCACCTGGACATCGCGGGCCCGGCCTACAACGAGGGCGGCCCCTTCGGCTACACCCCCAAGGGCGGCACCGGTTCCGCGGTCCGCACCCTGGTCCGCCTCGCCGAGCGCACCGCCGACGGCGAGCTCGGCTGACGCCGTGTGACACCGATGGCCTCGGGCATACGCCCGAGGCCGTTCGTGTTCACCCCGCGTATGCGTCCGGATTCCGCTCTGGACGAAATCCACAGGTACGCAGACGGTGATCGCCCTCCCGAGGGGGCGGTCGCCCGTCTCAGAGCCCGGCCCCGCGTCCCGCCTTCCGGCAACAAGTGCGAAGATGGGTTCTCGGCAGGACAGGGCCCCCACCACAGGGCCGACGAAGACAAGCGGCCGAACACCAGCCGCCGCCCGGTCATCGGTGACCGGTGCCCGGCGCACATGCATGGAGGACGTGACGTGGCGAACGACGCCAGCACCGTTTTCGACCTAGTGATCCTCGGCGGTGGCAGTGGCGGCTACGCCGCGGCCCTGCGCGGAGCGCAGCTGGGCCTGGACGTCGCACTGATCGAGAAGAACAAGCTCGGCGGCACCTGCCTGCACAACGGCTGCATCCCCACCAAGGCCCTGCTGCACGCCGGCGAGATCGCCGACCAGGCGCGCGAGGCCGAGCAGTTCGGTGTCAAGGCCACCTTCGAGGGCATCGACATCGCAGCCGTCCACAAGTACAAGGACGACGTGATCTCGGGCCTCTACAAGGGCCTCCAGGGCCTGGTCGCCTCCCGCAAGGTGACGTACATCGAGGGTGAGGGCCGTCTGTCGTCGCCCACCTCGGTCGACGTCAACGGGCAGCGCGTCCAGGGCCGCCACGTCCTCCTGGCGACCGGCTCCGTGCCGAAGTCGCTGCCGGGCCTGGAGATCGACGGCAACCGCGTCATCTCCTCGGACCACGCGCTGACCCTGGACCGGGTCCCGCAGTCCGCGATCATCCTGGGCGGCGGCGTCATCGGCGTCGAGTTCGCCTCGGCGTGGAAGTCCTTCGGCACCGACGTCACCGTCATCGAGGGCCTCAAGCACCTCGTCCCGGCCGAGGACGAGAACTCCTCGAAGCTTCTCGAGCGCGCGTTCCGCAAGCGCGGCATCAAGTTCAACCTGGGCACCTTCTTCCAGAAGGCCGAGTACACCCAGAACGGTGTCAAGGTCACGCTGGCCGACGGCAAGGAGTTCGAGGCCGAGGTCCTCCTCGTCGCCATCGGCCGCGGCCCGGTCTCGCAGGGCCTCGGTTACGAGGAGCAGGGCGTCGCGATGGACCGCGGCTACGTGCTCGTCGACGAGTACATGCGCACCAACGTGCCCACCATCTCCGCGGTCGGCGACCTCGTCCCGACCCTCCAGCTCGCGCACGTCGGCTTCGCCGAGGGCATCCTGGTGGCGGAGCGTCTGGCCGGTCTCAAGACCGTCCCGATCGACTACGACGGTGTGCCGCGCGTGACGTACTGCCACCCCGAGGTCGCCTCGGTCGGCATCTCCGAGGCCAAGGCCAAGGAGATCTACGGTGCGGACAAGGTCGTCGCTCTGAAGTACAACCTCGCGGGCAACGGCAAGAGCAAGATCCTCAAGACCGCGGGCGAGATCAAGCTCGTCCAGGTCAAGGACGGTGCCGTGGTCGGCGTCCACATGGTCGGTGACCGTATGGGCGAGCAGGTCGGCGAGGCCCAGCTGATCTACAACTGGGAGGCTCTGCCGGCCGAGGTCGCGCAGCTCATCCACGCGCACCCGACGCAGAACGAGGCTCTCGGCGAGGCGCACCTGGCGCTGGCCGGCAAGCCGCTGCACTCGCACGACTGAGCCCCTCGGGCGCGACGACCACTTCCGCAATCTGTAAGGAGAAACTGAAACCATGTCGGTTTCCGTAACCCTTCCGGCGCTCGGCGAGAGCGTCACCGAGGGCACCGTCACCCGCTGGCTGAAGGCCGAGGGCGAGCGCGTCGAGGCCGACGAGCCGTTGCTCGAGGTCTCGACCGACAAGGTCGACACCGAGATCCCGGCCCCCGCCTCCGGCATCCTGGCCTCCATCAAGGTGGCCGAGGACGAGACCGTCGAGGTCGGCGCCGAGCTGGCGATCATCGACGACGGCTCGGGCGCTCCGGCCCCGGCCGCCGCTCCGGCCGCCGAGCCCGCCGCCGCTCCCGCCCCGGCCCCCGTGGCCGAGGCTCCGGCCGCCCCGGCGCCCGCCGCCGAGGCCCCGGCCCCGGCCGCCGCCCCCGCCGGTGGCGCCTCCGGCACCGACGTGACCCTCCCCGCCCTGGGCGAGTCCGTCACCGAGGGCACCGTCACCCGCTGGCTGAAGCAGGTCGGCGAGGAGGTGGCAGAGGACGAGCCGCTGCTTGAGGTCTCCACCGACAAGGTCGACACCGAGATCCCCGCCCCGGTCGCCGGTGTGCTCCTGGAGATCGTGGTCGGCGAGGACGAGACCGCCGAGGTCGGCGCCAAGCTGGCCGTCATCGGCGCCGCCGGTGCCGCGCCCGCCGCCGCCCCGGCCCCCGCCGCCCCGGCTCCGGCCGCCGCCCCCGCTCCGGCTCCGGCTCCGGCCGCCCCCGTGGCCGCGCCGGCCGCGCCCGTGGCCGCGCCCGCCGCGCCCGTGGCCGCGCCCGCCGCGCCGGTCGCCGCGCCGGTCGCCGCTCCGGCTCCGGTGACCCCGGCTCCGGCCCCGGTCGCCACCTCCGGCGACGACGGCGCGTACGTCACGCCGCTGGTCCGCAAGCTCGCCTCCGAGTCCGGTGTGGACCTGGGCGCGGTCAAGGGCACCGGCGTCGGCGGCCGCATCCGCAAGCAGGACGTCATCGCCGCGGCCGAGGCCGCCAAGGCCGCCGCTCCGGCGCCGGCCGCCGCTGCCCCCGCCGCGAAGGCCGCCCCCTCCCTGGAGGCGTCCCCGCTGCGCGGCCAGACGGTCAAGATGACCCGGATGCGCAAGGTCATCGGCGACAACATGATGAAGGCGCTGCACTCGCAGGCCCAGCTGACCTCGGTCGTCGAGGTCGACATCACCAAGCTGATGAAGCTGCGCGCGGCCGCGAAGGACTCCTTCGCCGCCCGTGAGGGCGTCAAGCTGTCCCCGATGCCGTTCTTCGTGAAGGCGGCGGCCCAGGCGCTGAAGGCCCACCCGGTCATCAACGCCCGGATCAACGAGGACGAGGGCACCATCACGTACTTCGACTCGGAGAACATCGGCATCGCCGTGGACTCCGAGAAGGGTCTGATGACGCCGGTCATCAAGGGTGCGGGCGGTCTGAACCTCGCCGGTATCTCCAAGGCCACGGCCGAGCTGGCCGGCAAGGTCCGCGCCAACAAGATCACCCCGGACGAGCTGTCCGGCGCGACCTTCACGATCAGCAACACCGGCTCGCGCGGTGCGCTGTTCGACACGGTCATCGTGCCGCCGAACCAGGTCGCCATCCTGGGCATCGGCGCGACGGTCAAGCGCCCGGCGGTCATCGAGACCGCCGAGGGCACGGTCATCGGCATCCGCGACATGACGTACCTGTCGCTCTCGTACGACCACCGTCTGGTGGACGGCGCCGACGCGGCCCGCTACCTGTCGGCCGTCAAGGCGATCCTTGAGGCCGGCGAGTTCGAGGTCGAGCTCGGCCTGTAGGACCCGCAGCCGTACGGTCTGTGACGAAGGCGCCCCTGCCCGGAGTGATTCCTGGTGGGGGCGCCGCCGTATTGTCTAGAGGTCACCGCTCGCGTGAAGGAGCTCTTCATGACCCCGCCCGTCGTCCACTCGCTGCGCGAGCAGATCCGCGAGCACATCGTGGAGGGGATCGTCAGTGGCCGCTGGAAGCCCGGTGAGCGGATCGTGGAGCGCCGGATCGCCGTCGAGCTCCAGGTGAGCCAGACGCCCGTCCGGGAGGCCCTGCGGGAGCTGGAGTCCCTCCGCCTGATCGAGTCGGCCCCCAACAAGGGCGTACGCGTACGGAACCTGACGGCGGCCGACCTGGAGGAGAGCTACCCCGTCCGGGCCGGCCTGGAGCAGATCGCGGCCGAGCTGGCCGCGGACCGCCTCGCCGCGGACTGCTCGGCGCTGGAGCCGCATGTGGCGGCGCTGTACGAGGCGGACGCGGCGGCCGACGGGACGGCGCAGGTGCGGCACACGGTGGGGTTCCATCGTGAGCTGGTGCGGGCGGCGGGGAACAGCGTCCTCCTCCACACCTGGGAGGGCCTCGGCATCGAGGTCTTCACGGCGCTCTCCATCCGGTGGCTCGGCACGGTCCAGAAGTCGTACGCGGAGGAGCACGAGGAGCTGGTGGCGGCGTTCCGGCGGCACGATCCGCGGATCGGCACGCTGGTCAAGTCCCACGTCCTGGGCTGCGCGCCGCGGGCGTAGCCCCCACCCTGCCCGTTCCCTGAACCCTCCGGGGGCGGGTGGGGGCTGAGCTGGTCTCCCGGGGCCTGCGGCCCCCGGACCCCGCTTCGGGGCTCCGCCCCGGCCCCGTCCGTCTGAGGGCCGCTTGGGCTGGTCGGGGGGGGGGGGGGGGGGGGGGGGGGGGGGGGTGGGGGGGGGGGGGGGGGGGGGGGTACG